>JBJTMR010000284.1:0-2553 GCA_046070625.1 Bdellovibrio sp. | reverse complement strand
TAACTGAGAGCCTTTTTGATATCATTAACTAAATCTTCTGGCTTATCTTGAGGGGCGTAGCGCTTCAAGACTTGGCCATCTTTACCAATCAAAAACTTCGTAAAATTCCATTTGATCATTTCAGTGCCTAATATTCCCGGGGCTGAGGATTTCAGCCATTGATATACAGGATCTGCGTTGCTGCCATTGACGTCGACTTTTGCCATGACCGGGAACGTGACTCCATAATTTAACTCGCAAAATTGTTGAATCTCATCGTTGCTGCCGGGCTCTTGGGAACCAAATTGATTGCAGGGAAACCCAAGAACTGTGAAACCTTGGTCTTCGTGAGTCTTAAAAAGTTCCTCGAGACCTTTATATTGTGGCGTATATCCGCATTTACTGGCGACATTTACGATAAGCACAACTTTTCCTTGAAGTGTCTCCAGAGAAATAGGCTTTCCTGATGCATCATTGACGGTAAAGTTATAAAGACTCTTCATTGATTCTCCCGTAGATAGTTCCTGTGACGATATCTATATATCGACTAAAATGAACTTGATCATCAATATCTTCCTAAGGATTGTTTCTCTTTGAGATGAGCGTCATCTGTTTTGGGCCAGTAAGGATGTGTTCCAACATTCCTTCCCTAGGGCTAGGATTTTCTATTTTTGGCGTTTCATTTTGAGATTTGCGTAGCCTATTTAAAGGACTAGCTCCGTTGTGCCGATAGGTTTCGTATGAAACCGGGGAATGTTGTATCGTCGATTTATATTCAGGCATTTGTTTTTGCTTTTGCTGTTTCAGTAATTTCTGATGTGGCTTTTGCGCTGCAAAAAACACGTCGCGCGAGTTCTCCTAAGCCTGCGGCAAGCCAATCATCCGATAATTTTGACTACTATAATGATCCGGATGGTTTCCAATCTGATCTTGCAACGCTTATTGAAGGCGCCGGGGATGCAAATACCTGCGTAAAAAATTGCTCTTTGAATTTAACGGATCCGAAAGAGATCGGCATATGCGAATCCTCTTGTACGAATCGCTATGGGCCAGTTACGCAAAATCCTCAGACTAGTTCAAGTCCTTGTGCAGAGCTAGAGTCACTGAAATCGTCTTGCGCTAATCAGTATACTTCAACGAGCTCCTCTTGCGACGCCAACAAAGATAGTGGGATGAATAAAGTGTCTAGTGCCGCATCTCAGCTTAGCTTAGCTTTTGGTCAACAAAGTGCTGCGAGCATTCAGGCAGCATGCTCTGGCGTTGGTCAGGTTTCGACAGCAGCAAATGCGGCGTTGGCTGGCTTTAGACTCAATTGTTCAAATTCAATTAGAAAGTGTTCAAGCTCTTGTGCGGCAGTAGTGGACTATTTAAAAGCAAATCCAATGTGTGATCCGCAAGGCGCTGAGTCCGGTGCTGCTCAAGCAGAAGTGGCAAAGTGCTCCCAATTCGACGCGAAGATTGGTGAGGCGAATCAAGCGATTATGAACATTGGACAAACTTTGAATAATGCTTCCCAGTGCGCATCTTTAACCTCGGCGGGAGATGTTCCTGCAATCTGCAAAACCAATCCGAATTTGCCAGGTTGTAAGCCTGCCGCACTAATGGATTGTTCAAATCCGTCCATGGCATCGAATAAAGTTTGTATATGTACAAAGAATCCATCAGATCCTTCATGCTCCACGAATATCCAAGGAGCATCGGCTTCCAGTAGTTCATTTAGCAGCTCAGATCCGAGTGCCCGTTTAGCCAATAAAACGACCAGTGATGCTGGTAGTTCAGATATCCCGGGATTAGATCCCATTGCTCAGGGTAAAGCCGGATCGACTGATTATAGCAGTGGTGCGGTGAGCGGCAAACAAGGTGGCGGCGCTGGTATATCTGGTGGCAGTGGCTCATCGGGCGGGGCCGGTTCGCGCAGCGGTGGTTATGCCGCTGGGGATGCTGATAAGGGACATTCTGTTAATGCTGGTTTTTATGGTGGCAGTGGTGGCGGATCCGGGTTTTCAGGTTCAGGTAGTGGCGGATACGGTGGTGGTCGTGGCTATGCTGGAAGTGGTGGTCTTGGTTCGACGACAGGACAACCGGGTGCACCGAACTTACGGCAATTCTTACCCGGTGGTCAGAATGATCCAAGATTCCGTGGAGTCGCTGGTTCATCGGGCCCTGATGGAATTACAGGGCCTCATTCAAATATATGGCAAAAGGTAAACAATCGTTATCGTACAATGGTCCCAACACTTCTCCCTTAAGAGTCGAGGGGAATCATCGGTCTATAGCTCCGAGGAACCTTCAATGGCTTCCTCGGCGACAGCTGGAAAGTAAACTCCCTTGGCGTTGATTTGGTGACCTGCTGGAATTCCGGTTCCCAATTCCTCAGCGCGGAAGACGCTTTCTGGAAGATTCAAAGATTTGCGAAGCTCATTCATTGTTGCCGGAACAAATGGCGCTAGCATGATCATCAAATTTTTCAAAACGTAAAAACACGTGAATAAAGCGTCTTTTCTTTCCGTTTCAGGAGCGCGGTCATCGTGCGGTTTGAATTGGGTAAAGAGGGAGTTGATTTGGCGAGCATAG
>JBJTMR010000283.1:0-5458 GCA_046070625.1 Bdellovibrio sp. | reverse complement strand
CAATCACAATCGCTATAACAAATTCTCCAAAACACCACGGGGTGGTAGTTAAGTTGGTTATAACGTCCGCCTGTCACGCGGAAGGCCGCGGGTTCGAGTCCCGTCCACCCCGCCATTTTTTCTCTGAAAACATGGCTAACGTCTCTGAAATAAATCACCGAAGCTTAGTCTTCGGTTTTTTTATGTCTAAAATCTGAGTATTTGACACTCCTCTACTTTTTCCTCAATCTAAAGACTCCAATCAACAAAGGGGGACTGTATGTATTCTACTTTTTCAATTTCGGCGTCTTCCTTGATCACGCTTTAATTCTGATTAACGAAGACTCCATTTTTAATTCAAAAAAATAACTGGAGTTCTAATGAATTCATTTCGTTTTGAGTTTGAGGATGTAGCATCCTCAAACAAAGCTATTGTCGCGACAGAGCATCTCGAACAAAATACGTGGGCGATTAAGTACAATAAACCGCAATTCTCATTTGCGGCGACAGCCTGGGAAGATCTTTTTGATTCGGCATTTAAGAAAGCCTCCGAAAACGGGGCCACTAAGATAGTGGTTCGACTTAGAACTGACTACGAGCATTCTAAGTTTTCAAATATCTTATCTAAGCTCGACTTTAAAATTGAAGACTCTCGAGTCGAATTCAGATCTGAGGTCAGTGAGTTACCGGGCAGCGACGACTCTCCACTGTCTTGGAAATCCTGTACTGAACTAAAATGGTCCGAAGACGACCTAGCAAATTTCGTGGTCCGAGTTACAGAGGGTTCTCTTTATTCTCAAAGCGCTGCCTCCGCGCCTGCCTTCATTTCGGATTGGATTCAACATGATGAGCTCTCTCATGGAATGGATTGCATTCATATCGCATGGATCGAAAATCAACCTACGGCAATATGCGTGGCACAGGTTGAGAGAGAAACAGGCTGGTCAAGACTAGCGTATATGGGCTTGATGCCAGAGTATCGAAGTCGGCAACTGGGACAATGGGTGCATCGCCATGGCTTTACAATGCTCAGGTCGCAAGGAGGAGTTGAGTATGTCGGCGGAACAAGTACAGCCAACAAACCGATGATTGATCTTTTTCTGAAGCATCGCTGTGAGAAGCTGTGGACACTAGAAGAGTGGGCTTACGGCAAGACCAACTGAGGCCAGCAGAGACCTGTCAGATTATGGCAGGTCTCTTGTTAGAGTTCTAAACTCGTCCCATTTGGCCCGCCATTTTTTCTCTGAAAACATGGCTGACCCCTCAAGGTTTGGTTCCTGGTCAGAAATCACCGAGACAATGTTCTCGGTTTTTTTATATTTAAACCAAAATAGTTTCAATTCCATTTTTGGCAAGATGCCAGGCTACGTACTTCCAAACTTCCTCTTCAGTGCAAGATTCCCATCGAGGCTCGATCATTTAACAGGTTTCCCTTTTTGTCTTGGACGACGGCGTTTTTGGAAAATAGCTTGGCGTTCTGATAAGGGAATAGCTTCGTAGGTGAGTTCGATTAACTCCCTTACTGGTTTCATTAGCGGGGACTTTGCATTGAATGAATATACCCGTGATCTACCAGCTTCCTTTGAGACTAAAACACCAGCTAATTCGAAACGATTGAGCTGTTGGATGATAGGATTTAAAGCCATATCAAAATCCTGCGCGATCCCAGACGCGTGAGATTCGCCGTAATGATAGATGTGAAGAAGGACCTTTTCTGCTGTCTTATTTCCAAAAATTTTTTCTAGCATGCGGAGATGATACTACCAGAAAGTGGTTCATATCAACCATATTCTGGTAGATGTGATTTTTCAGGACTTTTTGGATTTTGGCCATTTAATCGGTATTAGGTGATGAATATTGGAAGAAGGCCGCGGGTTCGAGTCCCGTCCACCCCGCCATTTTTTAAGAAATGGCAGTGTTTCAGAAATAAAGCACCGAAGCCGAAAGCTTCGGTTTTTTATGTCTAAAGTTATCCGATCCGATCTAGCGGTTTAATATAATGTCTCAGCACGGATTCGGCTGTCTCAGATACTAAAATGTAGCCACTTGCCTCTGCTCTTAAAATGGACCGAATGTTGTCTTTATGAATGCGCAACTTGATCATCTTGAAACCTTTATCACGCAGGGTTGTCTCCATTGCCAAGACAGCTGAAGAAATTATTTTCTTCCCTTCAAATTTTTGATCAATCCAAAAACCAAATTCACACGTTGATCGGTCAGAACTAATTGAATGTACCGAAATGGCGCCAGCGACCGAACCTTTATATTCAATGACATAGTGGTACGCGATATTGTCGTTCCAATCTTGAGCAGCTTTTTTATAAAAGTTCAATTGGTCGGAAATCTGAGTGATGGATTTTGTCCAGAATAAATAGGGCTCAAGACGGCTCCGATTGAGTTCTATCAAAGAAAATACGGACTTAGCCATTGAAGTATCGGCCTGCCTTAATACGATGTCGTTGGCGAAAAGAACTTTATGCACTTCTATCAACCAAGCCCTTTAGTAGAATTTGAGAAAAGGAAGACGTTAAAAACTCAATTTTTTCCTGGTCGCTCATGTACCAGAATTTTTCTATTCCCGGCATGATTAAATGAAGATTAAATCTTTGGATGTATAGCTGGCTGCGTTTTAGCCCAGGAAAGTATCTACCGGATACTATATTTACCGTGTAATAGAGCCTTTCAAAAAAGACGACACTCATTTTAGCCATCTGTAAATGATCACCTCTCAAATGTGCTTTTTTAAATGTATCTAACTTCTCTTCCATAAGTAAATACTGAATTACTGAATTTTGCAATTGAGCTGATGTAGGAGCCTTTATAAAGGTCAACAGTTCTGCCAGAATGTGATTTCCCTTAATGGGAGTAGCCATGTTCAATGCGAAAAACAGTTCGCTTAAATTGGGCGTCAGGTTTTCAATTTGATCATTATTACGAACTAAATCATCAATCATTTGGAAGCTAAGGGTGTTGATATCCACCTTAGTATTGTCAATAAGAATGGCGTCGGCTACTCCTGATAAAGACTCGGTGGTCGCTTCATCAAGAATTAAAATTTCGTCGACACCCCAAGATAGATACATTTCTTTGCGTTCATCAATGGACAAAATGCGATTGCCCATAAGGCAGATGTCGATGTCACTTAGTGAATCTTGAACTTGTCTAGCAAGAGAACCTCCAATATAACCTATCAAAATATTAGATTCGTTGCGAAGGTGCTTTTTTATTTTCCGTACTAGGTTTAGGTTATGATTCATAAGTCGTCTCGAATTCAGTAATTAAAAAATTAAGATCTTCCAGATATGAGGCGTCACCTAAATAAGAGTTTCTATTCATATGAGAAAATAAAAAATTCTGTAGTGTATGGGCGCCGTTACGAGAGGCATAGCGAGCACGAAGAGCATCAAGTACGTTTAGAGGTCTGCATCCAATTGTGATATGCATTGAAGCGTGATTGGATGAAGTTCCTTTGTGTAGAGTTCCACGAGGGATGTATAGAATCTCCCCGGCAGTTAAATTTAGTTGTAAACTTGGAGATGTGTATCGTTCAATGTCTTCCAATAGGCTTTGGCAACCAATGATGTCGGCAGAAAAAAATGGTTTCTCATCGATCGCATTCCACAAAGTCCATGATTTTTCTCCCTCAAGCTGTAAAAGATATGCTTCATGAAGGTCCCAATGAATTGGAAATCCATTTTCTCCAGCAGGAGTGATGTAGGCGTTGATTTGGAATTTATTGAAATTTTCAGTTTCTGGAAAAGAGCTGATGAATTTTCCTTTGAACGAGTCCATCGAAGACTGAAGACCTTGGACAATCAAAGTAAAACCAGAGTTATAGTATTCATAGACTTTATCAAATTCAATTTTGCCAAGAGCCTCGTTAAAGAACGATTCGGCTGGAGCAAGCTCTCCGTTTTTGGCAATTCTTAGATCTGCAGGACACTTGCAAATCGTGGGTAGTTTTTTTAGAAGGTCTTCAATATTCAGGCCTGACAACTGTGTTGCGAGGGGATTGGCGAAGTGTCGAGGAGTATCGCCATGAGTTGAGATATTCTTTTTAAGACTCTGGTTTTTCATACGATACTCCTTAAGGTAATTTGTTAATAAGGCATCATGTCAGTCGTTCCACCGTCGCATTTCAGTTGATACTTTCCTGAAAGCTTTCGTACTTTGACTTTTTGACTGCTATCCAATTCAGCAGATACCTTCGGTTTTTCGATGAATTTTACAAGGACATAAGCCTCTTTGTTTGAAGGCAAGATGCTTACTTGCAGCTTATCTTTATTTGCCGCTTGGATTACTTTGCCCATGCTAGAAACAGAAACTTCAGTTGCTCCCTGCTCATTGAAATGACTTGCGCCTGCTTCTGAAAGTGCCTCAAGAGTGTTGATAGCTTTGGAAGGAGCAAAGCCGACCATTTTTAGTTGAGACTGAACTTCTTCAGTGTTTGGCAATTCTCTGTTAGGTTGTTGAACCTCAGTTGCATTTGCCTTTGCCGATAAAAGAACTGTAGTAATAGACAAAAGTTTCGTAACTGTTGTGATAGCATTTTTCATTTTCATTCCTTAGTTAGGGTTTGGTTAGTCACTTGCCGAACCGAAAATGCAATCCTGATACCGGCTATATTTGGACGTTAAATCGAGCCTATTGCAGATGATGGTTTTTTCTCCAAGATTTTATCTTAAGATAGGGAATGAATCCTGGTTTTGAGACGTGCCAGCGGCGAAAGTCCTTTAAAAACTGCTCAGAGAACTGAGTGAACCCAGCAAACAAAGTAAAGACAGCCGAGAATGTATGGATATAGAAAGCCATCTGTCAGAGGGAGTTATCAATGTAGTCTTACTTAAAAATTGGATGTCAGTTTTAAAGGTCGTATACCCGATGATCGTTCGAAGCATAAGAAACGCTGCCATACATATTAGGCTATAAACCAAGAAGACTCGAGCTGTCCAGACAGCAGATTTAAACATAAAATTAATTATGCAGGATTGTAAGCTTGGGCTTCAACAAAGAATTGAGTTCTAAGAAAAAAATATAAACTTATATTTGTTCATAAGATATTGATTGGAACGTACTTAAGCTTAACAGAGTTTAGTTTTTTTGGTGCCTGAGTTGTGATCGTTACCTCAAGATAATGGTCAGAAATCCCTACCTTTGTCCTACGACTTGAGAACCGTTTTTCAATCTTAAGAAGTCATCACACCGTTGTTTAGCATAGCATGTTCTTTCGGGGTTATGGGCAGAGGAGAATTCGGTGCAACGGGCTTTCTTGATAATCTTACTCTTTATGTTCACATCCAGTGTTGGATACACCGCGCGCGCAAAGCATTCTGATTTGCTTGCCGCAGATCAAGAGTGGATTCGAACGCAAATGCGCCGGATTGGATTTTCGAATTCTTTCACGGAAGAGTCAGTCAAGCACTACGAACCCCAGAGCTTTGCGACAGTTGTGAAGTTAAACCTTTTAGGATTCTTGCAG
>JBJTMR010000282.1:0-13713 GCA_046070625.1 Bdellovibrio sp. | reverse complement strand
ACATCACCAGTACCTGACTTTGCTAGAGCGGCATTGCCGGTGGTATTTAAATAAGTACGCGTCGGCGTGCGAATCAAAGTGTGATGTCCTTTTAGCAAAACCACACAGTTCATAAGCTGTTGTGCTTTCACGACCGCCGTTTCACGATCCGCATTGATTTCGTCAGCAGAACATCCCAGGCTGCGCGCCAACTCCCCTGTATGCGGAGTCACAATCCAACTAGGCAACAAAGGAAAAAGACCTTCTTCGGCACAAACCGTGATGGCATCTGCATCCAGAATCACGTTTTCAACTTGGCGTGCCTTAAGATCTTTGATGATCTGTGCTGTGAAGGCATTCACTCCAAAGCCGGGACCGACTAAGACAGCCTGTGCTTTAATCTGATGCCAATCCATTTTATTCAAATCGTAGGGGATCACATCAGGATAAGCCCAGGAATCCAGACTCAGCCCTTTTTGGGCTAGCATCACATACCCACTTCCGGCACGTAAAGCCGCCTTCGCCGCTAGGACGCCGGCTCCTGGGAAGTCGGGACTACCCGCCATAATTAAGGCGCGCCCGCGACTTGCTTTATTGTCAGACGTCGCGACCTTCGGCAAAAGCTCCTTTGCTCCGGAGCGACGCAGAGTTCGGTGGTTATTACTGGAAACTTTCATGGTTTTCAGTGTAGACTCATCCCCTATGATCGTAAAGACAGAAGCAGACCTCGAAGGACTAAAAAAAATTGGCAAAGTTGTCGCTAATTGCCTTCAGTACATGTCTTTAAAAGTCGAACCTGGGATGACCACAAAAGAATTGGACAATCTGGGCGGGGCTTATCTTGAAAAACATGGTGCCCGTTCTGGCCCCATGTTGGTTTACAACTTCCCCGGCTATAATTGCATTAGTTTGAATCACGAAGTTGCCCACGGTGTTCCCTCTGACAAAAAAATCCAAAAAGGTGACTTAATCAATATCGACGTTTCCGCAGAGTTAAACGGCTATTTTGCCGACAATGGTGGATCGTTCATTGTTCCACCAGGACGCAAAGAGGACTTCAAACTTTTGGAAGCTACTCGTTTAGCTCTTGAGTCTGCTATTTCCGGAGTCAAAGCCGGAGAGAAAATTAATAAGATCGGTTACAACATCGAGCAGGTCGCTAAAGAGCACGGCTTTACTATTATCGAGAATCTTGGCAGTCATGGCGTAGGCAAATCCCTGCATGAAGAGCCTAAGTTCATTGCTGGCTATTATGACCGCTCTGATGAACGCCGACTTAAAGAGGGCCACGTTATTACGATTGAGCCGTTTCTTTCTACGGGCGGACAGTTCGTGGACGAAGCAGATGACAAGTGGACTCTGATCTCGGGTCCCAATCACCGATCCGCTCAATTTGAACACACCATGGTGGTTCTCAAAGACCGCGCATTAATTCTGACTCTGCCTGATCCTGTTTGACGACATCCTCAATCGCAATGTCTTGATGGGCGCGGATTCTCGGCCCTAACCTGAAGACTCCCCTTAATTTTAGGAGCTTCGATGAAACTGCTTTTTACGGTCTTAGTGGCTTTGCATATTCTGTGGATTGGTCTGGTCACATGGGCAGACGCAGCGAGCACCATGCGCGCTTCTCTTCCGACGGATGTTCTTATTTCTTCGATTCTCTTATTTCTTTGGGCAGGATATCAGGCCCTTTCCTGGGCCCACGGCGCATTGAAGGCTGAAACCTAAAAATTAGACACAGCGTCCAAACCCTAGGATGTTCCAGAAAAAAGTGAAAGGCTTATTGAGTCTAATAAATCCTAGGAGGGTCTTATGAAACTTATCTTCACTCTAGTAGCTACTTTGATCGCTTTCTCTGCTCACGCTTCTGATCGTAAAATCGGTAACGTTATCGCTGTGGAAAGAGAAATCTCTGATGCTTACAACCTTTGCGTAGCTGCAACTAGCAAAATGGACGGCGAGCGCTCCACTTTCTTCTGCGCAATTAAATACACAAAATCTCCAGTTGAAGTGGCTCTTCCAGGTCGCGCTCCGTTGATGTACGACGATGGCAATTGCGTTGTTTCTTCTGAGCTTGGTAACGGCAACGTTCTTTTCACTTTCGGCAAAAAATCTGGCTCCTCTGATTTTGCAGCGGCCAAAGAATGCCTAGCTAAAGCCATCGCATCTAAAGGCACAATCAAAACAATCATCTACACAATAGAATAGTCGACTTAGATCATTGAAAATAAAAAAGGGAAGCTTTGGCTTCCCTTTTTTATTCTTTTTACGGATCGTATCCCGCAATTTCTAGTGGGAATCCACGACGCTTACTGTTTTGTTTTTGAATTTAAGCAAATACAGCGGAATAAAGGCTGTCACCATCACCGCCATAATAATGAACATGATTTCCCGGAAAGACAGCATGAAAGCTTGCGCTTGTACGCGTCCATACAGACTGCGAACAGCTAAGTCTGCCTTCGTTGCCATCCCCATAGATGTGCTCAACTTACTGCTATTCAGTGTCTGGTTATAGGCAGACCACGTATTGAAATCCAACAGTGTCACATGATTAACCAAGTCTGAGTAATGTTGTTTCCCAGCCTTTGTCATCATAGTACCGATGAAGGCAATCCCCATACTTCCCCCGATTTGACGGAAAAGATTCAGGATACCCGACACCTCACCCATAGTGATTCCATTAAACTGCGACAGGATCGACGAGTTGATAGGAACAAAGAGGAATGCCATTGCAAAGCCGCGCACATACAGTCCCAGCAAAACTTCCTGCTTGGAAGAAAGCGGTGACAGTTTAGTAAACATATACAAACAACCCATCACCCCTAAGAAGCCAATGGCAATCAGCAACTTCGGATTGACCCCTTTACCTAATGCTTTACCCACAAATGGCATCATCATCGCAGTGATGATGGACCCTGGAATAAAGAGCATCCCCGTTTGAGTCGCATCATAGTGGAAGGTTTGCCCAACAAACACGGGCAAGGCAAACACCAATCCATAAAGGAAAAAGCCCAAGATCATCTGCAAGGCGGCTCCGTTAGCCACGACCCCATTCAGGAACAGACGCACATTCATAATCGGTGCTTTTATTTTTGATTCCCACCAAATAAACATCGGCAAGCAAATCAAAGTAATCAATCCGCAAGCGACAATCACCTTCGAATCAAACCAGTCATTGGATTCGCCACGTTCAAGCATATACTGCAAACATCCAATGCCTAAAACGAGGAACGTTAGACCCCATACATCGAAAGGCTTCTTACCCTCTTTGGATCCGCTTGCAAATGGTGGATTCTCAATAGCCATCAATCCGATGACAATCGCCAACAGACCTAATGGCAGGTTCACATTGAAAATAGATCTCCAACCAAAATTATCCGTCAGCCATCCGCCTAACGTCGGTCCTAATGTGGGTCCGATCATAACCGACATACCAAAGATCGCTCCCGCGGTGCCGGCTTTTTCTTTAGGAAACTGTTCATAGATTAAGGTTTGAGAGGTTGGCAACAAAGCCCCGCCTGCCAAACCTTGCAAGATACGGAAGAAAATCAAAGTGTATAAATTCGGCGCAAAACCACAGGCGACTGAGGTCAGCGTGAATAAACCAATACAACTAATAAAGTACTTCCTGCGACCGACGCGATTTCCTAACCACGCCGACACCGGTAAGACAATCGCGTTCGCGATGGCATAACCCGTAATAACCATACTGATATCTTCCAACGTGGCACCTAAGTTCCCCATCATCGTTGGCAAAGCGACGTTGACGATAGAACTGTCGATGATTTCAAGCAAAGAGGCCATCACCGCCACTAAGACAATCAGTTTAGATTTAGTATTCATACATTTTCCCTAACTCGGGATTACCCAAGTGAAGACCTCAGATCCTAACGAATCTTAACTGACACATTCGCAGACAAGCCTGCTTGCAATCTGTCGATATCTTCCGGAGTTAAATTCAATAATTTGATCTTAACAGGAACGCGCTGAACAACTTTAGTAAAATTCCCCGTTGCATTATCTGGAGGCAAAAGTGAAAAAACCGCGCCGGTACTGGGACTCAAGCTTTCAACTTCGCCGTGGAAATCCATTCCTGGCAAAGCATCGACTTCAATTTTTACCGGCTTACCTTTAGAAATATTGGTAATTTCAGTTTCTTTGAAATTTGCCATCACCCACCGATCTTTAGAAGCTACAAAACCAAATAACGGTTGTCCCGCAGGAATAACCATACCTGGCTCAACCGCTTTGCGAGCAATGCGACCATCTGCAGGAGCTTTGATTTCTGTATAACTTGCATTCAATTCAGCTTGAGATAGTTGCGCTTGAAAAGCTTGAACTTTTTTACCGACTTCACGGAATGTGGCCTCAGCATTGTCATACTGAGCGCGTGACACGACGTTTTGTTTATAAAGGTCGCTCATACGTTTATAGTTTGATTCTGCGTCACGAAGCTTGGCTTTCACACCTTCTAATTCAGATTCAACTTGCTTCACGTTGTTCGCATAATCTTTGCTATCAATGCGAGCTAGAACCTGACCTTCTTTTACCGCTTCATTATCCTGAGCTAACACTTCGAGAACAATGCCAGGAACTTTTGATGACAACATCAACGTATGAGCTTGGATTTGGGCGTTATCTGTGGAGACATGAGACCATTCGTAGTAACCAAAAACGGCCACGACAACGAAGGCCACAATTCCGCCACCGATCATCAGCTCTTTACGTTTATTCTTAAGATTCGTCATATACTAAAGTTCCTTCCCTAGGGACAATTCTAAATTTACTAATGCTTCTGCAGCGCTCACTTGCGCATTTACCACTCCGGCACGAGCGCGGAATAAGTCCAGCTCTGCATCCAGAACTTCTGAACTTGTGCGAGTCCCAGCTTTGAAAGATTGAGTCGCTAAACGAACGCTCTCTTGAGCTTTTTGAACATCCACCGTTTTTGCTTTATACAAAGCCGAGGAATACAAATAGCGTCTTTTCCAAAAATCAAAGTCATAGCTGCTTTTCAATTTTGCGGCGCGAGCTGTCTCGCGAGCTTGTACTTGACGGGCGTCCGCTTGCGCGGATTGGGCTGATGATGACAAGCCATCAAAAACATTCCAGGTCATGTTCACACCAACGGAGTAGGCATTATTGAAGTCCTGATCTGTCAGACCTTTACTGATGTTATTATAATAATCGGCCTGACCGAAAACCGAAAATTTTGGCACCCAATGTTTGTAAGCTGCAAGCCATGCCTTGTGCGAAGCGATCTCGCGATCTTGAATCGCCTGATAGTCAAGGCGTTCAATTGTCACAGGCTTCGCCAAAGACGAAATTTTCTGCGCGTCTGGCTCTGGCAAATTGCCGGTAAGAGTCTGAGCCATGTCATCCACGCCCAAAGTATTCAACAGATTCTGGCGCGCCAGGATCGTGTTATCTTCGGCATTGAGCTTTTCAGATTGCGCTTCATTCAGTTGCACTTCCACACGTAAAACATCGAAATTTGTCCCCGCGCCACTTTGACGGAAAGCTTTTGCGCGATCCAAGTGATCTTCCAAAGTTCGGACGTTTTGATTCGCGACTTTTTCCAATTCAATCGCGGCGATTGCCTTAAAGAATTTCATTTTGGCTTCTTGCATTGTCTGGAATCGCGCCCAATCTGCTTCTTTTTCTGCTGCGGAAGCGCCATATTTCATGGCTGCATAACGGTCGTAATTTGCCAGACCATCAAAGACTAACCACTCAGCCCTTGCGGACCAGATTGTATAAGGCTGGATCAATTCGATCGTTGTGGGCTGACCGCCGAAATTCAATTTCTCGACCATAAACTTTTCATCAAGAAGGTGTGTTCCGCTGAGGGTTACACGAGGCAGGAAAGTTGAAAACGCTTCCGTTTTTTTCCAGCTGGCTTCATCTTTTGCAGCTTCGGCTTTTTTAATTTGAGGTGAACTGCCTTCTGCGACCTTCAGAGAGTCGGATAATGTAAGAGTTTCGGCAGAGTTAGCTGCCTGACTGAAAACGCAAGCGAGAGAGAGTATCGCAAGCTTCATATGTTTCATGGTTCACCATTTTTGTTGATTTTTGTTAGGCACCTAACTAATGTAATTAAGAGGCTAACTATTGTCAATCCTCGCAACTTGTACCTCGCTTGAACATGAACATTCTTCCAAACGGAGTCGTTATGGCTAAACTCTTTATTCAGACCCTTCCCACTCATGAGGAGTTAAAACAAAGTGCTTCCGAGCTTTATCCGCAAGTCGAGGCTGATTCACTTTACACACACCTTTTATTTAGAAAAGTTGCTACGGATCTTGAAGCAAAGTTCGATAACTTTTTTGCGCAATACCAATTATCACCGGGGCGCTACACCCTACTTATCATTTTACGTAAAGCACCTCACGGGCTCATGCCTTCAGAAATGGCGCAAAAAGTAGGCGTCACGCAGGCAACGATCTCGGGCCTTATCAACAGTTTGGAAAAAGCAGAACTAGTTGCTCGAGAAACTCATAACAAAGATGGCCGTGCCTTTGTCATCAAGTTGACTGCAAAAGGCCATGCTTTAATTAAAACGCTTGCCCCGGAATACTATTCTCGCCTTCAAGATTTCTGGAGTCAGTTTCCAGAATCGGAGAAAACCCAATTGAAATCATCTCTGGAACGCATGATTTCCAACATGGACAAACTAAGAATGAAATAAAAAAACCCCGGTTGCCCGGGGTTTTTAATTTATATTGTCTGATCACTAACTTTAGTAATCGCCAGCCAACACACAAGACAAAACGTGATTTAAGTTGTTAGTTGTCGAGTTCTGGAATGGACCAAAGTGGTTATATGATTTACCCGTCGCAAAATGCGGGCTCACACAACGATCCATTGGCAACTTCAAAGTTCCATTTGCTTTCACATTAGACGGATGCGTATTACCGGACCGTGATGTATTCACTTGAATCGCAAACATACCCGTTACTTTAGCAGCGCCACAGAAGGCATTGAAAGTTTGCAACGAGCTTCCTAGGACACGAATCATTTCCGCTTGAGACGCCTTCGTGTTAAGCGGGTTACCAGGATAAAGTTTATTCCACTCGCGGATGCAAGCTTGTACGTTCCCTGAGGCTGTCGGAGTAAACTGGAACAAACCGATATTCAAACGAGAAGCCTCATCTTGGGCTGGGTCTTCATAAAACTGAACACCCGCTGGGCGACGATAGCCCGTTGGAGCATATTTCTCTGCCACTCTTTCTGAAGAGGCTGTATCCGCAGCGGACAAAGATTCCGTGTACGACAAACACATCATAAACTTCGACCAAAGTTTCGATGCTTTCACATAAGAAGCACGATCTCCGGCTAAAGCCCCACGGCGATACTCGTTGATTTTATTTGCAAATGTGTTGGCTTTTGCTATCACCGCTTCAGTAGGAATTTTTTTGCCGCCCAAGGTTGTATTTAATGACTCTGTCGTGACCGTGCACAAAGGATGAGAAATCAAACTTGTGGGCAAGTAGGTTTCTTCGTTGCTGCTAACTCCATAGTAAGATCCTACATAACCAAGACCGGCTTTGGATGGCTGCATTTTCAATTCAACGGCATAAGCAATGCGATCTGCGAAACGATCCCTGTTATCCAATTTGATATCGACGTTATCTGACTTGTAAGAGCTATTCGCCGAACGCGTCGGGATCAACTCCCGAACCGATTGATATCTTGTGTCCACGACTTGCCCCACCGGAGTAGCCACTTCAGTAAACACATTAAATCCTGACGGCGTAATCGAATCCACCACCGCCGCTGGCTCACGTTCCGGCTTTGGCGTCGGAGTAGGTGTTGGTGTCGGCTTCGGTGTCGGAGCTGGAGTCGGAATTGGAGTTGGGACCGGAGTCGGCGTAGGCGTAGGTGTTGGTGTCGGAACCGGAGTCGGAACCGGCGTGGGTTTCGGTGTAGGTGTAGGACTTGGCACTGGTGTTGGGCTTGGCTTTGGTGTCGGCGCTGGTGTCGGTTTTGGCGCTGGCGCTGTTGGTGATGTATCTAAACCAGAGTCTACCGGTTTTTTCGCCATCGCAAAACCTGCGCTGGAGATCATCATTGTTACTAAAAAGCCCATCACGATGTTGGTATTGTTTTGTTGTTTCATGCCTCCTAGATCGGAACTAGGTCCTAAGACTTAAGGCTTCCTAGACCTCTACTAGACCAATGTCCCTAGAAAGAGGTCGTAACACTAAGGTGCTGGAGCCTTAAACATCTTACGAATTTACGACGAAGGTCTGGGCAAAGGGGTCAAGGTCTCTCGGCTCCGAACCGATAGGTAGTGTGAGATCAATCAACAATAAGGAGTCTCAAAATGAGTCAATACGACGTTCCGGGCCTATATAGCTTTCTAGTTCATACACCAGAGGCAGGACTCAGAAAAATGTTCGTGGACCCTAAGTCTTTTACCGAAACACATTTCAATCTCATGATGAAAGTCGTTCGCGGCTGCGATGAAGCTAAATTCGTTGAGCACTTTGAAAAGCAAGACTTCCCTAAAGTAAAAATGGGCCCTGCAGAAATCAAAATTAAAGAAAAATTCTGGGGTGAAGCGATGGCCGTGTGGAACAGTCGTGGACTTCTAGCCCCTGCTGTGGCAACTAAGGTGGCATGATCGCTTATCTTGCTCCTGAAAAATTTCTCCCTGAACTCCAAGCGGAACTGAAAAACATCGTCGCTGTTCACGGGAATCTAGTTTTGACCGATGGGCCCATTCAGAAATCTGTCTGGGCCCAAAATATTTGGTTAAACGCCGAAATCATTTCATTTGAATCTATCACTCAAGCTGCGAAGGCCCTTAAAAGCCGTGGTAAACTTTGGGCTCTTTATTCATTCGACAATCATCGTCGAGCGCAACTTATCCAAGAGCAACTTCCGACTCCGCGACCACGTATTATGGAATTTATGGGTCCGCTGCCGCAGGATCCGATCGGTGCTTGGACTTTAGTGGATAAAAACACCTTGATTGCGTCCAGCGACACCAATTCTCTTTTCCCGCTGGGTGAGGTCTCTTTTAAAGAAGATAAGACCACCCCGCCGTCCCGGGCCTATTTAAAACTTTGGGAACTCTTCACGGTCTACGGTATTCGTCCGGAAAAAGGGCAAAAAGTTGTGGATTTTGGTAGCTGCCCAGGTGGTTGGACTTGGGTCCTTCAGCAAATGGGTTGTGACGTCCTCAGTATTGACCGCGCACCTTTGGATGAAAAGATCGCAAAACTTCCACGAATCAAGTTCATTAAAACAAATGCGTTCACGGTAAAGCCTTCGGATATTGGCAAAATAGATTGGTTCTTTTCGGACATCATTTGTTACCCAGAAAAACTTCTGGAACTGGTAAAAGAATGGCAGGTTTCAGGACTTTGCCAAAACTTCGTTTGCACTATAAAATTTCAAGGGAAGACTGATTTTGAAACCCTTAATAGGTTTCACGAGATGGATAATATTCGCATCTTGCATCTTCACCACAATAAGCACGAGGTTACTTTATGGATCAAGACATCTTCAAATTAGTCAGTCGAGAAGAAGAGCGAGTTAAACTCTTCAACGATCTCGCACAGGCTTTTGGAGAAATTCTCTGTAAAGGTAAGGCAGATACTCTGTGTAAACTTCGCGCAGATTCTTACAATCCCAAGGCGCATGTCCTTCAGTGCTCCCTGGAAACAGGATCGACCAAACTTGAAAATCAGGAAAGCTTTCTAGGATATTTCTTTTTAGGTGGAGAAAAGTATTACTTTGAAGCCATCGCGACGGTGACTTCGGACAAGTTTTATATTTCATTGCCTGTGGAGCTGTTTCATTTACAGCGTCGCCAAAATTATCGCGTACGAATTCCTGATGGCTACCAGGCATTCTTCAATATCAAGTCGGTGAACAATCAAGCTCAGAACATCACGGGAGCCCTCGGGGATTTGAGCAGCCAGGGTTGCCGCGTGCTCTATAAAATGAATGCGCCCCTTATGAAAGTGGGCGACTCTATTGTGGGGCATTTATTGATTAGTAAAAACAGTCCGATTGAGATTTCTGGCACAGTGAAACACATCAAAGTGGACGACAACAATAAGACTCTTCAAACCTTCGGAATCGAATTCAAAAGTCTAACCTCTATTTTAGAAAATAAGCTCTTCGCACTGACTATGGAAATCCATAAAGAAGTTTTCCGCAGACCGGGGTGATTACTCCCCGACACCTAATGGCGTTACGGGCTTTTGACGAATCGGCTCGTATTCCTGATCAATATTTTTTTCGAAGTTCTTTTTCTTTTCCGCAGCTTGTTTTTTTAAATCTGCAGTGTTTTTCTTGTTTTCTTCGTAGCGTTTTGTGTAATCGCGGTGTGCCTGGTTGAACTCATCTGTTTTCGCTCTGACATAATCGTCAAAGTTTTTACGTTTTTCTCGGGCCTCTGCCTCAAAGACATCACGCTGTTCGTGTTGCACCTGATAGAACTCTTTTCGTTTTCCGTCCGTATTGGCATAAAACTCATTACGCTCTTGAGGTGTCGCTTTGGTTTTAGCAAACTTCTCACGCTCCGCGGACTGTTCTTTGGAAAAAGCTTCTCGTTCCGCTGTCTGCTTTTTTTGGAATTCTTCACGGATTTTCGTCATGTCTCTGCTAAAGGCATCACGCTTTTTTGACAAGATCGACGTAAAACGACCGCGTACTTCCATAGGAGATTGACTGAGATCTGACAACATCTCGTCCATGAAGGCCTTTTCATCATTTGCAGCTTTCTTTTCAGCTGGAATATTTTTACGAAGAGCTTCCATCGCTTCACGATCCGCCTTAAGCGAATACTTATCATCAACAAGGGGCTTATGGGTTCCCTGTGCCATGGCCGCCGAAGATATCAGCATACTCACCAGGACCATGGTCTTAATGAATCCGGACGATCCCTGCTTGAATGTCTGTGATAAAATCATTTCGTCTCCTTCGGCGCGTTTTATGTCTTTTTTTGAGAATAATTGGACTCGAAAGAAAACTCAACCCGCCGATAAGGTGACTATGCTATACGGACGAAGAGTTATTGAGCCTCAACGAGTTCCCCATGGTGAAGGTCGCAAGAGGTTCATTCTTAATAAAGCCTTTCAATACAAGTACTCTTGGTACATGATTACTGCTTTTGCCGGTGGCTCGCTATTGTTCTTTATCCCCGCTTACTACTTTATTTCCCAAAACTATGAACTTTTTAAAACTCTTGCTTATGATACACAGCCTAGACTTGTGGAGCATCTTGAAAGAGAAATGACCTGGTTAAGGGTTTTCATGGGCGCCAGCGTGGCTGCAATTGCAGGGGTGACACTTTTCTTGAGCATTCGCATGACAAAAAATCTGCTTGCGCCCCTTATTTCCATGGAAAAACACATGCACCAATTGATGTTGGGACAATGGCACATTGAAGACTATAAAATTCCGGAAGAAGACGACTTCCGTGATCTTTCTATGACTTATGATTACTTCTATCGTGCTTTGAAAGCCAACACCGAAACTGAATTAAAGTTATTGGAAAAACTTTCGATCGACCCCCAAAACCGTGAGGCCTATGCTGCTTGGAAACATTTGCTTTCTGAAAAGCGCTCTCGCCTGGGTTTAACAGAAGAATTTATCTCCAACGACCCGGTTGCCGAAATTCACAATTTCGACCACAAACGCCGCGTTTCTTAAGATCCATCTTTGGAGTTTCAACATGTTTCAGTCCTTTAAAAATCGTTCGTTGACTCAACAAATTGCCATCCCCATTACGTTTGTTGGTATCGTTGTTCTTGGCACAATAAGCTGGATTTCCACCAGCACCACCTTTAGGGACGCTGAAGCCAGCGCACTCAGCAACAGTCTGGAAGTCGCTAAAAAATACTCGCAGCAGATCAAATCCTATATTGATAAGCCTTTTATCCAAACGGAAACCTTAGGCCGCGCGATCAGCATTCAAATTGAAAAGAACATGCAAAGCCGTGAAAGAACTCGCTATGAGCTACTGGAGATCTTAAAAGCCGACAGCCAATATCTTGCAATTTGGTCCGCTTGGGATCCAGATGCCTTTGACGGCCATGACGCTAAGTACGTGAACCAAGAATTTCACGAAAAGTCTGGGCGATTCTATCCATGGTGGATTCGGCAAGGCGATGGCAGCATCGTTTATAAAACTCTTTTGAACCCAGAGACTCCTGACTTGGGCGATTGGTATTTTAAACCCATGCAATCAAAACAAAGCATGCTCTTGGAGCCCTACACCGACACAGTTAACGGCAAGAAAATTGTCATGACTTCCGCCGTATTCACAGTTGTCAAAGATGGCCTTTTTAAAGGAATCGTAGGCGTTGATATTAGCCTCGACACCGTGAAAAACCTTGTTGCCGAAGTAAAACCATTTCCCGATTCAAAATCTTATTTAATCTCGGACACCATGACAGTTGTTGCTGGCCCGAGTGAAGAAGAACTGATGAAACCATTTCAAGCCGAACCTGAAGTACAGGAAATGGTTAAAAAATCAGAACTGAGCAGCCAAAATATTAAATCATCTACAGGCGAAGACTTGGTTATCGCGATTCCATTTAATATCTACAACCTTCAACAAAAATGGACTCTGGTTATTCGCACGCCGAAAAATACCATCCTTGCGCATGCCTATGCTGTTCTTGGCCAACAAGCTTTGATTTCGCTTATTGGCTTAGCTCTTCTAATGGTCACTGTTTATATCGGAACCCGCAGTTCCTCCGTAAAAATTGGACAGCTTTCAACCAACCTCGCCGACTCATCTGTCGCAATCACAGAGTCTGTTTCAGAACTCAATGTCACGGGGTCCAAGCTGACTGACTCTGCCAATCAAGCGACATCATCCATTGAAGGCATTAGTTCCTCGCTGGAACAAATAACCACGATGGTTCAAACAAACACAAAAAATGCGAAGCTGGCGGCAACTCTGTCAGTGGAATCTGCCACGTTAACAAAAACAGGCGAAACAAAAATCAGCAAACTGATTGAAACACTGACGACCATTGAGTCGTCCTCCAAAAAAATGGAGGAGATCATTGCTATGATCGACGACATTGCCTTTCAAACAAACTTGCTGGCTCTTAATGCATCCGTAGAGGCTGCCCGGGCTGGAGAGCATGGTAAAGGATTCGCCGTCGTTGCAGAAGCCGTTCGTTCTCTTGCACAAAGATCTGCATCTTCAGCTAAAGACATTTCCGCATTAATCACTACGACTGTTCAGCAAGTCAAAAATGGTGCGGTTGCCGGGAAAGAAAATGGCGAAGTCCTGCAAAGAATTTCAAAAAGCATTGATCAGGTTTCAACTCTTAATCAGGATATTGCCAACGCCAGTGAACAACAATCCAATGGCATCACGAATATTGGCTCCGAAGTCAGCGATTTGAACCAACTTATTCAAATAAATGCAGCCCTTGCGCAACAAGTTGTCGACAATGCGGCGGAGATTCAACAACAGTCCAATGTGATGAGCTCTACGGTCGTAGTTTTAAGTGGTAAAGATACGGGGACAACTGCCTGAGGCGCCCGCCGCGCATTTTATCGGTCGCGGCGCATAGTCTGACGAAGCTGATCCGAAACATCACGTTTCTTGATGGCTTCACGCTTATCATGGGTCTTCTTACCCTTAACCAAAGCGATTTCCAATTTAGCGCGACCTTCTTTGAAATAGATTTTCAAAGGAACGCAGGAATAACCTTTTTCCGCCAAAGCGCCGGCGATTTCATCCAACTCTTT
>JBJTMR010000281.1:0-2982 GCA_046070625.1 Bdellovibrio sp. | reverse complement strand
CGATCACTGTGATGCCATTGAGCTGGCTTTGGAAAAAGGCAAACTTGGCGAAACGTACAATGTTGGCGGTTGGAACGAAAAAAAGAATATCGAAGTTGTGGATACCATTTGTACGACTCTCGATAAGCTTCGCCCACGTACTGATGGCAAAAGTTATCTAACCCAGAAAGTTTTTGTCACGGATCGTCCAGGGCACGACAAGCGTTATGCGATTGATGCGACCAAAATTGAAAAAGAGCTCGGTTGGAAGCCTAAAGAAAACTTTGAAACGGGATTGGCGAAAACGATCGCTTGGTACCTAGAAAACACTCAGTGGGTTCAGAACGTGGTGTCTGGAAATTACAGAGAGTGGCTTGATCAGAATTATGGAGATAGAAAGTAATGAAGGGGATTATCTTAGCCGGTGGTTCTGG
Organism: Bdellovibrio sp.; assembly: GCA_046070625.1. Lineage (GTDB taxonomy): Bacteria > Bdellovibrionota > Bdellovibrionia > Bdellovibrionales > Bdellovibrionaceae > Bdellovibrio. Next base: position 2,569 of record JBJTMR010000281.1, on the reverse strand, counting down.
AACGCGCCTTTATCCTGCAACGACAGTGGTCAGTAAGCAGCTTTTACCCATTTACGATAAGCCGATGGTTTATTATCCACTGACCACGTTGATGATGGCCGGGATCAAAGACATCTTGGTGATTTCAACCCCTCAAGATACGCCACGCTTTGAACAGCTTTTGGGCAATGGGTCGCAATGGGGAATTAAAGTTTCCTACGCAGTTCAGCCGTCGCCTGATGGTTTGGCGCAGGCTTTTATTATTGGTGAGAAATTCATTGATGGTGAAGGTTGTGCATTGGTTTTGGGCGACAATATTTTCTATGGTGATGGATTCATGGAGTTGTTGCAGGCTTCTGCTAAGTTGAAAGACGGCGCGGAAGTTTTCGCGATCAAGGTTCCAGATCCTGAGCGCTATGGTGTTGTCGAGTTCGATAAGTCTGGCAATGCAATTTCTCTTGAAGAAAAACCGGTGAAACCAAAATCCCACTTTGCAGTGACGGGACTTTATTTTTATGACAAGCATGTTGTGGAGTATGCAAAAGCACTTAAGCCGTCACCTCGTGGTGAACTTGAAATTACCGATCTGAATCGCGTGTACCTTGAAAAAGGTAATTTAAACGTTCAGACGATGGGTCGTGGATTTGCGTGGTTGGATACAGGAACTCATGAAAGCCTTTTAGAGGCCGGTCTTTTCATTCAAACAATTGAAAAACGCCAAGGTGTTAAGATTGCTTCTCCAGAGGAGATTGCTTTCCGTATGCGCTATATCTCTAAAGAGCAGTTGTTGAAGCTGGCAGAGCCTTTAAAGAAAAATGCTTACGGGCAATATCTTATTTCGATTAGTACTGAGCTTGATTAAGGAAAAGCAGCTGAAGGCAGCTTTTCTATGCCACCTTCAGCTGTACAGATGCCTTAAGTCCGGCAGCTCGTAGTTGATCCTCTAAAAGTCGCGCAGCAAATTGAATAGGAGAGTAACCCATAATTTGGGCGAACTCGATGGCCTTTTCTAGGGAGGGGTATCGACGACCTTTTTCAATATCGCAAAGGTGAGCTTTTGAGATATGAAGTTTTTTAGCTAAATCAACTTGCGAGAGGTCATCAGCTTTACGCAAAGAGGCGATCATTTCGCCAAAGTTGAGTTGGTGGCCCCGTACTTTTTCAATCGTCTTACGTGCTTGGCTTTTAGTAGTCATGTCTGTGAACCTCTTCAATTTCATATAAATTCTATGCGCCAATTTAGTTCAGTACTTTTGTGATCGCGGACTGCTATTGTACCCTAGATAGGGGTACTAGTTGAGAGTGAGATTTGCAACTAAAACAGACAATGGGGTGGTTCGGAAAGAAGATGTCCGGTATTCAGATCCGAATGAACCCCTCTAAAAAGCCTATTAAATCCAGTGGGTTGGCATCGCTTGCTTATAGCTTAAGAATAACTAGAAAATAGTACTATATTGTGGTACTATAGTTGAGGATAGTGTGAAGCTTAACAATAAACACCAGGCGATTTTGAGTGCTATTTTTGAGGATCCGGTACGGTCGGGAATTCATTGGAATGATGTGGAGAATCTTTTTCGTGGCTTGGGGGCAGAGATAAGTGAAGGTAATGGGTCACGTGTGCGGGTTAAACTAAATAACGTGTTCGCTGTTTTCCATCGCCCTCATCCACAAAAAGAAACTGATAAAGGTGCAGTAAAATCGGTGAGACGCTTTTTAGTAAATGCAGGAGTTAATCTATGATGTCCTATAAAGGTTATTATGCGCATGTTGAATTTGATTCCGAGGCAAAAAAATTCCATGGTGATGTTTTGGGGATCAATGATGTCATCACCTTTCAGGGTATCTCCGTCAAAGAACTAGAGTCAGCATTTCGCGATTCAGTGGAAGATTATTTGGAGTTTTGTGCCAAAGAAGGTCGTAAACCCGAGTTAACTCTATCTGGAAATTTAAATCTTCGCATGGGTCCTGAGAAGCACCGGATGGTTAAGGTGTTCGCAGATGTCCACGATGTCAGTATTAATGATTACATCAACATGGCGATTGAAGAGAAAATATCCAGGGAAGCCTAGTTTCTCATTTTGCTAAGAATATTTCTATAAACTTGCAGAGTTTCTTCTGCACATCTTTTCCAAGTGAATTGGGCTGCCTGATGGCGGCCCTTTTTTACAAGATCTTCGCGCAAAGAATCAGATTTTAAAATACTAGCAAGAGCCTTGGCAATCTCTTCGGGGCTATCAGGATTTGCGTGTAAAGCGGCTTCTCCTGTGATCTCCTCGAGGACTCCACCTTGAGATGTCACCACGGGGCAGCCCAAAGACATGGCCTCTAAAACGGGAATTCCAAAGCCTTCATACCAACTTGGAAAAACCAAGACCTTAGCATTTCTAAAAAGTCCTTCGACTTGATTGTTCGGGACATAGCTAAGGTGTTTGATTTGTTTTTGCGCAGGTGAATTTTTTAGCGCCAATTTAATTTCTTCAGATCCTGTTCCCCATGCGCCAGCAAGAACAAGATTTCCACCGTAGCCCTGCGTGCAAAGGATTTCAAACGCCTTGATCGCGCCTAAAACATTTTTGCGTTTTTCCAGCGT
>JBJTMR010000280.1:0-10689 GCA_046070625.1 Bdellovibrio sp. | reverse complement strand
CTGGAGCTTTTCTTTCGAGTCTTCGATGCTTGCGCCATAAGGATAAAGGACCTGTGCCCACCCCGTCAGGCCGGGGCGCAAAGTATGGCGAAGGTCATAGTAAGGCAGTTGCTTTTTGAGCATCTCGTTGAACTCGGGGCGCTCGGGGCGGGGACCGACGAAACTCATTTCACCTTTTAGAACATTCCAAAGCTGTGGCAATTCATCCAGCCTGGTCAGACGGATAAATTTACCGATCTTGGTGATGCGCGTGTCGTTTTGAACGGCCCATTGGGCTCCATTTTTTTCCGCATCAGTGCGCATGGAGCGAAACTTATATATCGTAAAAGGCTTATTGTCTTGGCCCGTCCGAGTTTGGTTGTACAGAGCCGGTCCTTTAGATTCTAACTTAATAATCAAAGCCACAATGAGCATCACAGGCGATGCAAGCAACAGCATGGAACCTGAGATGGCAATATCCATAAGGCGCTTTAGACGTAACTGGATAGGGTGTGCCAGTGAATCGAAGCCCTCTGCATTGATAAACCACTGATAGTCCAAAAGTTGAACCGGTACTTTGCGTAAATGGCGTTCATAGAACTCTACGATAGTAATTGTCGTGAGGCTATTGCAGCTGGCTTCAATGATTAAATTCCCAAGATCGTGTTTATGAGATCCCTCTTTGATAGAGATCACCAACGTTGTCCATTCTTTAGCCAGTGTTTCTTTTAGGGCTTGAGCGCCTCTGTCGGGATTAAAGAATTCTAAGGTGCCTTCGAAGTTCAAGTCATTGAAGTCTTTAGAGACAAGATCTTGAGTTTCTGGATCGGCAATAACGAGCCATTTCAATTTACCTTTGATAGTTTTGAAATAGGTAATTACGAGGCGACGATAAAGGAGTGAAACCAAAGAAAAGAGCACAAGGGAACCAATGAGGACGCCACGGCCGAAAAGTCCCTCGCGATCTGTAACAAATAAATAAATTACTACAGTTGCAGTAATCAAAGTAAGGATAAATGCCATGAGTTGACGAACTAAGAGTTGCTTATTCGTTCCGATATGATCGAGGTCGTAGTTTCCGAAGATATATTGCATGACCGGAACAGAGACCGTTATCAGGAGTGATTCGATAGAAAAAGAGAGGCTGCCGTCTCCAGTTAATCGAAGAGAAGACATAATAAAAATGGCTGCACCAAACAGGAGTATGTCCAAAGCAAGAAACCAGGCTTTATTTTTTGCGGTCAACAAAGGTGCAAAGCTTTTCATAATGAAATGGCTCCTATCGTGTTACCCATTAAGGCGAGCAGCTGTAAAAAAGTTCGTCAAAAAAACGAACTCTTTTGGCTTTAAATCGCTTTAGAGGGGCATAATTTACTCTACAAATGTATAAAGCAAATATCCCACCAACTCCAATGTCTCAGATAGATACTTAGTATTTCAAATTACCAGGGAATGACTTTAATTAAATTGATGAAACGAAATTATGATTATTTTGATTTAAGGTCGTTGATGTTGAGTTTCCCTTTGTCCGTGAAGGGGATCGATAAGCCCGAGATCTTTGCGGTGCCCGAAACAATGTAGGCGACATCTTCACCTGACAAAATTTTTCCGACGCCGTTGAGAGCCTTAAGATAATTCACTGGCAACGGAATTTCTACGAGCTTCGTTTCTCCAGCCGGGATGATCGTTTTTTTATCTAACTTAGATTTGGTGAACTCTTGATTGTTCAGCTGAACTTCGTAACTGATCTCATCAACATTCAGATCTATTTTGTTGGGATTTTTAACGGACAACACAATTACCATCGTCGCAGAAAATGCTTGAACCTCTTGGAGGTAAACATTCTTAAGATTGATTTCAGGTTCTTGAGCATAGCGATTTTTAAGGAAGGCGCATCCGTTTAAAAGTGCTGTTACAACAAGGGATAAGATTACATTTTTCACGGAGTGCTCCTTAGTAGGTAGCTCACTGTAGCAAAGGCCGCAAAGTGTGTGCAAGGAACTCTCGGATCTGTTGCTAAGGAGCTACACTTGGCAGCTCAACATCTTGAGTCATTAGGAGAGAGGACTAGGCAAAGTGTGTTCTGCTGTCCACAGGACTGGCGTCTAAAAGAAACACTCCAAAATACTTAAAAATAAACCATTCCAAAGGGTTGCAAGTTTCTGGTACCTATTAGAAAATTCCCCTATAGGTTTAACACTTTCTTTAAAGAGAGATTTTTATGAGCATTCAACAAGTTCCATTTATCACCCTTAATCGTTTCGAGCCGGGCTTCCGTGATGAATTCCTTTCTGGTGTTGCTTCACTTTTCGATAAGACTCAATTCGTTGGCGGTCCTATTGTTGGTGAGATGGAAGCAAATCTAGCTAAATACACGAAGTCCAAACATGCGATTGGTTGTGCGAATGGGACTGATGCGATTCAAATTGCACTTCGTGCAGTGGGTGTTGAAAAGAATGACAAGGTCCTAGTACCAGATATGACTTTCTGGGCGACCTTTGAAGCTGTTGTAAACGTGGGCGCAAACCCAGTCACTGTCGATGTAAATCGCGACAACTGTCATTGGGATTTGGCAACTTTCAAACAAGCTGTTGAACAATTCAAACCAAAAGCAGCAGTGATGGTACACCTTTATGGTTGGGCTTCTGCAGATACTTTAGAAATCAGAAAATTTGCTAAAGATGCTGGCGTGATCTTAATTGAAGACGGCGCTCAATGTTTCGGGACTGAAATTGATGGTCAATCTATCTTGGGCACTGCAGTGATTTCGACAACAAGTTTTTATCCTGCGAAGGTTTTGGGAGCTTCTGGAGACGCGGGTGCGATCTTTACTTCTAATGATGAGTATGCAAAAAATTGCCGTACCTTGATCAATCATGGACGTACGGACCATTATTCACACGGTATGATTGGATGGAACTCTCGTATCGGTGCTTATGAATCATTGTTTTTGAATATGTCGTTGAAACATATCGATGCACGTATTGAAAGCCGCATGAATGCCGTAAAGTTTTATGAAGAGGCCTTGCAAGGTTTGCCATTCAAACCAGTTCGTGCAAAAGGCAAAGTAAAAGAAAATGGTTACTGTGCAGTAGGGATGATTGATCCACAGTTGCGTCCTGCTTTGATTGAAACCTTGAAAAAAGCAAATGTAGGTTATGGCACTATTTATCCGGGCGCGATGAGCCTTCAATCGGGAGCTCAGGGTCATTTGGCTGGAAAAATCGACAATGGAAATGCACACCACATATCTCAAGCTGTTTTGAATCTTCCGTGCTTTGCATATATCACGAAAGAAGAACTTCAATACGTTGTAGATACAGTTAAAAAGCACTTCTAAGAAAAACTGAAAAGTGAATACAACAAAAAGCCTTGGTGATGAACCAAGGCTTTTTGTTTTTTAGGCTTTAGCGTAACAGGATTGAAGCGATACGCTGACCTTTGGCATCGCGCAAGGGGAGCGTCGTTCTTTGCTGTACAAACTCCAATGGACCGCTGAAGAACAAAGGTGGGCCGCTGAGGGAAACCTCAAATTCAATTGCTCGAGGGTCTTTCTCTAAGGTCAACGCTGAGTTCGGTAAGACTAAAAAGTTGTAAAGCGCCTCAAAAAAATAATTGTACGGAGTAGATACTCTTAGCAGAGCCAGATTATTTATCAGCGCAGGAGTGCAGAAGTCCCAGCGGCTTTTTTCACCGTTCATGATGTTAACCAGACATTGATAACCTTCCGCTCCAAGAATCACACTGACGGGAATGTTGGATAGGTCCTTCGTGGAAAGAGAATAGGCAATACCCGTTAGTTGCTGAATGTCTTGCAGAGCGATTAGGAGTGAACGGTAAAGCGCCCACATTTGCTCGAGGCTGGGAGTTGGTGTTTCTGCATAATCTTGGAAGGCCATTTCTGTTTGTAAAACCTGCTCGTAACTTTTAATAGATGAATACGTCCAAAGTGCTTCATGGAGAAGAATCGACGCTTGCTCGATCGGCTTAAGAGTAAAAAACTGGGGAAACAGAGCTGTGGTTTGAGTTTCAGAATCTGTTAGTGCAAACAACACAAAGTTGTCGCCTGAGATGCCCATGTTTTTTTGGTAAGCATCCGAAATTTGGTCCTTCGTTTTTTTGTCGAGGCGTCCTAAGTCAGCTTTATAGTAATGACGTGCGACGGAGGGAAGAATACGACGGGTGAGGTCGGCCTTGGTATTTGAGTTCAAGAGTGATTTTTGAACAACACGAATAATTATTTCAAAGGATTTAAGCTCGATGGTTGTTAGCTCTCGAGTTTGAATGGGAACTTGAGCCGACTGAAAAGTCATATAGCGGCCATCTTTTGCAAAGCCACCGCCACCATTGCGAACTTCGATGCCAGCATGGGCGTTTGAAAGACAGGTGCTAAACAGGACGGCTATGAGAAACTTCACCACAAAACGCTCCAAAGTTAAGTACGGGAATCTCATAGCGCACCCTGAATTGTCCGTCACTAAAGGTTTTCAGAAAATGGGAAGTTATTTCGTCTTTGAATGAGTGCCGAGAGAGCTCGCTAGGAGTGTTTTATTGTGGCTAATAAAATTCATTGAAAACAATCATTTAGTGGTCTTTTGAAGCGCCCTTTTATGTCTATACTTTGAGAATTGACTCAGTTGGTTAGGCTAAGTCTTCGCCTTCAGGTTTGGCTCCCGGAACACCGAATTTTTCCATCTCTTTGATTACGGTTTTTGGGAAGACTGTGGAGTTTGGAGCAACGGTTGCGCGTCGTCCGATATCAACGCCTCCCAGAACCTTAGCGGCCAGTCCGATCGTCGCACCGGAGCCAATTTTAAGGTGATCAATGATAAGATATCCCTTCATTCCATAGTGGGCCATCATATAGGCAGAGCCACCAATGGTGACATAGTCTCCAAGTTCGATCAGTGCCGGGTCAGAAATGTTGGATGAGTTGATCATGCAGGCTTTGCCGATCTTCATGCCCATAGCGCGGAAAAAGAAAATATTCAAAGGTGTCGGCGTGATGAAATCTAACACCGTATAGCGAACTAAATACGTAAGAGCGTTGTGGTAAAACCACGGGATGGATTCTAGGGAAAACCAGGGGCCACGATATTTTTTTACGAAGGGCAGGGACGGAGCATTCAAAATTGGAACTATCACAATTAAAGTTAGAATGAAGGCAACGAAGCCTCCCGCAATAGCAATTCCGCCGCAAAAGGCCTGTAAAAGCGCTGGAGAACTTGATGTAAGTTCCGACATATATCGGAATAGATAGAGGCCGGGGGTGAGTGAGACTCCAAGAGCGATCACATAAGCCAGCAAAACGGGAATGATGGCCATGAGATAAGCGATCTGTCGGAATTGACGAAAGAAGCTTTCAAGGAGGCCGAAGGCGCCTTGTTTTGTAGAGCGTTCTGCATTGATGTCTTCTATGTCTTGATGATGAGTCATAGGTCCATTTGAAGACCAAATTCTTAATTTGGGAAGAGTTTTTTCGACGTCAGAGGTTCACTGTCGGAAACGTGACTCTGGTCATGTTGACACCATTTTTGCTGGCATTGCCTTTGCTGATGCGACTTCTACGCCTTTTTGGGCGGTGCAAAATGGGGAGAAGCACAATGAACACTATTCGAATCGCATTAATTTGTTTGGGCTTGTTGGCACTAAGTGCCTGTAAAGAAAAGTACAATGGAACTCTGAATGTTTATTCGCCAATGGCCGTGAATAAATCGAACATGGGAGCTGTTACTATCAACAAAGGCAGCTATCCAGCCTTATTAAAGGTAAACAGTAAGAAAAAAGTCACCCTTGAGGTGAAGTATCCATCGGGAACAGTGAAAATTCCTTTCGCTGTAAATGTTGATCTAAACACCTTAGCGCCAGGGCAAAAAGTCCAACTTCAGCCAGAAGTGACAGGTCAACCTTTTACAGCCGTCGCATCTTATGATCGCGAAGACACTCGCTCGAGTGATTACGATGGGGTTGAGGATTGCACTTATGAAACCAGAGAATACAGATGCTGGATTGTAAGAGAAGAGGGTGACTGCCGTATGATTGATGGCAAAAAATACTGTGAATATCCACGCGAACATCAAGAATGTGGTGATATATCGGTGACTCATCGTGGGCGCCAAAATGTTCGTTACCACTATGAGTACACAGAGCAATTTATGAAATATGAGATCATCAAGAATGGCTCTTTGATTGCGACTTTGGCTGGATCAAACCAGGATTCAGATAAAGTTTATTCATACAAAGATACGTGCTACTAAACTTTTACGCAGATGAATCGAGCCCCTGGTAAACGGGGGCTTGAGGTCCAGTCACCTGACTTTTTGTTTTTAGCCTTATCTTGTTGAATTACAATCCTAGAGAGCTTTCTTGCAAGGTCTAGGAGGGGCAGGATGAGGAAAATCACCAAGGCTGCGTTGTTGGCAGTCACTTTAATATCTTCGTTAGGGTATTCTCAGCAAAATACCAATGAATTCCGCAGCTTTATTCCAGAGAACAATATGTATATTTCGGAATGGGATCGTGGAGCTGGAGGAATTAGTCAGTCTCAGTTTGCGGTGATTTTGAATAAGGTGAATAACATCTATTCTCCTATCGTGGCTAAATCGGGATTGTCTCTTAAAGTTGTAAATTATTGGGGGAACGGACGAGTAAATGCCTCGTCGTCTCGGTCCGGGAACACCCTTTACGTGTACATGTATGGGGGATTGGCTCGTCACGATGCCATTAATTATGAGGCCATGGTTTTAGCAACTTGCCACGAGGTGGGGCACCATTTGGGTGGCTATCCAAAAAAAACCACTGCGGGATTAACGTGGTCCACGGCAGAAGGTGGATCTGATTACTTTGCTTCATTAAAGTGCATGAGAAAGTATTTTGCGACCGAGGACAATGCCACGGTTCTTGCCAAAAGATCATCGGAATTGGATCCATTTGCGGTCAGCCGTTGTAATCAAACTTTTTCAACGAAGAAAGATCGCCTGATTTGTATCAGAAGCTCTTTGGGGGCGCAGTCCATGGCAGATTTCTTTGCTTCGACGGGACCAGGCTTTCAATATAAGTTTGATACACCGTCGACCTTCAAACCCGCATCAGTAATCATGGGTTATCCCAATGATCAGTGTCGCTTGGATACGTATTTTGCGGGAATGTTGTGTCCGGTAAGTGATACTCAAAATTTAAGTAATTCTGATTTAAGAGCTGGTGCTTGCTATCGTGGGCAGCACAAGTTTGGATTTAGACCGAGCTGCTGGTTTGCTCAATAGTCCAAGAGAAACTCGGAGTTTTATTTTTATAAACTCCGAGTTCTAAGCCGCTTACTTATTTAGGAAGTGTGCAACCATCTTTTTTAAGATCAATATCATTAGTAGCAGTTAAGCAAGTATAGATATTGTAAGTCTGTTGACCGTATGAAGCCCCTCTGTTCACTGTGATATTGCCATTTTCATCAACTTCACAAGGGTTGTTCATTGTGCATTTACGACCGCTTTCATTGCCAGTGTTGTTGATGCCAATCACTGTTTTTGTACCAGCGCGAGTAATCGGAGATCCTGATGTGCCACCGATGGTGTTGCAACCATTAGCTGTGTATCTGATGGAGTCTCTGAAAGTCCATTTGTCTTCTCTAAGTTCTGGAATGTAAGCGTCGATATTGCAGCTGTAGCCTCTTTTCCAGTATCCAGAGATCACTTCAATATTTTCTCCGATGTTTGGTTTCTGAGAGTCCATCATCAGCGGTCTTGTTTGGAACTTTTGAAAGATCTGAGCGTATGTTTCAGAAACTCTGTACAACGCCACGTCCGTGTTTGTCATGGTGCCATAGACAAGTTCTGTAGCGTAGATCAATCCAAGTCGTGATGAGTTGGGTGCTAGGACAGAGAAGCTTCTGTTACTAGATACTTTGTGGATCACTTTGCCTGCAGGAATAAGACCTGTTTCAACGCAGTGGCCATTGGTCATAACATAAGCCAAGTTGTCATCCGTCATACCTTCGAATTTCACGATGCTTCCTGAACAATTCGACAAAGCAACGATGCCTTCGAAATCATAGTTAGCGGTAAAGTTTGCTGGTAGCTGAATGCTGTTAAAATTTTGCTGTGTTGGTAAACCAAATGCGAACGCTTGAGCGCTAAAGAGCATAGCGACTAAAAAAGATAACTTCATAATATACCCCCTCAGGATGGGGGAATTAGAGCATAGAGAAATTCCCGAAGCAACCGAGCTGAGGCCTTATATTTTGGGCTTTTTAATGAAGATAGAGCCCTACGGGCCTCTGATGGAGGGTGGTTGCTTACTTTTATGGCGCTGACTGCTTTTCGCAGAGTGTAATCTGGTGAAAATTGGGGTCATGGGCTTGGAAAATCGGAATCAATTTGCTAACTTCCCAGCCTTCAGTGATTATTGTCACAAGTGGTTCCGTAGCTCAGCTGGATAGAGCATCTCCCTTCTAAGGAGAGGGTCGTACGTTCGAGTCGTACCGGAATCACCATTTTCTTCTCTTTTTCCTCAGGCACATTTTTACGGAGTAGGGTTGGTTTCGTTACCGCTTTGGGCAATGAAATCAAACATCTCTTTGCGCCCTTTGTAGTCGCACTTTCCAGAAAAACAAAGGCGAGTGGCGCATTTGCCTCGGATGATTTCAGGGGCGGATAAGTTATCCTTCGCGACACAGACTTTTTTAAAGCCATCTTCTGTTTTAATGTTGGCAACTGATCTTGAGGCAGACGTTTTTTTCTTTACTGGACTGGCGGGCCGCAAGCTGACAGAAACCGGGGGCAGTTCTGCTGCGACCTCACGTTTTTTCGGATGAGTTGGTGCCGGTGGGGCCTCGGCCACGATTTTCTTTTCAGGTGAGGGTTTCAACGGCACTGAGGGGTCGACGTCTATTTCCTCTTCTATGGTTGCCTTTGTGGTTTTGACCTTTGATTTTCTGTCTTTAGCCGGGCGACTTTTGGGCGCTCGGTCAGTTTCACCATCTGTGAATATCTTCGACGTTACCAGTTCCGCATACTGGGCCAGCACACGAAATTCACCCTTGGTTTGGCAATCGGTATTGGATCCTTCTGAGCAGATTTTTTCGACACATTTCCCACGCAATGCGGGATGGGCTTCGCGGTTTTGTGAACCGATACAACGGGTGATAACTTTTTTGGAGTCTTCTATGCGTTGGGCTTTGCACATTTTGGATTGGTCTTCCCCGTCGCTAAAACAGCTGGGTACAATCTCTGGAGGATTTGTAGGTGTCATGTGCGAACACGCCGACAGGGTGAAAAAAGAGATGATTATAATAAGATATTTCAGATAACGCTCCTGATTAGGGTCCCTCACATTATTGCATCAATAAATTGTTTATAGGTAAAGACAGAGATAGCCCCCGTCTTAAAATAATACGGTTCGGCTCTGAATCCGCTAATATCAAAGTAGAAATACTAACTTAAGTGATATGTCTCTTTTGAAGACTGGCACAGAGGGCAACGCCACCCAAAATTGCGTACCACAGGGATAAAATCCATAACGACAGGATTGGAATCGCAGCAAAAGAACCGTAGATTCTATTGTAGTTGAAAACTTCAATAGTCATGTAAGCAAAGCCCTTGTGAACGCCGTACATTGCGGCGGCCCCAACCAAGGAGCTTACAAATGCGGACTTCCAGTGAACGGGCAAATCAGGGACCAGCTTGTAAATCATAAATAAGCTTGCGACCAACACCAAGGAGTTTGAAAACCCTGTCGGCATCACGCGACGAACCATCTGGAACTGCTCCAAGGAGTTGAAGCCCACATAGATGGCCAAGAACACAGGAATCAACAAAATCAAAATCCATTGATAGATGAGTCTTTTATAAAAAGGACGCGTGTTTCGTAGATTCCACACGCGATGGATGCCGACTTCCATATCATGCAGCAAGCGCAGAGAGGTGATGAAAAGAAAGATGGCTCCCGTGGTTCCGACTTTACCGGCATTGATGTTCTTAAGAAAAATACGGATGAACTTTGAAACGTCACTGCCCGCGGCTTCACGCAGATACATCAAAAGAAAGCTTTCGACCTTAGGGTAAAGCGCTTCAAATCCGCCGATGGATTGAAAGGTCGCTAACACAACGGCAAGAAAGGGGACTAATCCCAAGATTGTAGAAAAAGAAAGACTGGCTGCAACCAAGGCAAGTTCACCATCTCGCATTTGTTGAGAAGTATCCTTAAGGACTCCCCAAAAACTTTGCATGCCGGATTTAAACTTTGAGATCATGAAGATGCTTCCTTTGTTTAACCATAGCGTCTTCTTTTCAAAAGTGCATACAAAAAAAGCCCCGGTTGTCCGGGGCTTTCAACAATTCATCTAGATTTTATCTGAGCCTTTGTTACTTGCTTGCGACTGCACGACCTTTTTTACCCAATTTCTTTTTTTCGGCCTTACAGTAAGCCATGTCGGTTTTTTTGGCTTTCTTGGCTTGCTTTACGATTTTCTTACAATCCACTTTGTCTTTTTTTGCGAGGGCTTTTTTCTGTTTGTCTTTTTTCGAAGACATCACCAGTTTCTTCTTAGAGTCTTTCTCTTTTTTGGCAACCACGGACTTCTTTACAGACTTAGTCGCGGCTTTCTTCACTGATTTTTTAGTTGGAAGAGCGGTGATCTTGGGCTCTTGCCATATTTTTGGTTCTTCTTGGCTGAAAGTTGCTGAATCCGTTTCCTGTGCCCACTCGGTGTGGCTGGAC
>JBJTMR010000279.1:0-5783 GCA_046070625.1 Bdellovibrio sp. | reverse complement strand
CCCGATCATCCTTTATGTCGTCGAAGAGGCAATTAAAGCCGGAATCGAGGACATCGTCCTTATTGCCGGCCGTGGCAAACACGCCATCGAAGATTTCTTCGATATGTCATATGAACTTGAAGACAAGCTATCCAAAGATGGTAAAGAAAAGCTCCTTGAACGCGTTACGCGTGTCAGAAACTCTGCCAACATTATCAGTATCCGCCAAAAACAAGCGCTCGGCTTAGGCCACGCTGTCCTTTGCGGATTACCGATTGTGGGAAAAGAGCCTTTTGCTGTTCTTTTGGGTGACGAAATCACGATGGAAGCCAATGGCGAAGAAAATGTCACCTCTCAGCTCGTAAAATCCTTCGAGGAAACGTCGACTTCGACAATCTCTATTATGAAAGTTTCTGAGAAAGATGTTTCTAAATACGGCATTGCTGAGGTCGAAGAAAGATCCCCAGGGTTTTTCAAAGTCACTTCTCTAGTTGAAAAACCAAAACCTACAGAGACAACCAGCCGCTGGGCCCTGCCGGGTCGTTATGTTTTCGACAACTATATTATGGATTTGTTGGCGAATGCAAAACCGACTCTGAATGGCGAAATTCAACTCACGGACAGCATGAAAGTTTTATGTCAACTTAAGGGACTTAATGCCATGACTTTTTCCGCGGATCGTTACGATGCTGGAGATAAATTGGGATATTTGCAAGCGAACATCGAATTGGCTTTACAAAATCCTGAGTTGGGTTCTGATCTGAAAAACTACATCCTCGATCTAGCAAGTCGTTTAAAATAAAGAGGGCGCGATGAAAAGAATTCTATTGGCTACAGCTTTGATCTTCACACCAATGTTGGCATCTGCCTCCATTCTTCCAACACGTACGATCTTACAAAAAACCTCTGAAAACGCTGGCTCTGGTCTGTACGCTGTTGAACAAGAAGTTCAATTCGCCAACGGTGATGACACAATTCGTGTACGTGAAACCTGGCTAATCGACAATGATCGCACGATGCGTGTGACAGTCACTGGAACAAAAGAATTACAGAACAGCCTTCGCATGCAGTTCCTTTATACTGGCGGCCAACGTTGGACTGTAATGAATAACAATCGTAAAAGCGAAAAGACACCCGAAGATTTTCTTGAAAAGTATCTGAACTTTAGAAGCCCCGAGGTTTTCGCCAGCACTTTGACTCATCTAAAAATCCTGCCAAATGGTGCTTACAACAGAAAGCCCCTAGGAAAAACCGGCAACGATTTCAAATACGATCCAGAGCCTTGGGTTCGTTATTCGCGCACAGGCGGAGTTCCTAATTACGCATTTGGCACTCCGACACCCGCAGATGATACATCCAACAACCCTGGATTGTGGATTGAACAAGATCAGTTTGTGATTCGTAAGCTTCGCCTACCAAGCCAAGCCGAAATGACCGCAGACAGCTATAATCAATTCGCAAAAGGTTTAAACTATCCACGTACACGCACCATCCGCTGGGGCAACAACACTGTGACAATTCGCCTTATTAGCGCCTCTGCGCGCCCGGCAACATCGATCAATCAACTTCAGCCGAACTCTCTTGATGTGAATATGAAGGTCGACGGGCTCGATAAGCTTCCCGCTAAAGATGCCATCATTGAATTCTATTCGAGGTTTAGATGAGCGAGCCTCAACTTTGGAAGGTGGCGGTCGACGCCCCACTTCCAGAGGCTTTGACTTACAGTTATTCCGAGCCGTTACAGCGTGGCCAATTAGTGAACGTGCCTTTGGGAAAACGAAAAACCAAAGGTTTAGTACTGGGTCCGACCAACGAAGTTCCCGAGTTCCAAATCAAAGCCATTGATTCCATTGATGATGAATACGCACCTCTGCCAAACAACTTTGTAAAGTGGCTAGAGTGGCTTGCATCGTACTATGTGCATCCAGTTGGGCAAGTCGTTCAATCAGCCTTTCCTCCTTTAAAAAAAACCGACAAGCAACGCGCCAGCAAACGCGCGCCGGTGATTCCACAACTGGAAAGCGACACCGGTCATGATTTAACACCCGAACAAAAAAATGCTTTTGAAAGCATTGCGAAGTTCGAGGGGTTTTCGACACATTTGGTATTTGGGGTGACGGGATCTGGAAAAACAGAAGTTTACCTGCGTCTTTTGGATAAAATTTTGAAAGAAGGCAAACGCGGAATCGTTCTGGTTCCTGAGATTTCCCTAACTCCGCAATTGATCCAACGTTTTGCCCGTCGCTTTGGTGATAAGATCGCAGCTTTGCATTCCCAACTTACAGATCGTGAACGCACGAATCAATGGTGGGACGTGGTTGAAGGTCGAAAATCAATTTTGATTGGTGCTCGTTCGGCGCTGTTTTGCCCCGTTCCTGATTTAGGCATCATCATCGTGGATGAAGAGCATGAACCCAGCTACAAACAAGATGAAAAACTAAAATATAATGGCCGAGATGCCGCCGTGATGATGGGCAAAATGATGAATTGCCCGGTGGTTCTGGGTTCCGCGACGCCAAGCCTAGAGACATGGAAAAACGCTCAAGAGGGCAAGTATCACATTCACGTTTTAAAAAATCGCGTTGCCAACCGAGCACTCCCAGATATTGAAGTGATCGACTTGCGCCAACAAAAAGCCGACGATCAACAACAGAAATTAATCATCGAAAAGTACTCGCACCTGCCTTATTGGCTAAGCCCCCAGCTTTATGAACGCATGAGAGAAGTCCAAGAACGCGGAGACCAAAGCGCTTTGTTTCTAAATCGTCGCGGACTTGCGCAAATGGTTGTCTGCCCGGCTTGTGGTCACACCCGAGAGTGTCCGAACTGTGACATCTCTTTAACGCTGCATGCGGGTTCTCATTTGGTTTGTCACTATTGTGACTACCATGAACAGATGAAGAAAAGATGCCCAGACTGCAAAGAGGGCGAACTTGAATCCATCGGGTTAGGCACGGAACTTCTGGAAACCGATCTTACACGACTGTTTCCCGGAAAAGTCATTGCCCGCGCCGATCGCGATGAAATTCAAAGCCGTGCTGATTTAGAAGACCTTATTGCCCGAATGGAAAGTGGCGAAATAGATATCTTAGTCGGCACCCAAATGATTGCTAAAGGTTTGGATTTTCCAAAATTAAAACTTGTCGGCCTGGTATTGGCTGATGTTGGATTTAATTTGCCCGATTTCAGAGCGACAGAACGCAGTTTTCAACTTATCACTCAAATGAGCGGTCGCAGTGGGCGTCATATTATGGAAGGTGAAAGCCCAGGATTGGTGATCATCCAAACTTTTAACACCGAACATGACAGTCTCACTTTTGCACGCAATCACGACTATGAAGGTTTCGCGAACCACGAGCTCAATATTCGAGCCGCCCTCAATTATCCCCCACTTGGCAGACTCGTAAGTTTTCGCATTCAAGGCATTCACCTAGGCAAAGTGGAAGAGACAGCCCGACTTTTAGCGAGACGGGCACAAAACTTAAAATCCCAATACCATCAATACAATCCTGTTGAGGTCTTGGGGCCGGCAGAAGCACCTTTGGCCAAGTTACGTGGCCAGTTCCGCTATCATTTGCTTATAAAGTCCGCCCAGGCATCTTTGGCCAATCCATTTTCCCGACAACTTCTCGGAGATCAAGAGTGGGTTCCTTCAGGGGTAAAAATATTAATCGATATTGATCCAATGAATTTGCTTTAGAACAGGGTGATACCTTAAAATATCCTCTGAGGCTTAATACATGATTCAATGCCCGCGCTGCGGAATACAAGTAACTGAACTTCACTCTGTGGACGCTGATTTAATATCGAAGCTCCAAGCAGCAGGTGAAACAAATCTGCCACCACAAGTTTGTGCTGGTTGCATTTCTGATTTGCGCAGAACCATCGCGACTAGCAGTGGCGGCGTATTAATGGCGCAAGAGCGAGCTCGAGAACAACATCGCATCACCTTGTGGAAAAGCCGCGTGATGCTGATTAAAAAAGCGCGTATGGCCATGACCCAAAAGCTTTATTCTGAAGCTGCAGTTTCCTATGAGAAATATCTTAAAATTCTAGACATCGTTTTTGAAGTTAAAAAAGGTGATCGACTTCGCCCTGAGGCTTTTAAAGAGAGTGCGCGCACAACTGAACTAACGGTTGTGGCCTCTGTCTACTGGGATCTCATGCGCATCTATGACACTCACGAAAAGTATCACGATCGCATGTCCAATGCGGCGAAACAACTGGCCGTGTTTGTACAGTTCACACCTATCTATCCGGACATTATTAAAAAAGCAGAAGCCTTCACTCGTAATGCAAAAAATCCTGGCATTGTGAAACAGTTTTTAAAGTTGGCTGATAAAGAACGTCCACGCTGTTTTATCGCGACAGCTGCCTTTGGAGCTCAATCTGTTGAGGTGCAGGAATTGCGTATCTTCAGAGACTTTACACTTAGAAAAACTCAGACTGGCCGAAAGTTTATTTATTGGTATTACCGTATCTCCCCGTCTATAGCTTGCTTACTCGATAAGCAACAATGGCTCAAACCCGCAGTGAGAGCTGCACTCCGTGTTTTGATTAAATGCGTTAGCTATTAAATCAACACCTTCTGACTTGCAAAGCCCTCTTCTTTTGAGGAAGGTATTTGCATGGCTCATATATACGATTACGCAATTATTGGAAGTGGCTTAACTGGTCTTAGTATCGCGGCAGCATTAAGCCGTGAAACAGACAATATCGTTCTTTTGGAAGGTGCAGACTTCCCAGGAGGCGCTAACAAGAAAATCAACTTCCCTACGGGCCCCATGAACAACGGTCTTCGCTTTATCCCTGATTCTGTTTTGGCGGAAAAAGCGATTCGCTTCATGGAAGGTCTTTTAGGCACAAAGATTGCCGCTGATGCTTCAGAGGAAGCGCCCATCACGTACGAATCTGGTGGTTTTAAAACATTTCTTGGTTTCGGTGACAATCCACCTTCATTTTATGAAGAGCTTTCTTATTTTACTTCGACTAAACGTTTGGATTTATCTATTGAGCCCCACCAATGGATGCAAATGCTCATGGAGAAATTCAAGGGCGACTTCAATCCCCGCTCTTACGTAACTAAGTTTCATCATGAAGGGGAACGAGTTACCCACGTAACAGTGAACGGTTCCAAAACAGTTCATGCTCATAACTTTATTTTTGCTGGAACCGTGAAGGACCTTGCTCTTTTGTTACCTGAGGATGCGATCTCCGCTCGTGCTCGTTCAAAGCTTTCAAAGAATACCTACTGGACTGCATTGTGCTTGGATCTTTGCCACAGCAAGCCTGTCACTGAATCCACAGCAATGCATATTTTGAATGGCACAACTCAAGATGAAATCGGACCATGTGCTGGCAAGTTCCACCCCGCAGTGGAGGTCGATGGCCAAACTATGCAAGCTTCTCAATGGATCACTTTCATTGAGCAAGAAGCAACTGATGATAGCGAAGTCGTTGGCATGGCCCTGAAGAAAATCAAGCGCCAAATAAAACGCGCTTATCCGGAAGCTTTAGATGACATGAAACTAGAGCGAATTTTTGTATCTCCATTCATCTCAGGGCACGGCGACCTTAAACTCAGAGCAAATCAAACTATTCCAGAATTGGAAAATCTTTGGATTGCCTCTGCCACGCTTAATGAACAAAAGAATCTTGTGGGTGCGCTTTTGCAAGCTGAAATGACGGTTGCTTCTTTGGGATTCAAAGTTGATGAAAAACTGACTTTTGAAAATGAAACTGCAGAAGCAGCTACAAATGAAGCGACTCCCTTTGAGGAAGTTTCTCTTTAGGATTTTTCTAAT
>JBJTMR010000278.1:0-1660 GCA_046070625.1 Bdellovibrio sp. | reverse complement strand
GTCGCACCGATTTGCACCGTTGCGCCCGCATCCATTCCTGGAAGGATCGTTAATACACCGTCGTTTTCCGCGACAACTTCAACGCTGGCTTTGTCAGTTTCAAGAAGCATCAAAACGTCATTACGTTTTACGAACTCACCAGATTTTTTTGTCCAGCTACCGATCGTCGCTTCTGTGATGGATTCACCAACTGCAGGTACTTTAATGTCTTGTTTCATAGTAAACGTTCCTTTTTATAAATTCTAATCAGTTAACTTCTGGCTCGTGGTTAGCTAAAGATCGACTTGATGATCTCTGCTTGTTCCACTTTGTGTCTGTGGATGGAACCCACAGCCGGGGAAGCCTTTTCAGGGCGACCCGCGTATTCAAAGCGAAGTTGCAAACCTGCTTTTTGAACAACATCAACGAATTTGAAGTACACATTTTGGAAAGCACCCATGTTTTTAGGTTCTTCCTGTGCCCACACCAAAGTTTTCGCTTTAGGGTAAGACTTCAAGACTTCAGCGACTTGTTTTGCAGGGAATGGATACAATTGCTCCAGGCGAACCAGGGCAATGTTTTCCTTTTTAGTTTTTTCTTTTTCTTCAAGAAGTTCGTAATAGAACTTACCAGAAACGAACACCACGGTATCGACTTTAGATTTGTCCGTCGTATCCGCAATAACTTCTTGGAAAGAACCTTTCGCAAGGTCTTCAATTGAAGAAACTGCGCGGGGATGACGAAGCAAAGACTTCGGAGTCATCACTACAAGTGGTTTTCTAAAATCACGAACCACTTGGCGGCGAAGCGCGTGGTAAATCTGCGCGGGAGTCGTCAAGTTCACAACTTGCATGTTGTACATCGCACAGCTTTGCAAGAAGCGCTCAAGACGGGCAGAGCTATGCTCTGGGCCTTGGCCTTCATAACCATGAGGCAGTAACAAGACCAAGCCAGACATTTGTTGCCACTTAGATTCCGCCGCTGCCAAGTATTGATCCAAAACGATTTGCGCGCCATTCACGAAGTCGCCGAATTGGGCTTCCCACATCACCAAGCTCTTTGGATCGTTGATGGAGTAACCGTATTCGTAACCCATCACGCCGTATTCAGATAGAATGGATTCCGCAACCAATAAGTTGGCTTTTGGATTCAGATCCGCAAGTGGGAAGTAGGCTTTATTTGATTTAACATCGTACATGCCCGCATGACGGTGAGTGAAAGTCCCGCGTACGCAGTCTTCACCCGTCAAACGAACTGAGTGACCTTCAGACAATAAAGATCCGTAAGCCAATAATTCGCCCATGCCCCAATCGACGTTCTCTTTGCCGGAAGCCATGTTTTTACGAGCTTCCAAAAGTTTGATCAATTTTGGGTGCGGCGTAAAGTCCGCTGGGAATGAACCGATTTTTTCACCGATTTGTTTTAGTTTAGCCAAATCGAATTTTGTATCAGCAGATTTTTCCGCGTCGGCTTCAACACCTTTGCGAAGACCTGACCAATTGCCTTCAAACTTAAAGTTCTTAAGTTTCGGTGGTGCCTTTTTTGTATCTTCAAAGATCTTTTGCAAACGATCCATCGCTTGTTGATAAAGATCGTCAGTCGTTTTTTGATCAACTGAATTTTCGGCAGCAAGTTTTTTTGCGTAAAGTTCACGCACGGTCGCGTGCGCTTTGATGATGTC
>JBJTMR010000277.1:0-5166 GCA_046070625.1 Bdellovibrio sp. | reverse complement strand
CAGTACGGCCCAATACTCGCGAGCGGCTTGCAATAAATTGAAAGTCCCGACGATATTCGTTTGAATAAATTCGCCCGGACCATGAATCGAACGATCCACGTGGCTTTCCGCTGCGAAATTCAAAATAGCGCGCGGTTTGTGTTTTTGGAAAAGCTCAGAAACTGCTTTAAGATCTAAGATGTCGACCTTCGCAAAAAGGTAGTTCTTATGGGACTCTACGGCTTTGAGATTTTCAAGATTTCCCGCATAAGTCAGTTTATCAATATTAACAACGGGTTCGTCATGTTTGTTGATCCAATTTAAAATAAAATTAGAGCCAATAAACCCAGCCCCACCAGTCACGAAAATCATCAAAGTACTCCTGCAGATATCTGGAAAATATAAACCAGCTTAAGATGAAATCCAACGGACTCCCGCCAGCAACGTGGTGCAGCTAAGAAACTCCGGAAAAGTAATTCCGATACCACTGAGCAGTCTTAGCCACTGTCTCTTCAAGTGATACTTGAGGCGCCCATTGAAGCTTAGCAGAGGCTTTTTCGGTATCTAAGGTATTATGGACCGACAATGAAGCGGTTTTCGACATGCCCGATGGCTGGAGAACTCCGTAATGCTTGGCAAAAGATGCCGCAAAATTCCCCACCGTGGATTGATGATCCACCCCAGCTCCGAAGTTCCAGGCTCCTGATAACTTAGGACCGGATTGAACCAAGCCTTCTGCCAACAGTACTAAACCAGCAATAAGATCCTCGACATGCATCCAAGTTCGCAAGGACTGCGGATTTTTAAGGGGCAAATCCAACCCGGCCTGACAAGCCTGCGCCATTTGCCACACTAAGTTGTCCAGGGCAAACTCGCCACCGCCAATAACGGCCGGAGCTCGAGCTGTCGCCAAAGCCAATTTATGCTTATTGTATTTTTCAGGAGCAAATAAGCCAGAAAGATACGATTCCACTAAAAGTTCCGAACAAGCCTTTGCCGTGGCCGCTGGGGAAGACCCGCCTAGCGAATCTGTTTCCCGATGAGGCTCGGCACTTTGCCGATAAACTTTATCAGACGACAACACAACAACAGCCCGCACCGTGGCCGTCATCCGCAGTGATTCTAATAAATTTAAAGTGCCTAAAAATTGGGATTGATAAACCGTCTGAACGTCGTCCCAAGACTCCTTAAGCGCCCCGCCCCCAGCTAAATGAAAAACAATCTCGGCCTCGGAATACTCGAGGGCTGATTGAAAGGATGCTTGATCGCGCACATCGCCAAAAGTTGAAGTCATCTTTTGGCCGACATTGGAAAGTTCAAAAAAACTCGGAGTCGTCTTGGGGCTTAAGGAAAACCCATAAACCTGGGCACCCGCTTTTTGCAAAGTTAAGGCAAGCCAGCTGCCGCGAAAACCCGTATGTCCTGTGATGAAAACCTTGCGGCCTCTCCAGAACTCTTGATTCATCCGAGAAGACCTGCTTCCACGCCCTCACCACGATGAGTGGGATGCACCCAGCAAGCTAAAACCTTATCATCATACTTCCAATAAAAACCCACGGGATCTGTATCATGAATCGCCACACGCAAAGTGCCTTTGCCTTCGGTCGCTTTCATTTTAAGAAGTGTTTGCGACAAAGAGGCTTGGTTGATTTCTCCAGAAGTTGCGGACGGAATACAAAACTCTTCGTACATACGCGCGAGTAAAGACAGCTCCACAAGGTTAAACACAGATTCACGAATAAAATATTTATCTGAATGGAATGACGGCATGCTTATATGCTACGAGATTGGGAGATTATGAGATAATAATTTTTCATCGTGGCCAATAGCGTTAGTGTAAAATGACAAAGGGACGTAATGAGGGATCTGATCAACAAGCATAAACCTTTATATCTAGCAGTCTTCGCTGCGTTCTTATTTGTTTTTGCCAAAAACTGGGAACCCGGAATTGGGGTTAGCTCTACGACTTACGGGGTTTTCGCAAAGAACATCGCAGCTACCCACAATTGGTTTCATTTCTCTCTAGGGCCAAATCTTTTTGATCCGTTCGTAGACCATCCTTATTTGAAAATCTGGATAGATGCCATTATCTTCAAGATTTTTGGCGCCTCCGCCCAAACAATCCGCCTTACATCATCTATCGCAGGACTTGTCTGTATCGCCGCCGTATTTCAGATTGCGAAAAAAATTTTGGACGAACAAGTCGCTGCGTGGGCAACATTTAGCTTATTTACCATAACAATATTTTTTAACTTCAGCGCGAGCGGATGGTTAGATATCCCGATGGTTACCTTTATCATGTGCGGATATTACTTGATTGTTTGCGGCGAGCGTTCTTCAAAAACTTCTTGGTATTTATTCGGCGCTGGGCTGCTTTTCTCCTGCGCTATTTTAACCAAAGGGCTTGCAGCTATTGGAGTCATCCCACTCGTCGGATACTGCGTTATAAAAAACTATAAAAGATTTTCGTCCTCTGTCGCTCTTATCGGTGGGCTGCTGATCCCTGTCGCTCTCTTCACATATGCTCATTACCAATCAGAACATTTTATCTTTTGGACCAAGTATCTTTCCAGACAGGTAGGAATCGACGGAGCCAATCAACAGTTAAATAAATCAAAAGAATTTGGCTGGTATATTCTAAGTCTTTTCGAAATGAGCCATATAATTTTTCTGCTGCTCCCACTTGGAGTCGCAAAAATATATAGAAGAAGTAAATCCTTAGCTTTTTTAATTTGCGCCGAGATTCTCATTCACATCTTGATTTACTCGTTTAGTTCACGACATTATCGTCAGTACACACTCTCGGTTTATCCGTGGCTCGTAATAGCCGCTGGCGCGGCCTTAGCTGACCTGTTTTCACGAGTGACTTCGCTGCAAATCACAAAAGGATTGGCGGCACTTGGGCTTTTCTATTTTATTGCAATCGATCTTCTGCCGATTCGTGTCCATGCCGGGTCTGAGAACTCCTACAGAGCCTTAGCACCAGCTATTGAAACACTTAAAGATGACCGCAACGTCTATTTCCCTGGAGAATACTCATTTCAAGACTACTGGGAAATTTTTGGATCCTACATTGCTTGGTATTTTGACCGAACCCCTCAGTTGATATCTTCGAATGTCTTTCTTCAAACTCTTGCTCAGAACCCAAAATCTCTTGGGCTTGTTTATCAATCAGAGATAAAAAAATATGATTTGAAAGCAGCTGGATTAGAAGTCTGCACATGGAATGAAGAGCTGGCAATCATTGCGACTCCTGAAATTTGTCCTCCGACCGTGCGTAACTATCGCCCAGAGGAACCCGCTAGACAGACTTTCACTCGCTAACACCACCCACAAGCTGCCGACCCGAGGTCGGCGGAACGCCCACCATCTCTGGTAAAAACTCTTCAATTGCTGGACCTATGTTTACGTTGGCTAAGTAGTAAACGTTTCCGGTGTGAACCAGATACGGCACCAATTCTCTGTTATCGAAATAACGAGCTTCGACTAAGATTTCTGCCTTCTCTATATTCAGTGGTAAAAAGATAAGGTGAACGCCGTCGTCATTTGAACTTTTTTGTCGACTGATTTTTCCTCGATAATAAAGATCCATCCAGGGGGAAATCCCAGAGCTTTTTCCTATGTACCGCAGCCCCAGAGTTTTCTCTAGCTGATCGCCCAACTGCCAGATGTTACCCCCCAACCAAGAAATGTTTTTCTGGTTGTTAGAAAATTCATTCAATAACACCTTGGGAATTTTATGCTCATTTTCCACACTGACCACAAAACTTGCTTGGCAACGATCGAAATCTCCCGACTGATAGTCAGAAATTCGCAGACTATTCAGCCGGTAGTCAGAATACATTCTTAAGGCTCGCATCAAGGGAACTGTCGCCTCCTTGCGATCATAAAAAACCTGAATACACTTCCCCGAAGATTTCTTCGTGACCCCCACCACACCGATACTCAAAACCACAAGACTGCCCAGAATCACAAAAAAGGCCTGATAGATTTTCATTGAGAGTGCACCTCGACCTCCGCACCAAAGTGCGCTGGCATTTGATGTTCTGTTTTAACCCAAGCAGGTCGCGCCCCTGTCCGCTGACTTTCGCGATAGGTCGTATGGGCGCGATAACAAGCCATCGTGTTCACGACATTAGCGACCAACCATCGAACAGGCACCATCCACATTTGCGACGCGCCATTCACGCGATGAACAGACCGCATTCTTTGCACCACTCGAAAAACCATCGCGGCCGCGTTGAAAATCAACAACCCCACAAACAGGCGATTTTGCAGGCCCGCCGGAACCTCGCCCTGAAGCAAACGAAAGGCAACCAACCCCAAAAGCACCACGAGCGACAATGCGGTCAAAATACTACAAAGTGGCCCCTTGCGATCGCGCATTAAAAAGTATCGATCCACAAGATCTCCGCCCCATTGAATGTTGGCAAAACCTTGATAAGCGATGCCCAAGGTCCAGCGCGATTTCTGCCTGACGCTCGCCATAAATTTCGCCGGAAAATATTCTCGGGTGGCGACGAATTCCCTTCGGCCATCATCATGCATCAGTTCCGCGCAGATAAACTGACTGTGAAAGCCCATGGGCTTAGCCATGATGCCTAAGTGATAATCTTCCGTCAGGGTGTCTTCTTTCAGAAAGCACCCCTCTTGACGAAGTCGCACTTCGACGACAAATTCCCGAGACAAACAAGTTCCAACCCCTGCCGAAGGTATCGCCGCCCCCAAACACTGACGGACTAAAAGATCTTTGGTGTGCGCCTCACTGAACTCATCAATGTAAACACCACCGACTAAAGAAGTCTTCGGGACATCGAAAGAAAACACAGGGATCTGCAGGAAATCTGCTTCGTGACTATAGTAATTCAACAGCGTCAAAGCATGGGGATGCAAAACATCTTCAGAATCCTGCATCAAGAAAAGATCCGCTCGTTTTCGAGTTGCTTCCTCGGAAGCCAACACTTGCCGAGCAATTTCATTAAGCATTTGGCCCTTGGACGTAGGCCCCGGTTGGGAGTTAACGACCACGACGACTTTTTCTGGGAAGAGCTTTTCAAGTCTACTTGCTGCTTCCCATGTCGCCGTGTCGTTGGGATAAACTCCCAAAAAAAATGTATGATTCTGATATTCCACGCCTCGTATATTTCCGCGAATCATCGGGCCAATCACCTCGGCCTCTTTCCAATT
>JBJTMR010000276.1:0-24267 GCA_046070625.1 Bdellovibrio sp. | reverse complement strand
TAGGTACAAATGTTAAGCGCACTCCGACTTGCGGAACTCTTTCTTGGGGATCATAAGTGTAGTCGCTACTAAAATCATGGCCAATAATGTACTCAAACCACTTTTTGGTGCAGCTCAAGGAAGTACTTGGTTTCAACTTTCCAATTTAGAAATCCGCGGCGGCGGACCAAGTGGCCAAGATTTTAGTAGCGACTACACTTATGATCCCCAAGAAAGAGTTCCGCAAGTCGGAGTGCGCTTAACATTTGTACCTAAAATATTAAATATGAAAGTTGCGTTCTTAGGTTCCACCTCTCTAGATGGCGAACCTTTTAGTGCAAAGCTAACGTCCTTTTTAATTCGTGAACCCACATTCCGAGAATGTTGGGACCTTCAAGTAAAGAAACGTTACGAAGCAATTTTAAAACTGGATTCTCGCTATCAAATCCTCGCTGGAAAGCGCAAGGGCGAGTATGTCCCACTGGAGGATAACGGATGCTAAAAAACCGTAAATCCTCTCTTCGCAATGAAAAAGGCTCTGCCGTTATTGAGGTGATTCCCATAATCATCGTCATTGTGCTTTTTCTTAATTTTTCCATTGGATTTTTTGGCGCGATTCATTCAGGCATTTTAAATTCAATTGCCTCCCGCAACTATGCTTTTGAAACTTTCCGTCATCGCGCTAATTTGAACTACTTTCGTTCTGACAAAAATGTCGATTTGCTTACAGGCCAACTTTTTTACACGAAATACGGTTTGCGATTTCACGGAATTAAGGCTGAAAATGCTTCTTCTGGTAATAACTGGATCGCAACAGGTCGCAAAATCGACTTTCTCGATTTTGCGAAGCGTGCTGTAGACACAGAGGGAACGGCTGGAGATCACAATAAAAATGTCCGGGAATTAGATGAAAATCAAAGAAATGACCGCGTTGGCGTGAACCCCATTTGGATAAAATCCCAATACGGAATTTGTCTAAATTCAGCTTGTGGAGTCTAGGGAGAATTATGGGATCAAACGATACAAGAAATTTATGGCTTTCAATTGCAGCGGGAGTTTTCGCCACTTTCCTGCTGTATAGTTATTCCCAAGAAAAAAAAGCTGAATACGACAAGCGTTTCGGTTCGACAAAACGTGTTGTCGTTGCCAAAGAAGATATTGCAGAGATGCAAACAATCTACGATACGATGGTCGAAACCAAAGATATGCCAGCGGATTTTATTCAACCCGATGCTGTGTCTATTCCTGATGAAATTATCGGGAACGTTGCTGCGGTTCCTATTCGTAAGGGCCAAATGGTTGTGAAGAATAACTTATTAACTCCGGGCCCAGACACAGGGATTGCTTTACAAGTTGCTCCAAGCAAACGTGCTGTTTCCATCCCTGTTGACGAAGTCCGTGGTGTCGCAAAGCTTATTCGTCCCGGCGATCGCATTGACATCTATGCTGCGGTTGATTCAGGAAAAGGTATTAACCAACGCCGGGAAGTATTCACGTTGATGAATGACGTTCCGGTTCTGGCAACCGGGGTCAGTGTCGTGAATAACATTCCCCGTATGTTCGAGCTTGATTCAACAGGCAAGAATTTAAGTCAGATCGCCCTGACTGGAGATACAAAGTATTCAACGATCACTGTCGAAGCGACGCCTAAAGAAGCGCAAGATTTAGTTTATATATTATCAACATCACCTGGAAATCTATTCTTTGCTCTTAGAAATCCAAGTGACAGAACGATTCCTGCTCGTGCGCCAAGCTCAACGGCGGAATCTGTTTTAGGAAAGCCAACCATTGCTTTGGATGCGGCACCAAGTATTGCTCCGGCCGGACCTCAAATGGTTCCAGCACAACGTCCGTCCTTTGCTCCGCCTCCACAGCAGATGCAAAGAACTGCGCCGCCACAACAGCAGCGTAAGAATGGTTTTAGAACTTTGTAGAGTTTTTTTGTTAGTCCAGGGGAATGTTAGTTATAGGGGGATTTATGAAACAGGAACTGCTCACACTGAGTCTCTTACTGAGTCTTTGTAGTGGACATGTGGCACATGCTGAACAGCAAGAAGAGCTTGCTGCAGAGCCATCGTCGTCCAGTGAAGACAGTAGCGGTGTTTTCCGTTCACGCAAGTTCGTCAATTTAACTCTAGGAATAGAGCATGACGAGAAACTTCCTCCTCTTCCTGAAAATATTGAATTCAAAGGTGACTTCCGTCGCATTGTCACGGCATCTTTCGCTAAAGATCTGAATGTCATTCGCTTCATTCCTCGCTCTGAGGGTTTCGCGACTATGACCATTCACGACAAGAAGAATGGTAAAATCGTCGCGGAATATCGCATCGATATTAAGAAATCAAAACTCGACAAAGTAGTGCGTGAAATGCGCGCGCTTTTAGGTGACATCGAAGGCATCAATATCAAAATCGTGAATGACAAAGTCGTTGTTGACGGTCAAATCCTCCTCCCTAAGGACTTGGCACGCATTTACAACGTTGTTCAACAATTTGGAAATTCAGCATCTTCTTTAGTGACTTTAAGTCCCCTGGCCCAAAAGAAAATTGCGGAATTCATCGCTCGTGACATCAATAACCCCGAAATTGAAGTCCGTGCCGTCAACGACAAGATCATTTTGCAAGGTTGGGCCAACAGCCAAGAAGAATCTTCTCGCGCTGAGATCATTGCTAAAACATACTTGCCAGACATCGTGATTGAAGCCGCCGAAGAAAAAGGCGTCATCAAAAAACGTAAACCAGCCAACGACGGCGTGATTAATCTTATTCAAATCAAAGAGTCGGCTCCTAAGCCACCTCCAAAGATGATCCAATTAGTCGTTCACTATGTTGAACTTCAAAAAGACTATTCTAAAAACTTTAAGTTCCAGTTTACTCCGGAACTTGGAGACAATTCACAAATGACTTTCCAAACTGGCGGCAGCTCTGCTGGTGGTATTGTGAGTTCATTAACCGGCGTCGTTTCTAACTTGTTACCAAAGTTGAACTTTGCAAAACAGCATGGCCATGCCCGTGTTCTTGAAAGCACAAGTTTGATCGTGGAAGACGGCAAAAAAGGTGAAATCAAACAAGTTACCAACCAACCTTATACCGTCATTGGTGCCAACGGTACGACCGGCACTGCATTCACTGAAGTCGGCATCGTATCTACAATTACGCCGACTCTTTTAAGTGAGAAGTCTGCAAGTATTCGCGTAGATATGGCCTTTAAAGTTAGCAGCATGATGGGTATGACGGCTGCGGGCGCTCCAATTACGAGTGCGAATGAAATGACGTCCTCAGTGGTTGTTCGTGACCGTCAAAGTGCGGCCGTAGGTGGATTGATCAAAAACTCTTCCTCTACTGGTTACAATCGTCCAGGAAGCGATATTAAGAATCCAATCATCAGCTTGTATGCATCTAAAGATTTCTCTAAGCAACAAAGCCAGTTTGTGGTCTTTGTGACTCCGGTTGTGAAGACATCAGCGAGTGCTGGATCTGAACAGATTAAGAAAAAGTTCCGTCTGCGCGACTAAGGTCGCGTAAACGGATTTAACATCGTAGCCGATAAGTAAGGCGGAGGTCCGCATTGGCTATCAATCCTAATTGTAATCTCATTGCTGTAGTCGGTGGTAAAGGTGGCGTTGGTAAGAGCGTCTTTGCTGCTAATTTTGCCTGCGCCTTGATGACAGAACTTCGTACTCAGGTTTTACTTGTCGACGCAGACTCTAAGAGCGTCGGCGATCAAAACGTGATTATGGGGCTGAAGCCCGTAAAAACTCTCCGCGAACTTGCTAGCTTTCAAGGCTCTCTTAATTCTCAACCTATCAATACTCTCGTAACCGCACATCAATCTGGTTTAGCGTACCTGGGAGCCGTTCGTGGTCCCGAAGAACAAATGAATATTTCCCCAGACATGCTGGGGAAACTTATGGAATTCTTCAGCCGTTCGTTTAAATTTATCATAGTCGATATTGGTAATGATCTGGGTCCTGCACAAATGGCTGTCTTACAAGAAGCTACGGCCATCATGATTGTAACAACGCCTGAAGTTCTGGTCGTTACACAAACTCAGCGCTTGGTGAATGAGTTGCTCTCTGCAACTTTTCCGAAAGATATGTTTCAACTCGTAATTAACAAAGCGTCGCCTACTGGTTTATCACCTCAAGCAATCTCGAACCAATTGCAGTTGCCATTCTTAGGAATTATTCCTCAGGATGAAGCCACCTCCATGATGGCGCTACAAAAATACACTCCATTTGTCATCGCGGCACCCAAAGCTCCCGTAACCATGTCGTACTTTGATTTAAGTCGCAAACTTACGGGTGGGGTCATCCAACGACTCAAAACCTTAACACGCCCGAAACCTCCCGCACCCGTTCAAGACGCCGCGGGATCCTCTTCAGGACTTGCTATATCTGGAATGGATACTCGCACCCTGTTGAAAATTCGCGTGCATAATGAGCTTATTCGTACCGTAGATTTGAAAAAGCTCTTGGTTGATACCAAACAAGACGAAAATAAAGAAAAAGAAGTTCGCGAAAAAACTAAACGCGAAATCACTGTGATCATAGATAAAGAAGCCCCCGACCTGGTTCGTGAAGAACGTTCTAAGATTATCAAAGAAGTCTTGGAAGAAGCTCTCGGCTTAGGACCTCTTGAGGATCTTTTGGCTGATCCGGCCGTCACCGAGATCATGGTCAACGGCTTTAAGAAAATCTTCGTAGAGAAAAGCGGTAAGGTGAGTTTAAGTCCCGTGACTTTTACTTCTAATGATCACTTGCGACGTATCATCGAGCGCATTGTGACGCCTTTGGGTCGTCAGATTAATGACTCTACACCCTACGTAGATGCCCGTTTGAAAGACGGCTCCCGTGTGAATGCCGTCATTGAACCCTTAGCTATCGATGGCCCCGCCTTGACTATTCGTAAGTTTAAAAAAGGTGGTATCAATGCAGAAAAGTACATGGAGTACGGCAGTATCACTAAAAACATGATCGACTTTCTGCGCATCTGTGTCGAAAACGGACTTAACGTTGTTATCTCTGGCGGTACAGGTTCAGGTAAAACATCTTTGCTGAACATGCTTTCCAGCTATATTCCTTCCAATGAGCGTGTGATTACTGTCGAGGACGCTGCCGAGCTGCAACTTCAACAGGAACACGTCGTCCGTCTGGAAACACGCCCGGCATCTATGGAGGGTTCAAATGCCATCCATATCCGCGACTTGATTAAGAATGCCCTGCGTATGCGTCCTGATCGTATCATCGTCGGTGAGTGCCGTGATGGTGCCGCACTAGATATGTTGCAAGCTATGAACACCGGTCACGATGGCTCTATGACGACAACTCACGCCAACAGCCCTCGTGAATGTATCGCGCGTTTAGAAACGCTTTGTATGATGTCAGGTATGGATTTACCTATTCGTGCCATCCGGGAACAAATTGCGGGCGCAGTGAACTTGATTGTGCAAATCTCCCGTCTTTCAGATGGTAGCCGTAAGATTCTAAGCATCACCGAAGTTGCCGGTATGCAGGGTGACGTTGTGACTCTCGCAGAAATTTTCCGCTTTAAGGAAACCGGTTACGATAAAAATAGAAGAATCCAAGGGGTTTTCCAGGCAACTGGTACTATCCCAAGTTTTATCCAGAAACTAAGTGATAAAGGCGTTGTGATCCCTCGGGAGATCTTTGCAAATGACCCCACAGCACAACCTCCAGGCGCTCCTGCAGCTAAAGCTCCAATCGCTCCGGGAGTTTTGCCAAAAATGCCTGGCGTTGTGGCGCCACCAAAGAAGACAGGATAAGCCATGCGTTTTTTAGCTAACGAATGGGTTTTAGTTCCCCTTTTTGGTATCGCGATTTTCATCATTGTCCTTCTTTGGGCAGAGAAAGTCTTAGCATGGTTGCATAAGCGCAGTCTTGGTCAACGCGAAGAAGTAGTGAAGATGCTTCGCCTTATGGGCAATGATGTTGATGAAAAGAAGATCACCATCATGATCTTGCTGATGAGCTTTGGTGTCGGCGCTTTAGTATTTCTACTCTTCTGGCCGAATGTTTTGATCGGCGCCATTTTTGGGGCCTCCATTACGATCGCTGGATGGCAACTACCATTGCTTTTAGTTCGCATGATTTACGAAAAACGTTGTTCACAGTTTGTCGATCAAATGGTCGATGGTCTTACTATCATGGCCAACGGTATTAAAGCGGGCTCCAATCCACAAGAATCCATGAAGCGTGTCGTGGAAATCATGGGAAGCCCAATTAGTCAGGAATTTTCACAGGTACTCTATCAAATGCAAGTGGGTGACAGCTTCGAGAGCGCTTTGAATGACCTTGGAAATCGCATCCCACGCCCTGACGTGCAAATGTTTGTGACCTCCATCAATATCTTGAAAGAGACCGGTGGTAACTTAGCAGAAACTTTCCAAACGATCGTTACCGTTATTCGCGAACGCCAAAAGGTAGAAAAGAAAATTCAGGCATTAACGGCCCAAGGCCTTATGCAGGGAATTATCGTGACTATGGTACCGTTTATTTTGATGGCGGTCTTCTTCGTTGTAGATCCTACGTTTATCAAACCAATGTTTACCACCACCCTTGGTCTAGTGTTGCTCTTTGCGATGCTCGCCTTACAAATTATCGGTGGTATCGTCATCAAAAAAGTTGTTACCATTAAAGTGTAGTTTGTCAGTTTCAGGGAAGAGGACAGAATAATGAAAAAGACTCTCTTGGCATTTGCCGTTCTATTTGCGTCGCAAGCCCATGCGCTTGTCGATATGAAGAACGCAAATTATTCCAACACTTGGATTGATATGGACGTACCAGGGACTGGTTACGACCTTAAGATCATCAGAACTTATAATAGCCGCTCACTTTTTAATGGCATGTTCGGCTTCGGCTGGTGCTCGGATTTTGAAACTGCCATGGAAGTTAACGCCGAAGGCAACATCAAGATTAAAGAATGCGGCGGTGGCTTGGAAGTGACGTTCTCTCCTCGAGAAGTTGCCCGCAAAGACATCGACAATACGATCAACCAAATCGTCGCGAAAATGAAGGCAGAAAAGAAGGTCGGCGTTACTGACGCTTACATCACGACTTTGCGCACTCAGCTTACCAGCGATGACAGTGCTCGTTCGGAACTTGCGCAAAAATACGGTATCGCAGTTCCGGTTCGCGAAGGTACTAAGTTTTTCGCCAACGGCAAAGAGGTTGAAAACTTCACCTTCAATAAAACATATTACACTCGCACTCTTCCTGATGGTTCTGCTCAGCGTTTCAGCCCTCAGGGAAAACTTACCCATATTTACGATAAAAATGGCAACTTCTTAAAATTTGAATACGACAAGGATGTTATCGCGAAGATCGAAGATAACAACGGCCGTCGACTAAGTTTTAAGTACTATCAAAATAAAAAAGTTAAATCGATCACAGGTCCAAATGGTTTAGCTGCTGAATACAAGTTCGCAAATCTTGATGACTTGGCTTCTGTTAAGAATGCTTGGTTAAAAACCTACACTTATGACTACGATGACCTTCACAATCTGGTTAAAGCTTCTTGGCCAGATAAGACATTTATCTCTGTCAAATACGACAAAAAGAATGACTGGGTCATGGCCTTTGCAGATCGCGATAAGTGCGTAGAATCCTATAAATACGAATTCTCACCGAACGATCCCCAAAATCACTATTGGTCTACCGTTAAAAAGGTCTGCGGCAAAGAAACGGTTGCAGACAACAAGTATGAATTTTGGCATCAACAACGCGCTGACGGGCAATACTTCCTGCAACGTGT
Source organism: Bdellovibrio sp. (assembly GCA_046070625.1). Classification (GTDB taxonomy): domain Bacteria; phylum Bdellovibrionota; class Bdellovibrionia; order Bdellovibrionales; family Bdellovibrionaceae; genus Bdellovibrio. The sequence goes on along the minus strand of JBJTMR010000276.1, from coordinate 16,516 downwards.
GATGACGACAATCAATGGGAACGTGAACGATATCAGCTACCACGAAGTATTCGGTAAACCGGTATCAATCCGTCGCAATGCAGAACGTATCTCTTACGAATATTACAACGATGGTTTGGTGAAAGTAAAAGCCACTCCAGCTGTGCGTATGTCGTTTGAGTACGAGCCAGTAATGAAAAAAGTAAGCTCAGTTTCCTCGACGTTCTTTAACCAAAAAGGTCAAAAGGTCACGACGAAGACAACTCAGTTTAAATACGATGCCAAAGGTAACTTAAACTTTGCGCAAAACAGCGATGGTCAAAAGATTTCTATGACTTATGATAACCGCGGTCGCATTTCTACCATCACAGACCAAGCAAAAAAGGTTGTGAAGATTGAATACGAAGAGCGCTATGGCAAACCGGCTATCGTCACTCGCCCTGGTCTTGGAACTATTCAGGTTTCTTACAAAGCTAGTGGCGAAATCAACAAAGTAGATAGCAAAGAAGGTCCTTCAGTGGCAATGCAAGTAGCCAGCACATTCAATAACTTGCTAGACATTATCGCTCCTGCAACTGCAGAGCTATATCTCTAAGGGGTGACGTATGAAAAGAATCTTAATACTGGCTCTTTTTGCCATCACGGGACTGACTCTGACAATTGCGACTCCTTCCTTTGCCCAAGAATCCGCAAAGCAAACCGTAAATCCGGGTGAAGATCCAAATGAAGCAATGGGCAGATCAGGTCTTACTGAAGCCGAAGTAGCGTCTGTCGGGAATTGCAAAGAATGCTTAGCCCGCCTAAAACACATGAGACTTGGTGATGATACAACCTACCGTCCATCTTCAGATTCCAAGACAGGTACGGGGTCCTCAAAAAAGGGAACTCAGTAGTCTGCTCAGTTCCTTTACAGGGGCTTACAAAAAAAGGCTCGGTTGATACCGGGCCTTTTTTTTTGATCTGAGCCTTCCGCTAACCCCTTGAAATCACATCGTCTCGTATCATTCTGAGACACCCTCCGCTGGCACACCCACTGCAATAACTCCTTTTGAACGATTATTCATACCTAAAGGAGAGACATATGAAATTGGTTAAAACTATCTTGGCAGTGGCGGTCCTTGCTTCAGCTACAGTATCTGTAGCCGCACCAAAGTGTCCTCACCAAGCAAAAGTATCTATGAGAGAGAACACGAATCCAGTGCGCGTAGCAAAGGCAACGACGACTGTTGAATCTGTGAAATCCTCTGCGAAGTCTGGCGTACGCTAGTTAAAATTTTTCCCAAAAGAGAGTGTGGCAATCCCCCCCCCAATGTCACACTCTCTCCCCCTTATTTTGCCTTGTCTAAAGTGTCATCACTGACGCGCGCAAAGAAGCGCACAAATACGCACCTGTCTCATTCAGATAATTAATATTTATAAGTAGTTGATTCGTGGTTCGTGAAATCTCGGTTTGAGTCACATTCCTTGGCATGTCCGATGCATTATAGGTCTGTATACAAAGAACAAGGGGACGAACAATGAAAACAGTAACAGCAATCATCACAGTAGCCATCGTAACAATCGCTTCGACCTCTATGGGTGCTACAAAATGCTCTCAACGTTTTACATCTAACGGCAACAGCCTTCTTCAAAACACCGTTGCACAATCTTCTTCAGTTGTAAAAACTCAAACCGCATCTGTAGCTTCAGTTAAAGGCGCTCGCTAAGCCAACTTCGAATCTTCGTGATTAGCGAATTGCCTTATCGTGAGCCCCTTCTTGGAACCCGTCTACAGTGCTAGCGACTCCATCTTTCACATGACCAGCCAGATTTCTTAGCGCCATGGCACCGCCAGCCGCTGCACTTTGAATGTACTCAGATACAGTGGACCTTTGTAGCCATCTAAAAGTATAAGATTCAATAGATGCCCCGCCAATTTTTACCTGCGCTAAAACAATCAATAGCATCGTAAAAACAAGTGTCTTAAGGACAAATTTAAATTCTTCCATCTGTGGACTCTCCAAGTTGCGGTAATACTTTTATAATTGTGTTTATAATTTGTTCTTTGGTGAATGGCTTCACGACATAAGCATCAAACCCTGCTTGTATCGCTTTTTGCATCATGACTTGATCATCTAGTGTAGAACAACCAATGATTTTCACATCAGGGTGAAGCTCTTTAATTGTGGCAGCTGTTTCTAGGCCGTTTTTTATCGGCATCACCATATCTAGAAAAATTAAATCGGGCAGAGTGCGATCAACCAGGCGAATCGCCTCATCACCATTATCTGCCTCACCGACACAAACATGTCCTTCGGAACTTACTAGGTTCTTAATAAGTTCTCGTAAAAAAGCGGCATCATCAGCTACAGCAAAACGTATCTTCATACGTCTTAGTATAGAAGGCGGCGCTACCTTTGATGAGTGGAATTTAGTGACCCCAACGATAGCCTAGGGAAAATAGATACATAGAATTAGTTACGCTGACATTTGAGGGTGTTGACCCTGTACTTGGGTCTGGGGCCAGGGCCGCTCCGTCGAAAAGATTTCTCTCGGTTGTAACTCCAAGGCTCCAAATCAACTGGCTTTCACGAGAAAAAACCCATTCGCCACCAAAGTCAAAATTCATACGTGTATTCTCTTCCGAGGCACCGGAACTGATCGCGGCACCCGCCTCAGATTCACGATGTTGCAGGCGCGGGAAAAAGCTTCCCCCCACAGTCCATGCATAACTTGCAGATGCAGGCAGACGCGCCTTCAAACCCAAACCGATACCTGAACTTTTGATATTCACTCGTCCTGTGGCATCACTCGACATCTTCACTTTGTCGTCAGTATAAAGAACAGAGAACTCCAAAGAATTTGAATTCCGAGATGTCCCAAAGAACTTTCTAAAATTAATTCCCAGGTCCATAAGTTCATACTTGGCAGCTTCACGTGAATTTGATCCATCATTTGCATCAAAGTCCGCTCCCATTGAAAACATGAACTTCCCGCTAACCCCGATCAGTGGCGTAAACCAGAGATTTGCCTTTAGCTTCACGGCATTGAAATAACTATTATAGTTGCGGAAAGAATAGTTCGAGCTGGAATCATTATAAATAGCTACTGGAGAAAATTCGAGCTCAACCTTATTGTTACGAACATCATCAGGATGAATTTGTTCCCGATAGAACTCGTAAATTTTTTCGGATTGATTTGAAAACAAGGATTGCGCCTGTTCGCTAATGCCTGGTTCAACGGCCTCCGCTGCTGCTTCTGTTTTCGCGCCAACGGGTGGAACAACCACTGGCTCGTTCAGTTTTTCAACTTTGGCTGGCAATTTATCCACTTCTGCTTCTACGACCTTTTGTGCCTTTTCATCAGACTTTTTTAGGCTCACTTTAAGCTCATCTTCTTTGCTCCCCGGAGCAGCAGACGCTTCCTCTGTCACTGAAGATGGCTTGCGGGATTTCTTTGTCGACTTATGCATCTCATAGCGCCCGGTATGGAACCCTTCCAGACTAGACTGCGCCAAGGAGATAGGCGCCCATAATTGAACTGCTGCAATAATTGTAAAAACCGACACGAATTTCATAAAATTTATTTCGGCTACCGGTCCGAATTACTTGACGTAAAATTGACCTGTTTTCAGAGGCAGTGCAGAATTATTGTATGAAATCATTTCTGCTCAGCATTTTCGTCGTGTCGTCCAGTCTTCTATCGTTTTGCATTTCGGCTGAAGCCCAGACCAGCGTCCAGAACGCCTATGTCAGTGCTGTAGACCAAGATCTGGCGATCAAATCCATTGTTCTGGTTCCTACCACCGACAACATCAGTGGAATTTATGCGAAGCCCGTTGAATACCATTTGCGCGCACTTTTGAATTCTGACAAACAGTGGTCTCTGACAGAATTTCCAATGGGAGTTTCTGTTAAGTCAGAAACATTGGACGAGAATCCCGCTGACGTTCAAAAAATTTTACAAGCAGCCAAAGCCGAAGCGGCCCTTGCGACCAAAATTATTCGTGGGCCACGAGGAACTTCCATCACACTGACTTTATTTGTCGGTCGCGAAGGGTTTCCGCTGCTACAAGAAAATCTTGCTGACTATAAGGGCTTCGATATCGCAGATATAAAGGCGGAAGTAACTCACTTATTTGAAAACATCAAAAACCGGATGCCATTCCGCGCGACAATTTTAAGCCGTCGCGGTCAGCAAGTTACCTTAAATCTTGGCAGCAACTATGGACTTAAAACTGACAGTCGCGTTTCCGTCGTGCAAATCATTCGAGTGAATCGTCATCCAAAATTAAAAATCATGGTCAGCACAGAAAAAGAGGTACTCGGACGAGTGAAACTCTTCAAGGTGGAACCTTACCTTAGTTTCGGTTACGTGGAGTTAGAAAAGGAACCTGGAGTTATCACGGTTGGTTCTAAGGTCATGCCAGACGAGTTTGTGAAATACTCCACTCCGATCACAACTCCTTCTGGAAAGATTTTAACGGATGTCACAACTCGGCCCGACAAAGAGGTCGCTTTTGGTGAAGATCCTAAGGAGTGGGTACCCGAGGCCCCCCCTCAATATGGCAAAGTAGAAATCCTGGCTGGATTTACTTCGTACAATCAGAACGCCACTCTGACAGCGCAATCTATCTCTGGCAGCAGCAACCTCGCTCCGAACATCGCGATTCGCGGAGAACTGTGGGTTAATCCAGAGTGGTTTTTCGGTGTAAATTTGCGCCAATCTGTTTTTTCTATCGATAACAATCTAGCTACCTCAACTCCAGGAAGCTTGAACATGTCGATGAGCCAATACAGCGTGGTGGGTGGTTACAATCTGCTCCTGACTAATGACTTCTTTGGACCAAAGATGCAATTCAGCGCGGGTTACGAAGATACAAACTTCAAAGTCGATGACAGCAATCCCACGGCATTTACTTCAAATAAATACGGCGGCTTGATGTTAAGCCTTGGCGGCCAATTCCCAATGTCCGAAGAACTACCCATTGATTTAGGTGGAAAGTTCAATTTATTCATGAATCCATCCATGAGCGAAAGTCCTTCACGTGGCGGATCTAGAGATAATAAGATCAACTCATTTAGTTTCTTTATGGATTATCGCCTGAAGATGAAATTCAAAATTCATGGGGAGCTGCTGTTTGAAAACTTCAGCACGGACTATAGTGGCGCTAGCGATCGCAGCAGTGTAAGCCACAAAATGACAACCCTAATGGGTGGAGTTCAATACTTGTTCTAGATGGACCTATACTCTCACTTCGATGCAGTAATAAAAAAAGCCTGGGTCTCCCCAGGCTTTTTTCGTAAGGATGATAAGAATCCTCCTTCGCTAAGCTACGGCGAATAGTCGCCATAGCCTTCGGCGATGGCGACTACATCATATCGCCCATACCACCCATGCCGCCCATACCGTGGCCGCCTGGAGCTGCTGGAGCATCTTTCTTAGGCGCTTCTGCGATCATAGTCTCAGTAGTAAGCATCAAAGAAGATACAGATGCTGCGTTAGTTAGAGCGCAACGAACAACTTTAACTGGATCAATAACACCGTCTTTGATTAGGTCAGTGTATTCATCAGAGTATGCGTTGAAACCCCAAGTAACAGATTTATTTTGAAGGATACGATCCAATACAATCGCTCCGTCCAAACCAGCGTTTGCAGCGATTTGACGAATTGGCTCTTCGCAAGCGCGCTTGATGATTGTTGCGCCGAAAGCTTCTTCTTCAGAAAATTTTGTTTTGTCGATTTTAACAGAAGCACGAAGCAAAGCAGTACCACCACCAGCTACGATACCTTCTTCAACAGCCGCACGAGTCGCATTCAAAGCGTCTTCTACGCGGTGTTTTTTCTCTTTCATCTCAACTTCAGAAGGAGCACCAACGTGGATAACAGCTACGCCGCCAGCCAATTTAGCCAAACGCTCTTTCAATTTTTCTTTATCGTAGTCAGAAGAAGTTTCTTCGATTTGACCTTTGATAGCAGAAACACGAGCTGTGATGTCAGCTTTTTTACCAGCGCCATCGATAACAGTTGTGTTGTCTTTATCTACAACGATACGTTTCGCGATACCCAAGTCAGCGATAGTTGCTTGCTCAAGTTTGCGACCGATATCTTCAGAGATCACTTTCGCGCCAGTCAAGATCGCGATGTCTTCAAGCATAGCTTTACGGCGGTCACCGAAGCCAGGAGCTTTAACAGCACAGATGTGAAGAGTGCCACGAAGTTTATTAACAACCAAAGTTGCCAATGCTTCACCATCAACGTCTTCAGCGATGATCAACAATTGACGACCTTGCTTAGCAACGCCTTCAAGAATAGAGATCATATCTTTCATTGAAGAGATTTTTTTATCGTAAACTAGAACATAAGCGTTCTCAAGAACTGCTTCCATTCTTTCTGCGTTAGTTACGAAGTATGGAGACAAGTAACCACGATCGAATTGCATACCTTCAACTACAGTCACTTCAGTTTTTGCAGTTTTAGATTCTTCAATAGTGATAACGCCTTCTTTACCAACTTTGTCCATAGCGTCTGCCAACATTTGACCGATTTCTTTATCGTTGTTTGCAGAGATAGAACCAACTTGAGCAACTTCGTTAGAACCTTTAACTGGCTTCGCCATCGCTTTAAGGTCTTCGATGATGATTGCTACAGCTTTGTCGATACCACGTTTAATAGACATTGGGTTGTGACCCGCAGAAACTAGTTTTGCACCTTCGCGGTAGATCGCTTGAGCCAAAACAGTTGCAGTTGTCGTACCGTCACCAGCTTCGTCATTAGTTTTGGAAGCAACTTCCTTAACCATTTGCGCGCCCATGTTTTCGAATTTGTTTTCCAATTCGATTTCTTTAGCAACAGTCACACCGTCTTTAGTGATCAATGGAGAACCGAAAGATTTGTCGATAACAACGTTACGACCTTTAGGTCCCAAAGTTACTTTTACTGCGTTCGCAAGAGTGTTCACACCTTTCAAGATGTGGCCGCGAGCGTCTTCTGAGAATGTTAATACCTTAGACATTTTTTTCTCCGTTATCTGATACACTCCGACTTTGTCGGAGCAATATATTTACAAAAATTAAAAACTAGCCGCGTACGTTTGCGTATTAGTTGAAAACACCTAGGATGTCTTCTTCACGCATCATCAAGTATTCAGCGCCTTCAAGTTTCAACTCAGTTCCTGCGTATTTAGAGAAAAGAACTTTGTCGCCCACTTTAACTTCCAAAGGCAAAATTTTGCCGTCTTCAGTTACACGACCTTTACCTGTCGCGATGATTTCACCTTTTTGTGGTTTTTCTTTTGCTGTATCCGGGATGAAAAGACCGCCAGCGGTTTTTTCTTCTTCCGCCATTCTGCGAACTAGGATTCTGTCGTGAAGGGGACGAACGCCAATTTCGTTCTTAGCCATGTGTATGCCTCCGTTAGGTTTTATATATATAAAAATATAACGATGGTAATATGAAGCGCCCCCAGTCAGAGTCAAGGTCGGGCGTTTCATATTTTTTTATGTTTTTTAGGTGGGTTTAATTGAAAACTAGATAAGTTAGTGAGTTAACGCGTTGTGTAGCGCGTTTTGGTCATAAATTCTGATCAAAGGGCAGTTAGCGAACTGCCTCTCTAGTCGTATTAGTCGCACTGACCGGCAAATCTGATGAGTGCGCTCCAAAAACTGAATTTGCATAAGCGGTCATAAGTTCTGCTACCTCTTCTGGTGACAACTTGCCTGCAACCTCTTTGAACGCAGACTTTTTATCCTGAATTTTTGTCAAATAACCCACGAAGTAATCTGTTACCGATAAGTCCTTGGCAATTTCTAGATCGTATTGCTCTTCTTGCAATTGTCTTTCAATTTTTTCGATAGAGATATCGCGCGCAGGGACTGCTTCGACACCAGTGCGTGCCGTGCGTGCTAAGTTAGGATCTGCTCCTTGAGCAACCATGCGGGCCTGTTTACGCGCATCGAGCTGAGCCTTCAACGTAGACACCTTCGTTTGTGCCACAGAGATCTTTTCTGTTTTCCATTCCCGGTAGCTTTTAAATCTCGACACGTGATTCGCCGCCACGACAGCCTGACGTGGTGCTAATGCGGGGCGAGAGGACGATGACAGGGCCAGCGCCTTCATAGAAAGCGTCGTCATCACAAAAAATGCCACCAAAGGCAGATGTTTATTAAAGCTCATCAATCCTCCAAAACTGCTTACGTGCGAATTCAGGAGGCTCTATTACAAATCATATGCCTGACTATGAATGGCTCACCTGTAATATATTAGATCTGAACTTTTCTCAGAGCCTATTTGTGTCAGTCTGAGCCACTTTAGGGCTTTCATTTGGATCCCTCATGAAAGCGCCTCCAACGCTCGCGTCGACGTCAAGTTGCCTTGTTGCCGGCATCCCGCCAGCGCCTCATATTTACAACACTGGAATCACAAGCTAGCATAAAGAACCTCCGAATAAAGCTAACAGCATATTCGTTACGAAAGGCCTCATGAAGAAGTCGTTTGTGCAATTGATTCTTGAAGAATATGGGACACCAGAAAATGCCTTAACAGCCTTAGCTGCTGACGCTATGAAAAATCCCGTGGATGCACGTTTAAATATGCAAGTCTTGCTCAATACACTTGGTCGCGAAGAAGAGTCCTTTGCTATTTCGAATGAGTTAGTGCGAATCGCTCCCCAAGATCCTCGTGTCTTGTTTAATCATGGCTGGCACTGGCTAAAACGTGGTCAACTTCAAAAAGGCCTTGCACTGCTAGAGTTCGGGAGAGGGCTGAATACTTACGGACACCCCCGCTTAAATTCATCCCGCGATCTGTGGATGCCCCACACGGGGAAAAACCAAACCGTCATTATGAATCTCGAAGGTGGTTTTGGTGACGAAATCATTCACGTGCGCTTCGCTAGAAATTTCGTAGAAAAATTTAACTGCAAAGTCATCGTGGTCACTCAACCTTCTTTAGCTCCAATATTCAATCGAATGCCCTGGGTCTCTGCCGTTGCCCAAAGGGAAGCCGCTATGGGAATTTACCACGACAGCTGGGTTCCCGGAATGTCGGCAGCATTTGCTTTGGGTCTGGAGTTTAAAGATATCTCCAGCGAACCCTATTTGACCGCGTCAGATGAATATCGCAAAGTTTGGAAACAAAAAATCACCGCTTACTCCGGCAGAAAATTAAAGGTCGGTATTCGCTGGGCAGGTAATCCAGAATTTGAACACCAACAATATCGTTTGTTTCCGAGTGATATCCTGACTGGTTTGCGAAAATATTCTGACGTACAGTTTTTTAGCTTTCAACGCGACAACAATTTGATTGATCTACCGGAAGAAATTATTGATCTCTCTCCTGACCTGAAAACTTGGGATGACACGGCAGCCGCACTGATGGAAATGGATTTAGTGATCAGCTCTTGTACCAGCGTCGCCCACATGAGCGCCGCCTTGGGAATACCAACTTGGGTTATCGTCCCAGCATTGCCGTACTTTATCTGGGCCCATCACCCAGAAAATGATCCTTCATCCAGCCCGTGGTACAAGTCTGTACGTCTTTTCAGACAAGGCGTTTTTGGAAGATGGGATGACATCAGAGAGTCCATCAACCAGGCCTTACAAACTTGGCTTAAAATTGCCAAAGTCGGTGCGGGTATTTGAGGTCAAAATGGGGCAATTTTTCTAGAATTGGGGTCTAAACTTTTTACGAACTCATCCCCATCAAGGGCCAGCTCCCAACGTCAAGTCTCTTATATTTGATTTGGCAATAAATTCTAAGAATTTAATAAAAATATGCTTCCGTTCGTGCAAGATGTATGTTGAATGTTGGATTCAAGTCGTTCTCGTAGCTCATCAGATTGGTCTTTTGTCTTCTGTGAATGGCCCCCAAGCTTTTATTAGGAGGCAAAAATGGGTAAAAAAATATACGTTGGAAATCTTTCTTACAACATGGATGATCAATCTCTAGGTGATTTGTTCGCTCAATACGGCCAAGTTGAATCTGCACGCATCATCACTGACAGAGACTCTGGTCGCAGCAAAGGTTTCGCATTCGTTGAAATGGCGACTGACGCTGATGCAGCTACAGCTATCGAAAAATTGAACGGTACTGACCAAAACGGTCGCACAATCAACGTTAGCGAAGCAAAACCGATGGCTCCACGCGAAGGCGGCGGCGGCGGTCGTGGTAACTCTCGCGGTGGTGGTTTCGGTAATCGTTCTCGCTACTAGGAGTTTCCTTTCTCTGAAGGGAGGACCCTATGGCCAAAGATGATTTGGTTAACATAGATGGCAAGATTTCAAATCTATCTGGTGGCGGAAGTTATTCCGTCACTCTTGATAACGGAGCTGAAGTTACAGCCAAACTATGCGGGAAGATGAAAAAGTTCAAAATTAAGGTTGTTGTCGGAGATCGAGTTACCATTGGGGTATCGCCTTACGATCCAACACATGGTTTGATCCTACATCGACATAAATTTTAGGTCTTATGAAAGCTGAATGGAAACATTCAGCTTTTTTTTTAAATTCTGGCCTAGCTGAAGATATGATTTAATTGTCAGCTATGAATAAATCGATTTTGTTCTTGCTGATAGTACTGTTCCAATTTGTCGTACAAGCGTCTGAAGCCACTGAAGTCAGCATCACCATGGACGACTTTAATGTCCACGAAGAGATCCTTATTGCCGCACCAATAAGAAACGAAAAAATTCTGTCTTCTCTCAAGAAACACAAGGCGAAAGCTGTTTTATTTGTCGTCGGCAAGTACCTTCAAAGTGATCGCGATTATAATCTTCTTAAAGATTGGCATCTGAATGGTCACATCATCGCCAACCACACCTTCGATCACAAAAAATATGATTCCAAGGTAAGTCTTGAAGAAGAAAAATCCCAAATCCTTCAATGTGAAAATCTCCTAAACAAAGTCGCTGGCTTTCAAAAAATTTTTCGCTTTCCAATGCTCGCCGAAGGAGACACCGAATCAAAACGCGATCAGTTACGTACTTGGCTTAAAGACCACGGATATAAAAATGGTGCTGTTACGATTGACGCTTCGGACTGGTATATCGATAAAAGACTGAGAGAAAAAATTGCGAAGGACCCTAAAGCCGATCTCAGTCCGTACCGCGACTATTACTTGGCGCATATGTGGGACCGCGCTCAGTATTACAACAATCTTTCCAAACAAGTTCTGGGTCGGGAAGTGAAACACACTCTGTTAATTCACTTCAATCTCTTGAATGCTCTTTTCTTGAACGATCTGCTTACGATGTTTAAGTCCCATGGATGGAAAATTATTGGTGCTGCAGATGCCTTTAAAGACCCTGTATTTAAAAATCAGCCTGAAACACTGCCATCTGGGCAAAGTTTGATTTGGGCCTTAGCCAAAGAATCTGGGAAGTTTGAAACAGAGCTGCGCTATCCAGGCGAAGACGACATTTATGAGAAGCCAAAGATGGATGCATTGGGGCTTTAGTTGGTCTTCGAAGGTAGAAAAGAAAAAAGCCACGCTTTGTAGGCATGGCTTTTTAAAAAATAAAAAATGGCTCAGAAGGAGGGACTCGAACCCCCGACCCAGCGGTTAACAGCCGCTTGCTCTACCGACTGAGCTACTTCTGAACATCGGTGAAGGACCAAACTAGTGGTTTGAGCCTTTCTTGTCAAACAGAAATCTAGGGCTGAGTCAGACGTCCTAAGGCTTTTTCTAGCATTGGAGAGCTAAATGGCATCCCTTGCGTGCGGAAGTAACCAGTTCCATAAGCCTGCTCGAGTACTTTTTCAGCTCCCTTAGCGTCAATAGCTACCAAACGCTTCGCATAAGGGGCCTTTTCAGCCGCTTCCTTGGTTATTGGACCGATCAATATCTCGCACACGGCACTGAGGTCCTTATTCTCTGAAAGGGTTTTAATGAGTTTTTCACCAGAATAGACTTCGACCTTAACAGGGTTCATCATACACCAGTTCATCGGGCGCGCTTCAGCTCCCAAAAGAAGATTCAAGGCGCTATCCTCTTTCTGAGCCTGCTCCGCGAATTGAGGGGACTTAAGCGTCTTAATGCCATAAATCACCAATCCCAAAGATCCCACCATAAACAGCGCTTTAGCGAAAAACTTAAAATCCATTGAGCCTCCGAATACAGAGTCTAAGGCTTTTTTAAATTGTAAGGTATTGATTTTAGGAGAAAAAATGGTGCACTCGAGAGGATTCGAACCTCTGACCACTTGATTCGTAGTCAAGTACTCTATCCAGCTGAGCTACGAGTGCACTGTGAAAGAGACGTATTTCTAAGCTGCGGTCAGAGAAAAATCAAGCATTCTTACAAAAATTTGCAAAAAGCACCTAGCCAAAGCCTTTGGAACCCTTGCTTTGACGAACCGGGTATGGCAATTTGTTTCTTCTAGTCGCTTATAACGACCGCGGAGAAGTGGGAGAGTGGCTGAATCCAAGCGTTTGCTAAATGCTCGTACACCAAAAGTGTACCGAGGGTTCGAATCCCTCCTTCTCCGCCATTTTTTACCAAAAACCTGCCTCGAGCAGGTTTTTGTGTTTTTAAACCAATTTTTTCCTAAATATCGTTTCGCAGCTTTTCAAGCAGCTTCTTTCTCCAGACAAAGTCTTCAACAAACATAGAGTTTACGTGCCCCGGGTTTTCATGAACCCAATATGTCAAAGGCCCGGTCAACATTTTCGAAAGCTTATTGCCGTACTTGATATCCACCACGGGATCGTACTTCGAATAAATAAGTGTCTTTTGAACTCCGGGATAAAGCTTCTGCATTTCAGAATCTTTGAGTGAATACCTATCTGAAACTAAAAACCAAGCCATCCATTGCACCGGCCACGTAAGCCAGAAGCTATCTAACTTTTCTTGAGCGATTTCCGAATAACTGACGAAGGAACTTTCAATTACCAACTCCTTCAAATCGACATTCTCTTCCGTCAAAGCTTTTAATACTAAAGTCCCACCAAGGCTCTGACCGTAGACAATGAGGGGTATTTTCTTCTCTTTGGCACGACGGCTGGCTTCTCGCAATGCCGCTTTCACATCTAACAACGCACCATCAATGTCCTTTTCCTTATCGGATTTACCGAAGCCACGATAGTCAAACGTCATCACATCAAAACCTTCCCAACTAAAGAAAGCCACCCCTTTAAAATGGGACGTGATGTTTTCAGCATTGCCGTGAATCTGTAAAATTAAGGCTTTAGCAGGCACAAGAGTACGCTGTGGGACCTTATCATCAAGTGGCCCCTGAGATGGCAGATACCAATAGTGCAACCGAGTGCCATCAAGGCTCGGAAAATAGTTGTCCTCAAAATGAAGTCTTGCTGCTGTCGGATGAGAATAAAAATCCCGCGAGGGCATCAAAAATATATTCGTACATCCGCTTAATAAAAAACTAAAAGTGATGCAGATAAAAAATTGATTCATGTTCATCCTGCTCTAAAAGTTTTTTGTAAATCAGACGAATTTCATCGTTTTTACCAACGGAATAGCTGAACCCACCTTCGAACTGCTGATAGTTCGTCAGAACATCACTTCGCGTCGGCCACAGAATTTTCAAATCTGCCAAAGCTCTTAAATGATGAGACAAATTCAAACGAACAATAACACTCGGCCCAAAAGAAAGACTCCCCGTTGAGGCTTCGCCTTCTAGCTGACTCCATTGAGTTTCAAGAAAGACTCCAGCCAGCCACTTGCTACCAGAAAAACTCACACCGCCACCAACCGAGCCGTGATAAAAATCGCGATCTTTACTGAACAGGTGGTCTGACGCTAAATTCAATCTCCAAGACGTCGGCGTAAAATATGAATTGATGGGACTTAAAGACACAATGTCTAAAAGTGTGAATGAATCTAACTTAATATTGGAGGACTCTTTGCCACCCAGACTCAGCTCTAAAAGACGAATTTGGGACCCGTGCAAATAGCCTTCGTCTGAACTATACAAATCGTGATAGGCAGGGCGAAAGTTTAAGAACAATCCGTGCTGGTTATCAGGGTTCACCCTGCCTTCAAGGGCAATCTGGGCGGAGGAGTGTCCCTTTTCAACTGGAACCGGCTCACGAAGAGGCGCCTCCTCAGCGGTGACACCAGAACTTGCGCGCAATCCCTTAAGTTCAAATTCTTTCTGCGCCCAGATACTGTCAGAATCTTGATAGGCCCTGATGGCGCCGTAGTCTAAAAGAATATCTAACGCCTGAGCACGTGTGTTTGGATTTTGAAAATTCGAAATCTCAGCGACAGGAATTTCGCGTGAACTCTCAATTTTCTCTTTCCAATTTAAAGCCAATGCTTCGGCCCCTTCTGACGCATTCAGATGCCGAGATTCAAATCGAGCCCGCAAAGATGGGCGATACTTACTTGCGCGAACTAAGCCAGGTATAGCCATCACTTGTTGAATCGTATCTGCGGGAATCACGTGATACACATAATCATCCGTAAGATTCAAGTCAGGACGAACTACTTCAAATAACGACAGGAGCTGGTAGGAACAGTTTCGATCGAAGAAATAGTAACTTGTCTGAATACTATCTAGCTCCATAAGGTGTTCGACCAACTCATCGACTTGTTCCGGCGTGAGATTGATCTCGTATTCCCAAATCTCTCTGCCCTCAAGGCTAGAGTAATCCAATAGTCTTTGGTGATACGGCATCATTGAGAAATTTCCAGGATAGAAACCAAATAATCCTTTGAAGGCAAACGGGATGCCGCCGTCGCTGCCGGTTGAGGCTGCGAAGTTTACTCCGTAGTTCATAAGATCACGATCGGCCCCATTGTTTTTTGTGTGCAATTTCAAGAACGTGTGACCAAACATTGAGGCAGGATTGTTGAGATAAGCGGACGCAAAAATCAGCGATACCTTATATGCGCCCAGTTTGCCCTTCCACACATCACGCTCGGTACAAGTGGCATCAGGAACTAACCCCATTTTGCGCAGGTATCTGGAGCGCGCCGGGAATCGACATTGCTGACTGGGATCTTTTGTCCATAACTCGACATCAGACTTTAATTCTTTAAGTGGATCAGTCATACCTTCTGCTGAAATATAAAATCGAGGATCTTTGATTTCACTTTGATAGCCAAAAAGAGATTTCTTAAGATGCAAAAGTCTTTGCCATTTTTGTGAGTTGGCCACCTGTTCGAGGGATGGCCCTGCGAAACTTAACGACGGAATAACTATCAATAAAAAATAGATTACATACTTCATTGCTAGATTATAAAAAAGAAAAGAGCGAGGGTCTACCTCGCTCTTCACTATTCATAGCTATAAAACTAATTAAAATTAGTTGTTAGAAGCGACACAAACATTTGAAGAAGCAACTTGAGTGTTCAAGTTTTGAACCATTTGAGTTGCAGAAATGTTTTTGTGATCTACGATTTTGCTGTAAGAAGATTGAGTCATTTTAGCAAAGTTAGCTTTTTGGTTACCGTTGCAACCATAAAGAGCTGCCAAAGTAGAAAGCTTTTCGCCGTTACCTTGAGCCATTTCACGAGTCAAATCTGTTTGATTTGCTTCAGCAAAGTATTGAATTTCTTTTTCATTCATAACAAGGCTTGAAGCTGAACAGTTTGAAGTACCAGAAGTGATACCGAAAGTTTGAGAACCGAAAGTTCCATTTGTTGTTGCAGCAAGAACTTGTTGAAGTTTTGAATTGCTCTTAAGAATCATAGAACCCAAACCGCAACCAGCATCACCTGCGGAAGCAACAGAAGCAGCACCGATAATTGTCAAAATAGCCAATAGTGATTTCATAGAAACTCCTTTTTCTTGAGATATCATTCTTGATACACTCTAATTTGTTTAAAATTGAAACAAGGCTGCACGTATTGGTCAAATGAAAATGTTTTTTTAGATTTGAGGCCAGCGATACTAGACCAGCCCCACTTTAATTGGCTTTTAGATTCAACACATTGCAAATGAACAACAAAAAATCTTGATCTCGAAATCTAATAAAGCTTACTGAGCTCCATCGAAAACTTTCCGGGTGCATATTCACTCATACGCTTTTTCCATAGTTCCTGGAAATACTTATCTTTCGCGGCGTAACTTGCATATGGGAAAATCGCAATGCCTCCACGTGGAGTAAACTCACCGACAACTTCAATGTATTTTGGCTTCATTAATTTAACCAAGTCATCGCAAATCTTTTGGACGCAGTCCTCATGGAAATCGCCGTGATTACGAAAACTAAATAGATAAAGCTTCAATGATTTTGATTCGACCATTTTTTTGTCAGCGATATAGTTAATGAAAATTTTAGCGAAATCGGGCTGACCGGTCTTAGGGCAAAGCGAAGTAAACTCTGTGCACACAAAAGTCGTCCAGGCGATTTTTCCTGGGTTCTTATTATCAAATGCTTCCAGAACTTCTGGGGCATATGTTTCAGGGTAGTTAGTTTTGGTTTCGCCTAATGCGAAGTCTTTAAGTTCTTTAGGATCACGAGCGGTTTTTTTCATAAGGCCTTTTATCTTTCCAAAATATGAATTTCAATCTTTCTTCCAAAAAATCCCTGGTAGTGTTGGCTTATCCACATACTCAACACCCTTTTCCACAGCGGAAATATTTTTATTCCAC
>JBJTMR010000275.1:0-28433 GCA_046070625.1 Bdellovibrio sp. | reverse complement strand
TTGAATTGATCATGCTTGTAGCTGACGCCATCGGTGTGGAACTGGAATCCATGACAAAGCTTACCGACATGCTTGTGGAATGTCGGTTCGAAGTAGCATTCCCGCAAAGTCACACCCTTGAACCACTGCGGAGCTTTCTTTTTCATGCGCACAAGAACTTCGGCATAGTCGATATCGGAAGCACCGATGATCTCTAAGGCGCGAGTAGTACCGCGAGCTTCGGATAAGGTGGTTCCTTCAATCAGAACTGTCCCAGAATAAGCCCGAGCCATATTCAAAGAGGCCGCATTCGGAGACGGATTCACCCAAGGGCGCTTTGGATCCCAGCCAAATCCTGGCCCCTTGTCAGGATTGTAGCCTTTCATTTTCACTATCTGCAGATCCAAATCCATTTGATAGTAATCTGCGAAATACAAAGCCAACTCACCGACGGTGAGGCCGTGGCGCATGGGAATTGGAGCTGCTCCAACAAAAGATTCCCAACCAGGTAACATACGATACCCTTCAACCGGGCGACCTGCTGGATTGGGGCGATCTAAGACAATGACCGTTTTGTCGAGTTTGGCACATTCTTCCATCACATAAAGCAATGTCGTGATGAAGGTGTAAATGCGGCAGCCAAGATCTTGTAGGTCAAATAAGATCACATCAAAGTGGCTCATCATTTCAGCTGTCGGTCTGCGCACTTCGCCATACAAGCTGAAAATAGGAATCTTATGAATAGGATCGATAAAGTCCGGGCTTTCGATCATGTTGTCTTGCTTATCACCTCGTACACCATGTTGAGGGCCAAAAGCGCAAGAGAGTTTGATTTTTTTAGAAAGTAAATCCAAGCTGTGTTGCAGGCTTTCATCGACACTGGCAGGGTGACAGACTAAGCCGACTTTTTTCCCTTTCAAAGACTTCAATATTTTGGGATCCGCCAACAGAACTTCAAGACCAAGTTTCATTTAGAACTTCCTTGTTAAACCAAAATTGTAAACTGAAGGGAACAACGACGACAAGGATTCCCTCAAAGACCTTAGTCTGGGTAAGGGGGAAATTTGTGCTAGTTCTTAAGCCATTACTCCATGGTCTCTGGAAGCGGGATTTTGTATACTTATTTTGCAAGTGAGGTCTTTATGGAAACCAGCATGTGGGTTATTGGTGGCTCCATCGTTATCACCATCTTTAGTTTTCTAGCTTATGCAATTTTGGCGTTCTTTTTTCCTGAGTGGGTAGGTATTACGGGTAAAGTGGCCCTGGATGCAGAGCAGAGTCACCGCGAGGGCGAACAAGCTCCTTCGCATTTTACGGATTCTTTTTAATATTTCGGAACTTCACCGCGCTGATGCGCATATTGTTTTTTAGAAACCGGCTAAAGTAGTTGGGATCTTCAAATCCCAACTCGTATCCAATCTCTGAAATGGACAAATTAGAATAGGATAACAGTCTTTTGGCCTCCAAAAGACAGCGGCGTAAGATAATCTCTTTTGCGGGCTTGCCTAAAGATTTTTGAATTTTCCCAGATAAAACCTTCGGTGTGACTTTTAGTTTTTGTGCGTAAAATTGCACATTGTGCTCTTGACGATAGTGGGTTTCCACCAGATCCGTGAACTGTACAATCAAGTCACTGGCATTCACCGTCTTTTTAGCAGCAGTTGCTCGTAATAGCTCCATTAATAGAATTTGCAGATAGTTCTGTAGGCAAGCCTCGTGCAAGGGCGCTTGTTGTAGAAATTCAGATTCCATTAGTTGCAAAAATGAGGGTTGCAGGATTTTGCAGGTTTTCGAAAATTTGTAGAGATCGGGCAGATGTCGGCTCTGTTGTGCCAGATTTCCATTTTTTACCGGAGGCAATGATTCCATCGTATATTCAATGATGAAACCCTTCGTTGATTTCGGCAGTTTCCAGTCGTGGACCTGACCGGGTTTGATTAGATAAACCTGGTTGCCTTTGACTTTGTATTTGTGGAAGTCGACTTCATGCCAGCCGGAACCAGAATGAATGATGATGATCTGAAAAAAATCATGCTTATGAGGAAATGGAACTTTTGGAATTAAGCGATCTTGCAGGCGTTCCACACGAATATCCCCACGAGTGACTGGGGTTAAACCCAAGGACTCTAGGGGATGCATTTGTTTAAGCTTCAGAGGGCCATTTTTCATGGCCTCAGCTTAGCTTAAGAGCGGATTATTTCAACATAAAGCGGATCAACTCTTCTTTGTGAGCCAAGCCGTCTTTATAACCAATGTCGATCAAGTCCGAGCAGAACTCTGGGTCAAAAAGCAAATAGCTGATGATTTCGCTGGCATCTTGCAGAGAGCCAAGTCCCTTCATCAAGAATCGAACTACGCGAGGCAGTTTCGCGGCTTTTTGTACGGCCATTTCACCAATGTCCGCTGATGGAGATATGAAGAGATGATCCAAAGGACGCAAAGCGACTCGACCTTGCTGTTCGGGAGAAATCGCCAGGGCGTATTCGTTCAGACGACGCAAACGATCCACGTCCTGTTCAACTGCGTCCAGCAAAACACCATTTAAAATTGTATTCACAACTCTGGCCACTGACGGAGCCATGCCATTTTCAGCCCGTTGTTCATGAGCTGTCGAAGATTGCATGCGAACACCAATAACTAATAATTTTTCAGCACCCAAATAAATAACTGGGCTGCAAGGGGCATGATTACGAACGGCACCGTCGCCAAAAAAACGATCATCAACTTTAATAGGCGGGAACAACAGGGGAATAGCCGATGAAGCCATAATGTGTTCCGTTGTAATGGTCGTACTTTCGCTACGCTTGCGGCCCTTGTCCCACGATGGAAGAGTATCTTTGCTTTGAATAAACGTTGTCGTGGCGGATTTTGCGTAGTCGATAGAGGTAATACAAAGAGCAGACAGATGGCCGTTTTGGATATTCTGTTCAACTTTGCCGTAGTCCATATTGTTATTGATCAGGCCTCGTAAAGGAGCTGTATCCAAAAGACTGCGACCTGGAGTCGTTCCTGTAAACCCACCAATGGAAAGTTCCTTAAGCCATTGGAAACCAATTTTACTCATTGTCATGGAGTCCGTTGAAAAAACGCTTTCGAAATTCAATTGGCTCCATAGCTTCGCCAAAGTTTCCGTGGCAATTTTCATGTCATCGCAATTTGCTGCTAATGAACTGGCATTGATAGCGCCAGCACTGACACCTGAAAGAAAATCATACTTGATTGGAATACCGGAGGATTGACTGATTTCTTGAATTGCTAAAAGGACACCTGATTGGTAAGCCCCGCGGGCGCCCCCGCCGGATAAAACCAGCCCTGTTTTTTTCGACATCTTTTACCTCTGTGGTATGACATCTAGTCTATAGAAATATTCAGACTGGGAACAGTGATCCATCAAAGGCACTATGAATCCAGTCTGAAGTCCATAAACAGGCTAGGCCTTTTTGACGTATTCTGATTTTAAATTCATCGCGCCGAAGCCGTCGATTTTGCAGGAAATATCGTGACCATCGCCAGCGTCACCGAGGCGGATGTTTTTCACTTTCGTGCCCACTTTTACTACGGAAGAAGACCCTTTGATTTTTAGGTCCTTAATGACAGTCACCGTGTCGCCATCCTGAAGGATGTTTCCGTTGGCATCTTTAATGACATGGGACGTAGCTTCGTCAGAAGTTTCTGAGGCAGCACCTGCGTGTGCAGTCCATTCGTGAGAGCATTCTGGGCAAATCCAAAGATTGCCGTCTTCGTAAATATTTTCGGAACCACATTGGGGGCATTTTGTTTCAGTACTCATGGCTGACATTAAAATCATATCGAGGATTATTTGACCATTAAAATGTGCGATAAAACATGACGTTCTTACTAAAATCGGGACTCCCTACGCCTCGGGGGGAGAGGTAGCCTTTTCAGAGTGTCCTCACAGGAAAGGTGTTTTTATGCTGAAGCATTTTCTTCTGGTTGTATTATTCGTTTTTGGAGTTTCAGCACAGGCAAAGACCTTGAAGTTTCTTTTTGTGGGCAACTCGCTGACATATTCCCCTGGAGACAGCAGCAATCCCGAACTTCCTCGGCAGTTTTCCCTTATAGCGGAAAATTTAGGTCTTGATGTCAGTGTCGACTTTATTGTGAAAGGCGGGCAAACTCTTAGAAAGCATTTCGAGACGGGGCAGGTTGCCGAAAAATTACGCGATAATAAATACGACTATGTGGTTATTCAAGGATACAGTATAGAGGCGCTGTTTCTGCCTGTGTGCTTTTATAATATGGGCGGACCCCTCGGCAGACCCGACTTCCTGAAATATACGAGTGAGC
Organism: Bdellovibrio sp.; assembly: GCA_046070625.1. Lineage (GTDB taxonomy): Bacteria > Bdellovibrionota > Bdellovibrionia > Bdellovibrionales > Bdellovibrionaceae > Bdellovibrio. The sequence goes on along the minus strand of JBJTMR010000275.1, from coordinate 24,146 downwards.
TCACGCAAATGATTAAAGATAACGGGGCGATTCCTGTCCTGTTCGGGACTTGGACGTACCAGGCAATGCACCCCTGGCTTCAAGAGGGATTTTTGTGTCTTAGATTTTCAGAAAACGAATCCAATGCAGGTGAAAAATGGTACGGGAATGACCTTTATGATTTTCAAAGAATGTTGGACGAAGGGTATAGGCAGGCCGGGGATGCGAATCCTGATTTGAAAGTGAAATACCTAGGAAAAAAATGGCAACAAATGATGGACGACCCAAAAGGGGTTATCACGGACACGAAGCTTTATCTGCCAGATCATATTCATCCCGCGATTCATGGAACTTTTTTTAATGCCCTTTTCTTTGTGCATGATCTGCTTGAGGCAGACCTTTCTTCTTTAAAATACAAACCCACTACTTTGACGTCAGAAGAGTTTGAATATTTCAAAAATTATCTTAACAGATAGCCCTCTATGATTAGCAGTCTGGCATTCAAGTTCTGAAGAGCTGTGTGCTGGTCGTTTGTCGCCTTGTTTTATTTATGTGTCCCAGGTGGTCAGAGGTTGATAGAATTTTTTGAGATATAAAAATGGAGTTTTATGCTTGCTCAAGCATCAATCGAGTCCTGGGTACCATTAGTTGGCGTGGTTTTAGTTGTCATTTCCTTTGGAGCGCACCGTCTGTTCAAAAATATTCGGGCAATGACTTGGCAGGAAACATTCACAAATCTGTCTATTTTTTTAGTCTGGCGTTATCTGTTTTATGCCGGGGGGGTTGCTCTCCAGCTGTTGATATTTACCTATCTCGCAGCAATTATTCCTTGGAAGCTTCCCACGACCGGATGGGTTTTTCTGTTGGCCGTGCTGACTGCTGACTTCTGTTATTACTGGAAGCATCGTTATGAACACGAAATCAACTTGTTGTGGTGCCAACATTCAGTGCACCACAGTTCCGAGGAATTTAATCTTTCGACTTCGGTGCGGCTTCCTTGGGTTGCCTCCTACCTAAACTGGGGATTTTTTATTCCGGCTTTGCTATTAGGATTTTCTGCCAAACAAATTATTTTAGGACATCAGGTGGTATTAGCCTATCAGTATCTGATTCATACAGAGCTGATTCGGAAAATAGGATTTTTTGAAAAGCTTCTTAATACGCCCTCCCACCATCGTGTTCATCACGGGAGAAATGAAGCTTATCTGGATAAAAACTATGGTGGGATTCTTATCATTTGGGACCAGATGTTCGGAACCTTCACGGAAGAAAAAGAATTAGTCGAGTATGGACTTGTACATCCACTTCATACTAAAAATCCCATTATGGTAAACTGGCATCCGTGGAAAGAGCTCTTTTTGCGGACAAAACGACTGTCTTTAATGAGTGATAAGATAAAGCTGTTTTTCATTGCTCCCTCAGTGACAGATGAGTTCTTGAACACTAGAGAACACCAATAAAATCAAAACAAAATTCAGTAAAAACAAAAGGTTACGTCCTTGATGTGGCCCCATCTATAATGCGCCCTATCCCCAGGGTCCATTTTTTTGCCTTTCGTCAAAAAGTTGATGCAGGTCAATTTCTATTTTGGTGAAATCCAGTACAGTCAAAATTGTAGAAGGAGACTTTATGAAGTACTCACCATTAGTAAATGCTTTCGCCATATTCGTGGCATCATTCCTGGCAACAGCCGTCTATGCCGAAGATAAAATCGTTGGAACAGAGACTGCCATCCTGACAGATGCGCCCGAAGTTCCACCACCAATTACTCGTAAACAAGCAACAAAAGTTATTGTTAACTTGGAAACAAAAGAAGTGAACATGCGCTTGGCAGACGGTGTGAATTACACTTTCTGGACTTTCGGTGGAAAAGTGCCGGGTAAGTTTATCCGCATTCGTGAAGGGGATATGGTTGAATTCCATCTTCACAATCATCCTTCTAGCAAATTGCCACATAATATCGATCTTCATGCGGTCACTGGGCAAGGCGGTGGAGCTGAGGGGTCATTCACAGCGCCAGGGCACAGCTCAACATTTAATTTTAAAGCCTTGAATCCGGGCTTGTATGTTTATCACTGTGCGACTGCTCCTGTTGGTATGCATATCGCGAATGGAATGTACGGTTTGATTTTGGTGGAACCTAAAGAAGGTCTTCCAAAAGTTGATCGCGAGTTTTACGTCATGCAAGGTGAGTTCTATACTAAAGGTAAATACGGGGCTGCGGGACTGCAACCTTTCAGTATGACTAAAGCTGTAGAAGAAAAACCTGACTATGTAGTCTTTAACGGAAACGTTGGCGCCCTAGTTGGTGACAAAGCTATGCAAGCGAAGGTCGGAGAAACTGTTCGTCTGTTTGTTGGTAACGGTGGTCCGAATCTGGTGTCTTCATTCCACGTAATCGGAGAGATCTTTGATAAGGTCTATGTCGAGGGCGGTAAGCTTGTGAATGAAAACGTTCAAACGACTTTAGTGCCTGCCGGCGGTTCTGCAATTGCGGAGATTAAACTGCAAACTACTGGAACTTATATCTTGGTGGATCACTCGATTTTCCGTGCCTTCAATAAAGGTGCCTTGGGGATGTTAAAGGTTGAGGGAACTGCAAATAAAGCCGTGTACTCTGGTAAAACTGAAGATGGTATTTACCAACCAGAAGGTGGCGTGATCCAAGAAATTGGTGAAGCAGCTCCGAAAGAACTTCCTCCGAAAAACTTCGAAGAAAGTATCGCTCGTGGTAAACACACTTTTGAATCTTCATGCTTTGCTTGCCATCAGGCGAGCGGTCTTGGAATTCCAGGGGCTTTCCCTCCTTTAGCGAAGTCAGACTTTTTGAATAGTAATAAAAACAAAGCGATCTCTGCGGTGGTTCATGGACTAGACGGCAAGATCACTGTCAATGGTAAAGAGTTTAACTCTATCATGCCGGCCCAAGTCTTAAGTGACCAAGAAGTGGCGAATGTTTTGAATTACGTCTACAATTCTTGGGACAACTCTAAGAAAAAAGTGACAGCAGACGAAGTTAAAGCGATTCGAGCTTCTGGCAAAATGAAATAGGAGCCTTTTATGAAACATCCCAAGTTGGTTTTGTTTATTATAACTCTTGGGATGTTTTTATCTGCGATAACTGTTCACGCAGATGAGATGATCTTGATTCCCGCGGGCTCATTTAAAATGCCAGCCCTTCTTGATAAAACCGAACGAAAAGTATCATCATTTTATCTTGACCCCCATCCTGTTACGAATGCTCAGTTTGCTGAGTTTCTTAAACAAAATCCCCAATGGCAAAAAAGTAAAATAAAACGCATTTTCAGTGATAAAAACTATCTGGAATATTGGCGCGCCGACCTTGATTATGGGGATTCTTCGTTTGCACAGGCTCCAGTCGTGCGAGTCAGTTGGTATGCGGCTCGGGCCTATTGTGACAGCCTAGGGAAACGATTGCCGACTGTGAACGAATGGGAGTACGTGGGACAGCTTCCGTTCAAAGATAAGAAAGATCTTAAGAGTGTGATTCTTGAATGGTATGGAAAAAGTGCTGAATGGCCTTTGCCCGCCGTAAAACGAACTCATGCACCCAACGTTCAAGGGGTCTATGATATGCACGGATTGATTTGGGAATGGGTCGAGGACTTTAACGACTCAATCATGACCGGAGAATCTCGAGCTGACGTGGCCTTAGATCGGAATTTATTTTGTGGCGGAGGCGCGGCCTCTGCTGCAGACCCGGGCGACTATGCGGCTTTTATGAGATACGCGTTTCGGGGAAGTCTTCAAGCAAAATATACGGTTCAAAATTTAGGATTTCGCTGTGCTAACGAGAGGAAATAGTTATGAAATGTCTTAATCTGATTTGCCTTAGTGTGTTGTGTGTTTTCAGTTTTCAAACTTACGGAGCCGATCATCACGGTGCTCATCCGGCTACAAAGAATGAAGTTCAAAAGCCTGTCTCCGAAGATTCCCTTTATAATGCCGACATGGATTTGTTGGATGCAGAAGGAAGAGTCGTCAAGCTTTCGTCACTAAGAGGTCAGCCTGTTGTTATTTCCATGGGCTACACGGGGTGTGCTTATGCCTGCCCATTGATCTTGTCTAAGATGAAAGATGTGGAAGGCGAACTGCAAAAACAGAAGAGTCCTTTGAAGCCTCATTTTGTCCTCGTTAGCTTTGACTTTGAAAATGACACTCCGCAAGCGCTCAAAGCCTATGCAGAGAAAAGGAAATTGGGAAAAGACTGGAGTCTTTTTACTGCTAAGTCTGATAAATCCCCACGGGAGATCGCAAACCTTCTTGGCATCAAATACAAAAAAATGGATGGCGGTGGCTTTGATCACTCTTTCATTATTACAGTTTTGGATGCAGAGGGTATCATTAAGGGCCAAACTGTCGGCGCAGACAAAGATCCTAAAGATCTAATAAAATTTCTTAAGAATTGATCTCAATCAAGGCGTCGGGTGGAGAGTTTTCTTATTCTAGAAACAAGAAGGAGAAAACTCTATGAATGACATCGTTATTGAAGCCCAAAAAATTCCACCCGCAGAAAGACATGGTCACATCTTTCAAAGCTTTGATCGTCTCGAGGGTGGAAGTAGCATAGTTATTGTAAACAACCATGATCCTGTACCGCTTTTAAGACAGTTCGAACAGTTCCGTGCCGGAGAGTTCAAACACGAGTATCTTGAAAATGGCCCGATGGTCTGGAAGCTTAAAATTACCAAGAAAAAAGGCGAAGGTTGCTGCGGATTTTGCGGTGGCGAGTAATAAGGACCTGAAAGAAATGGATAAAGAGCTCCTAGGAGCTCTTTGAGCCATCTTCCTAAGGCTCTGAATTTTTCTGATAGCGAATTTCTTTGAGTTTGTTTGTATCCAGTAGCTCAATTCTTTTGCTCGAAGTTTTTATAATTCCCTGTTTTCCCCAAGTACTAAGAATTCGAATAATAGTTTCGGCTTTGGTCCCCACGCGATGAGCGATGTCTTTCCTAGTTAGTGGTATATGAATCTTTTTGTCGGAGCCACCTTGGCGCTCCCAGAGGCGAACCAATAGATCGGCGACGCGTTGATGGCATCTGGCATTTTCCATGCAGCGATCGTTTTCAAGTTCCAGGAAACGGTCCCCAATTTGCCGAGTAATGGTTAAACGAACGAAGTCATTTTTCATCATCACTTCAAGAAAGTACTTTCTCGAAAATTTCAGCAAGGTGCTGTCTTCCAACGCAGATGCGGTTGCTGGGTAGAGTGGATGAGTAAGGCCGGCCAGAGCAATTCCAAGGAACTCTCCACAGCCCAAGAAATTAAGAGCCACGGGCATCAGATTTTGTGATTGTTTGGTGATCTTGAAAGAACCATGCAAAACAATATAAAGCTCATCAATCGGCGTATCTTGGACAAACAGGATATCTTTATTTTTGATATGAACAATTTCAGAGTGAATAACAAAATCAGAAAGAAACCGCTCAGGGAGTCGATTGAAAAAGTCCATTTTCTTAAGCTTTTGAATTGAGTCCAGCATGAAGCCTCCGTCTTCAATAATGGCAAAGGTAATCCGCAAATTCTATGATCTGGATCAAGTTATTCCGAATTCGTCTCAGCTATCGAAATATGATGCTGCTCATAGCAGATGCACTTTTCAGGAATTTCTTGATCTCGATCACAGTTTCAACGCTGGAAATTTCGTACATTTTCAAAAAAGGAAATTCTATGAAATTACTTAAGAGAATTGTTATTGGAAATGTGTTGGGAATATTTTTGATCGGAGGCGCCATCGTCGGGATCGTGGGTGGTTCTATGGTGATTTGCGGAGTCTCAGCTTTTGGCCTCATGCTTGCCGGTGGTTAGCACAGCCTAAATACCAGCCCTCAAACCCTCAAATATTGATATTGATCAAGGACAGCTTCGCTGTGGATTGATACGATAGGTGTCGGAACGAGGTTGTTATGAATACTACTCATGCGGATGGCTATCGATACTTCTTTCCTGCGGGTTGGGTCCTGGGGATTTGGGGTGTTTTGTTATGGATTTTATTTCCTTGGAATTTGGTTTCTTACCCAGGGCTTCATCACCCCGAGATCATGACCGGGGGATTCTTTTTGTGTTTTGTGTGTGGCTTTTTAATGACCGCTGCGCCGAAGTTTACTTCGAGCTTTGGTCCCACACAGAATGAACAACGGACAGCTTTGGGGCTTATTGCTGTACTATTTTTGAGTTTGGCTCCGCAAAGTAAGATGTATTTTTATGGTGCAGTCGTTGCGCTGTTCATTTTTCTGATTTCTTTCCTGTTTCGTCGTTTTAAAAATCGTAAATCCAATCCTCCAGATTCCTTTTTGTTCGTGGGTTTTGGGGTGGTTGCGGGGCTTGTCGGTTCCATATTGCTTTTTGGTGCGGAATTTGGAAACTTGCCAACGCCGCTTTACAATTTTGGGCGACTTCTTTTTCTTCAGGGATATGTTTTATGTCTGGTGATGGGGGTCGGCAGTCGCTTGATTCCGGCGTTGCTAGGGTGGGGGCATTTACCGAATGAAAAAGGCGCGCACTCTGCGTCCCCAAAAATTAAACTCTTTGCTTCGTTGGCCGTGTTGTTTATTTTTTCTTATGTGTTGGAAGCGGGATCATTTGTCCTTCCGGCGCAACTTTTACGCTCATTTGTGATGAGTTCTATCATCCTGCAATTTTGGAAAATTCATAAGTTTCCGCCACGTCGTGCGTTCCAAAGTTGGTGGTTATGGGCGTCCGCATGGTTCATGTTTCTGGGGCAATGGGCGACGGTTTTCTTGCCTAGTTATCGTGTTCATCTTTTGCACGTGATTCTAGTATCGGGATTGGGTTTGATGACGTTGATGATCGCAGTCAGAGTCAGTCTGTCTCACGGTGGACATGATATGGCGATGGAGAAAAGCTCCAAGGGATTATGGCTTGGAGCTTCTCTGATGGCGTTGGCTGGCTTTACCCGATTGTCAGCGGGCTTTGCTCCGCATATTTATCAGTCGCATTTATTGTATGCGGCTTATGCTTGGATTCTAGGCCTGTTGCTGTGGGGCGCGTTGTTTCTGCCAAAGATCCTTCGGACGAAGACGCCTTAAGATGGTAATATCGTTTCGCGGCCTCTTTTTGACGAGCCGATGAAAAAGCTGAAATGCGTTTCAAGTAACCGATCACTCGGGTCGCATGATCGACATTTTGGCTTTGGCATTTTGGACAATGATACAGGGTTCGTTTGTCGATAAAGTCGCACTCATTGCAGATAGTGATTTTGACATTTACACACCAATAATTACAACCAGAGCGGGCCGCAGCTTTAATCAGCTTGTAAAAGCCTTCAGCGCTGAGCCTTTCGTCCAAGTTGAGATGTAATGCAGAACCTCCATCGAGGAACTGCATCATCTCTTTGCCGTGCAGATCCATCTTATCCAGAGCATTGATACTATCGTCTTCCACAATATAGAAATAAGAATTGTAGCAATCCCGGGGAACGGAAAGGCCTTCTTTGCGATCCCAGTTTGCGTTTTTGACGCCTAGATTTTCCGCGGGAACAAATTCTGTATTAAACATATAGCCGAACTCTTGGCGGGCTTGTCGGTTTTCATCAAAAATGATTTTCAATTTTTCTCGGACAAAGTCTTTATATTCGGTACTGTTCTGAACTTGAATTCCCTCTGCTTCGGCGGCTTCAGCCATGCCATTAATACCAATTGTCAGAAATTGTTTATTTAAAGAGATGAAACCCGAAGAATAAGCACTCAACATTCCCGCGGCAAAGTATTCTTCCATCAGACGACGATAAGCTACCTGGTATTTTTGTACTTTGTTGACCATTTCTTTCAGATCTAATTTCTTTTGGACCAGTCTGTTCATATTGATTGTGATGACATTGATGGATCCTGTAGCAACACCACCGGCTCCTAACGAATAACTAAAGGTATTGTCTGAAATTTCATTGCGAAGACGACAGCAACTAGCCAGGCTGTCTGCAGATTCGCTCATGTACATGAAGAAACTGTTTCCTTCACTGAGTTCTTGGGCGCACATTTGGGCGAATTTCTTATCTTTAGGTTCATTGTTATCAACGAGCATTCCGGCTGTGACCACCGGGAAAGTCAGGACGGCTTTTCGGCGTTCACTGTTGAACCAAGTCATGAAGTGATCTTGCAGATGCCGAACGCTATTCCAGTCTGGACGATCTCCATCCGGAAAGACAAATTCTCCGAAAAGAGAATTGAAGTAGTATTGGTCATAAATAGAAATATTCCAAAAGACAGACTGATAGCCACGAGCCGCAGCCGGTTGGTTTAAAGCATAGACCACGTGTTGTAAGTGGTTGTTAATAATTTTCGTATGCGTGCGAAGATAATCCGCCCCATAGTCTTTTCTGGCGAAGTGATCAAAGTACATCAGCCATTCGACGGTGGCGACGGCACCAGCAAACTGGGCAGATACGGCAAACACCAAATTCACAAAGCAGCCGCAAAAGCTTTCTAAATGCAGTGGGGCTTTGGATTCTCCTCCCAATCCTTTAAGTCCCTCAAGCAAAAGGGGATACATGGAAATGGAGGCACAATAGGGTTTTAAAGAGGTTTCATCATGAACATAGATTTCATGATTTTCAATTTGGCGGATGTATTCTTGAGCCAATGTTTCCCCAAACAAAGCTCCAATTTTTTGTGAAACCAGGGCGCGATTGATTTGAATATTAATATCTTTGTTGATTTCGGCTTCCAAGGTCGCAATGTTCTTGTGAGTGACATTGGCGTTGGCATCAAGCTTAGATCCCTCGGCGGCATTTTCGGCATTTAGATAACCGGCGATAAATTGGATCTTGTCATTGATTTGATCTTGAGTGAGGCGAATCATAGCTACTCCTTTGGTTATGATTTCAGCTTTGGAAAAGGGAATTCAGAACAGTGTTGGTTGTGAGATCTCTAAAGACTTGATTTGTTGTTGGTGAATTTAAACCACCACGGCTAGAAATCCAGGGGCCCGTTTTTAGGAACGTCAGGTGCTCTTTCAGAGAATCAGAAACGTCTTCCAGGCCCGTGTAAAGAGCGGTTTTGAAATGCAACCGACGGGCTTCTTTTAGAAAACCAGTAAGGTCGTGGGGATGCCATTCGCCCCCTAAAAATAAAATGCAGTCTGCTTTGTGTTGGTACTGCTCCAGAAGAGTGGAGAAAAGAGTGAGCGTTAAGGGGGTTCCTGTTTTCTCAGTCCAAAGCTCTGGCGAGTGACAGCCTGGGCACTTCAATGGGCAGCCACAGACATAAAATGCCAAGGCAATATGATTGGGAATTTCTTGAAAAACGATGTCGTACTTATAGATGTTCATAGCCACCACCGATATGTTCACGGTAGCGGCTATGATTTAAAAATCACTAGATATCGGCAGAAAGGATGATCAGGATCACCTTATATTGTGGTCTAGGCCTTTTGCAGGATGTGAATCTGCTTGTGGTCTAGCTTGATCAGACCCTCTGATTCCAATTCAGTGAGCGTGCGAGAAAATGTTTCCGGTCGCAGTCCCAGCATCAAAGCCACTTCATGTTTCTTTGCGCTTAAGCGAATGATGGAGTTGTTTTGTTCTTTTTCGAGTCGGGAAATATAACCCAAGACTCTGCCTCGGGCTGAAGACAGGCTGATGTTTTCGATGACCAAATGCAATTTGTCCATCCAGCGAATCAACGACTGCACCACAGACTGATAGAGCTCTGGATGTTTCATCAAGATGATCTGAAATTCTTGCTTTGGTAGGAAGAACACTTCGGATTCTTCCGTGGTTGTTGCGGTGTCAGAGTGTTTTTCTTGTCCCAGTAAGCCCGCTTCTCCTAAAGTATTTCCCGCGTGCAGAATTTCGATAAGCATTTCTTTACCATCCGGAGAAAGTTTAGAAATTTTCACGGCGCCCGATTTGATTAAATAGAGCCCACTGCAAGGTTGCTCTTGGTCAAAGATGATGGAGTTTTTTGAATACTTTTTGGACTGCAAAATCTTAACGATTTGCTCAGTGATTTTTTCTTCTTGGGAAGAGCAAATCGGACATTTTTCTGTAGCATTTTCTTTCATCGGTTATCCTCAGACATAGAAGTCGCGTTCAAGATTTTTTCGCACAGGATAAAAAGACAATTGTCTTCTTTGTCGATGTGTCCGCGAAGCAGTTTAATATATTCAGTTTTCAAAGGCTCCAGAAACTTTTGCGCCACGGGGGTATCTGGATTTTTGCTGAGCTCGCAAATCGCGTAAGAGAGTTCATGGTTCAAAAAATGCTCGCCCATGGGGATTTGCAGTGGCGTATGTTCGGGAAGCCAGGGAAAACTTCGTGTATCCTTTTGCCCGACAAAGCCATTTGTATAAAGGTTCTTCAATATATCTTCGGCGCCAGATTTAGGTTTGAGATCCATTTCCATACCCCAGAAGAATGTACATAAAGGGCCGCCCTCTTTAAGCAGGGGGTGGCTGGCAATCAAAGGAAACAGCTCTTGTTCTTCGATCGAGTGGTGTTCGTTCTCAACGAACTGGATGATCGACAAAAGATCGGTGCCATCGTCTAACATGGTCAAGAGCTGTTGATGCTGAGATCTGAGATTTTGAATGATCTTATTCATGGTTCACCGTTGATCATTGTAATACAAATTCTGAGGAAAGTATCTGGACTTGAGGTAGGGCTGTGGGGTGGATTTCGGACATAAAAAAAGCCGACTTATTTAGTCAGCTTTTTTTATCTCTTCCGAAGAAGATTTGGTGCCCCGCGAGGGACTTGAACCCCCACGCTTGCGCACTAGATCCTAAGTCTAGCGTGTCTGCCAATTTCACCAGCGGGGCAACACCGATAACGGAAACAAAGATTTAGCGGATTGGATCAGCTAAATCAACGAAAAACTACTTCTCTGCGATCAATTTTTTGTAGTCTGGAGCTCTCATAAGGTTCGCTAGCTCTTTTTCAGTGTCCATTTCGATACGAACCAACCAACCTTCGTTCACTGGGTCGTCGTTCAAAACAGATGGGTCATCGCTTAAAGCCGCGTTAACTTCGATTACAGTCCCTGAAACAGGGGCGTAAAGGTCAGAAACGGCTTTAACGGACTCAATAACGCCAAAAGTTTGGCCTTGAGTGATCTTTTGGCCTTCTTCTGGAAGCTCAACGTAAACAACTTCACCCAAAGAGTCTTGGGCAAATTCAGTGATACCTACAGTTACGATGTTCTCGTCAACTTGAGCCCATTCGTGTTCTTTTGTGTAGTAATAGTCTTCAGGGATATGGAATGGCATCTGAGGCTCCTTATTTTGTTACAAATGGCGTTTTTACGACCACGGCCTTCACTTTACGTCCGCGGATATCCAGCAGGAACTCTGTTCCTTCTTTGGTATAAGCGACATCAATAAATGCGATACCAATAGGTTCATCCAGGGTCGGTGAGTGAGTACCACTAGTTACCTTGCCGATTTCTTTGTTGTCAAAAGAAAATAGGCTGTAACCTTGGCGAGGAATGCCCTTCTCAAGCATCTTAAATCCCACAAGATTTTTCTTAAGACCGGCTTCCTTAACACCCACGATTTGGGCTTTGTTCATGAAGTCTTTTTTTGCAGGTTTAATGACCCAACCCAAGCCGGCTTCGTATGGATTCGTTGTGTCATCAATTTCATGACCATACAAAGAGTACTTCATTTCAGTTCTTAATGTGTCACGGGCGCCCAAGCCAATGGGTGCTACACCCAAGTCTTTGCCTTGTTCTAACAAAGTATTCCACAAAGCCACAGTTCCCGCGGCCTCAACGAAAACTTCACAGCCTTTTTCGCCCGTGTAGCCCGTCGTTGCGATCATGATGTTATGACCTTGGAATTTGCCTGAGTGAACTGTGAAGGACTTCATTTCGCTGACTTTGACTCCAAAGACACGGTCACACAGCTCCAAAGCTTTTGGTCCTTGGATTGCAATCTGACCCCATTTGTCGGATTCGTCAGTGATGTCAGCGCCTTTGTTGTGTTTTGTCATCCACGCAAAGTCTTTATCTTTGTTGGAAGCATTCACGCACACCAAGTAATCAGAATTTTTAGACAGGCAATACACGATGATATCATCAACCAAACCACCTTGGTCATTTGGCAACAAAGAATATTGAGCTTCCCCATCGTTCAAGCGAGCGACATCGTTTGTCGTTAACCATTCCAGGGTTTCAAGGGCTTTAGGGCCTTTGAAGCGAATTTCACCCATGTGAGAGACGTCGAAAAGCCCAACGTTATTGCGAACGTTGTCATGCTCTTCACGAAGGCCAGAGTATTGAACAGGCATATACCAGCCAGCGAAATCTACCATGCGGGCGCCCAGGGAAACGTGTGTGTCTGCTAAAGGAGTCTTTTTCATGCGCGCAGTTTCCTCGGTCCAGGGAGGGTCCGTCAATCTGGATTCTTCTTGAAGCTTCGCTTCAAGGAGAATCCAGAAAAAGGCTCTCGGTTTGGGAAACTGCGGGCATGAATTGAGATTTTTGGGGGAGGGGTAAGAGGATGTTGGGCTTAGTGGGTGAAATTAACGGATGGCTGTGTTAGATCGTCGCTGATGGCGAAGGTTTCTGAGCGGATTTTGACTATTTATGAGAACTTGATTCATGGGGAGCCTGTGTGGGATTTCTGTTGTGATCACGGGTATGTGGGGATTAGTGCTTATCGTAGTGGGCATTTTCCTGAGGTGCACTTTGTTGATCAGGTGCCGCATATTATTCAGAAGCTTCAGGCGGACTTTATGCAAAAACACTTTGATGAAGAAGGTTCGCAGCGCGCGTTTTTTTGGGCTCAGAGTGGAGAGAGCATTCATGCTCCTTTATCTGGAACGGCTGTCATCGCAGGTGTGGGGACACATACCATTCAGGATATTTTGCTCGGTTTGTATGCAAAATCGACAATAAATGTATCGCGCTGGATATTGAGTTCTCATCGTCATGAGGAAAAATTAGAGGAGTTTTTGGCCTCTTGGAGTGTGTTCCAAGAACAGTTTTCCCTGACTTTTACGAGGGAGGTCATTGAAAACGGCCGCAACCGTAAGTTATTGATATTTGATAAAAATCTGTAATGTTCGCGCATTAATTGACGCACCCCGAATGGCAAAATTAAAAGTCTGTAAGGATGTGAACAAAATATTGATTATTGGGGGACCTGCCAATAATCCTTGTCGATATGCAAGATGTAAATAAAAACTCAGATTTTAGACAATTCCTTGAAGATGAACTCGCGCGCCGTAGCCAAAACTACCCTCGTTATTCATTGCGCGCGTTCGCACGTCACTTAGAAGTAGACTCGTCTTTCCTGTCCAAAATTCTAAACGGCAAAAGAACTGTGACGATGAGAACTATCCGCATGTTCGGTGAACGTCTTGATTTACCTGGGGAGCAGCTTCAAGTTTTTGCAGAAGTCAGCCGTGAGAAAAAAATGAAACGTAAGCTTGAGCGTCTTTTGGAAAAGATGCCGAGTGAAGAGCGTGAACAATCAACAATCACGATCACAGTTGATGAAGCGCGTTTGGCTGAAGCAAAAGAACGCATCAAAAACTTCCGCAAAGAACTTGCACAGTTTCTAGATGCAGGAGTTGTTCAGCCTGGAAAAACCTATCAGATCTCTGTATCGATGTTTCCAGTTTCAGGTTTTGGATTAAACGACTAGTCCGACACAACAAAGCAAAGCTCGACTTGAACCGGATGTTTGAAAAAACATCCGGTTTTTTTATGCCCGACAGAGGGCGGGGGGATTTGCCCCGACGTTATTTTTCCTACTTAGTTAGATTTCGGCGGGTCTCTTCTTTTTATATTTGGCGGGAGGTAATTCAGAGTTGTCAGAACTCCTCCGGGGAAAAAAAGAACTCCCATATGATCAAATTGCTCAGAAAGAAAGGTTCTCACATAAACTCTAACCATACGAGACGTTAGGTTTTGGTCGGGATAATGAAAAGACACCAGGCGATACACTAACTCGTGAAGGATGAGGGCCGCTTTATTGTATTCGTCGAGAAATTGGAAGTAAGGCGCGTTGATTAAATAGATGCGTCCATGATGGGACCCATTGCCCCATTGCACAGCCAACTGACGAAGGGCGCAATTACTGGCGAGCACGTAAGAATCTTCGTCTTGAATTTCAGGAATTTGGCTGTCTGCCGCAAAATGAACGGATGTGTTCAGTTTCTCTAATTCATAGCGTAGAGCAGTTTCGATTTTTGGGACCTGGCGTCCGATACGGCTGATACTGTGCTCAAGGATGTCGGTATAAGATAGGTTGTCAGGAACTTTCTCAAGGGTCAGTAAAGGCCCTCGGTCCCGTTCATAAAGATCTAGCAACTGATATGTTTTTTTACCGTCTGGCTGAGTGCAAATGACAACATCGCCACCATTACCGCGATCAAAAATACCATCGTCACCAATTGCCCACGCAAAAGAATTTAATAATGTTAAGATCGTCATTAAGAGATACTTCATATTAAACTCCCAATTCAGATACGGGTACGAGTTGCACATTGAGATTGTATATTTCCGATGTTTTCCCCGTGCGCATGAGTTTGGCCATTTTTCCTTTGAACTCGCGGATGAGTTCTTTGGCTTCTTTCATTTTTGCGGGGTTTACTGGAAACGTCATTGATGTGATGTCACGGCTCAGAACATCGACAGTATGCATTTTATCCAAGGCTTGGACAATACAGTCAGCATTGGCTTTGCGAAGAATTTCAGAGGGCACATCTGTCAAAGTCGACAAAGAGTGATAGGTGTTTTTAAACTCTCCTTTGTCATCGACGTGAATGAGGTTGAGTTTCAACAGACAAGCAATAACTTCTTCGGTACGATCTGGTGTGATCGCCAATTTTTTTGAAATCCATTTTTTGTCGGATTTAAATTCGCTTGTTTCAATCAGTGACATCAAAGAGAAATATTCCCAGTCACTAATAAGTGCGAATTCCTCTATCAATAGTTGCTTAGCAGTGGTGACTCTTTGTTTGCGACGTCGGTCTTCACGGGATGCATTTTCGCGGCTGACGAGGCGTAGAAAATAATGTTGCTCCAAAGAGTCCAAATCAAGTTTACGGACAATGGACTGAGCTTTTTTATTTGTCAGGGGAGATTTGCCACTTAGGATTTCGGTCAAGCGGCCACTGGAAATTCCAAGCAATTTTCCATACGCGCGACGAGAAAAGCGCGAGTTTCTTTGGCGCTTTTTTTCATAGTCAAAAAGAAGAATATCCCGGGACGTAGCAAAATTGCTTTTCATAGAGGCATGCTTACGAAAACCATAGGGAAATTTCAATCAGGAAGAAAGGGAATCGCTCCGAAGTAGTTTATGGCACTTTGGAGCATTGGGTGATTTATAAATAAGTAATATTTTCAAATAATTGACAGGGTGCTGGTGACGCGAAGTTCATTCGAAACCTTTTGAAAGGAATTGGGAACCTCAATCAGCGCCCCACGGGGAATGTCCTGATGGAGTTTGTTTTTATGCATCCATGCGAGGAATTCGCGATCTGGTCCCCGACAAATCATTTGGCGATCTTTACCCTTTTCTTTCAGGGTGTCTCCCACGACGCGAGCGGCATGGATTTCTGCGGGCTTCGCTTTTCGCATTAACAAGTAACTTGTGGTTAGGGTGCGATTTTTCATTGGCAACTGCTCTTCCATTTTCTGGAACCAAGCTGGGGCTTCAAAGAAAATGCGATCATGGCACCAATCGGTTTTGGATTGGGATAATAATGGGCAAGAATCCTGATGAGTACAAGGAGCCCAGGCGTAATAGCCTTTTTCGATCAGATTTTGGCGAAGAGTTAAAAGCTTACGGCCATCTTGTTGTGTGGACGGTTCCGCGATCATAATCGCTTCACAGTCATAGGCCCATTCAGGCAATTCGCTGAGTTCAGTTAGTGAATATGAAAATAACGCCAGCGTTTTCTTAGGATTCCCCAGGCGTTGGCCGCTGAATGTACGGGTCCACTCATGGCCCTTAAAAAATGGAAAGTGTTTTTCAATCAGGCGTTGCGGTTCAGTGGCGCATTCAATCAATGTATAACGAAAACTTTTTGTCGCGGACAAACTTAAAGACGCCGTTGCCAGACCAGCGCCGAAATCCAAAACTTCTTCCAGCCCATCAAAGAAACCACGTTTTTCACCTTCTGCAATCACGGCAGTAAGGCGAGCAGAGTTCAATGGTAAATAATAGCAAAGATACGCCACTTGGGCCCAGGACTCATGCCAAGGCGTTTGGCTTTCGGGTTGAGAGATAAAGAAGTTTGAAAGAGCAAGTACACACTTCGCGAGATCTTTGGAATCCGTGAGCGAGAGCTTGTAGTCAGCCAAGGCTGCAGAAATAGAACCTTCAATTTGTGTCGGGATAGAAAATTGTCTTTGCATGAGTGTTTGGATTCTACAGAGAATTCAGTGCTTTTAGCAAATCATCGACCTTAATTTCTTCCATGGCGTTGTCATAAGGGGGATTTTCGTTCTGAGAGACGAAAATTTTTACATTCTCACCGCGGGCGGCCCAGCGACGAGGGTGTTGAACCCGAATCGGAGAATACAATCCCAGAACAGGGGTTCCAAGACTTGCCGCCATATGAGCCACTCCCGTACTGGGAACGACTAGGGCCTTGGCATTTTTTAAAACGGTAAATAGTTCCGCCGGCTTTAGTAAATTCTGAAGTATCAAAACTTTTGGGTTGTTTTGAAAATGAACTTTGATGTCTTTCAAAAAGGGTTCATCGGCAGGTGTTCCCGTTAAAACGACGGGAGTTGTCGCCGTGATCTTTTCAATCAAATCAATATAACGAACAGTGGGCCAATTCAGAGCCGATCCTGCCATTCCCGCGTGAACAACGACGTATTCTAATGCTGTCAGCTGGTGTTTGGTTAGGAGTTCTGGATTTACTGGAGCCATAAGTTTTAAGGTCGGTGTCACAGATTTCTTCGTTTCACCCAAAGCAAAGCGCAACAAATCCATGTTGTAGTCAGCTTCGTGTTGAATGGCAAAACTGCGGCGTTGGCGCAGGCCTTTATTTAAAAACAAAAAGCTGTGCCACTGGGATTGCACCCCAGCGCGAACCTTTATGCCCTCTGCCCACAATGCATAGCTGACCCACCAAGGGGCTTGAAAGCTGACTGCGACATCGGGCTTAAAATCACGAATAAACTGACGAAGAACCTTTAAAGAGTTCTTCCAGTCATCTTTGGAAATCTCGAGATAAGAACGTTTTGGATCAGCATGATCGGGGACGAAACCCAAACCTTTGGAGATGACCCATTTTACTTCAGCGTCTTGTAAGAAATCAGCCTGATCCACACACATTGTGGAGATCAGGTCGCCGATTTTATCAAGTCGAATAAGTAAAACGCGTTTCATGAATTCCTAACACAGTGCGTGTCAAATAGGTACGGCGTACCTATTTGTATTCTTCGATTGAGGGGCAAGAGCAGATTAGGTTTCTGTCGCCGTAGGCGTTATCAACACGTCCTACCACCGGCCAGAATTTATTCGTGCGCAACCACTCAACTGGGTAAACCGCTTCTTCGCGAGAGTACGGATGATTCCATTCAGGCTTCATCAACATCTGTGCTGTGTGCGGAGAATTTTTAAGAGCGTTATTTTCTTTGTCCATTTTGCCAGTTTCAACCGCTTCGATTTCTTTGCGGATCGACAGCATCGCATCGATGAAACGTTCAATTTCTTGTTTTGGCTCAGACTCAGTTGGTTCGATCATCAATGTACCCGCAACCGGGAAACTCATTGTTGGTGCATGGAAACCATAGTCGATCAAACGTTTCGCGGCGTCTGTCACGTCAATACCTGACGTTTTTTTCAGATCGCGAAGGTCGATGATACATTCATGGGCTACATAACCGCTTTTGCCTTTATAAAGCACAGGGTAAGCATTTTCCAACTTCTTCGCGATATAGTTCGCTGACAAGATAGAAACCAATGTCGCCTTACGCAAACCTTGTGCGCCCATCATTGTGATGTAGGCCCAAGAGATCGGCAAGATCGAAGCACTGCCCCAAGGAGCAGACGTCGTCGCACTGATGCCATTCGCAGGGCCTGCTTCAGCGATGATAGAATGCTTCGGCAAGAATTCTTTCAAGTGAGCACCCACACCAATTGGACCAACACCAGGACCGCCACCACCGTGAGGGATTGCGAATGTTTTGTGTAAGTTCATATGGGAAACGTCAGCGCCGAAATTACCCGGGCGGCACATACCAACCAACGCATTCATGTTCGCGCCGTCCATGTACACTTGACCACCATTGGCGTGAACGATGTCGCAGATCTCTTTGATGCCTTCTTCGTACACACCGTGTGTGGATGGGTACGTGATCATCAAAGCTGCTAAGTTGTCTTTGTGTTGTTCCGCTTTAGCTTTAAGGTCGGCGATTTCCACATTCCCCAAGCTATCGCAGTTCACCACCACAACTTGCATACCTGCAAGAGCAGCGGAGGCTGGATTTGTTCCGTGGGCAGACGATGGGATCAAGCAGATATTTCTGTGCGCTTGATTGCGAGATTGATGATACTTACGAATCACCAATAGACCTGCGTATTCGCCTTGAGAACCTGCATTTGGTTGCAAGCTCACAGCCGCAAAGCCTGTGATATCGCAAAGTTTCGCTTCAAGATCTTTAATCATATCGATCAAGCCTTGAGTTTGTGTGACAGGTGCAAATGGATGCAATTTCCCGATCTCAGGCCATGAAACAGGCACCAGTTCTGTTGTTGCATTCAGTTTCATTGTGCAAGAACCCAATGGAATCATTGAGTGAGTCAATGTAATGTCTTTGTTTTGCAAATGGTGGATGTAGCGAAGAAGTTCTGTCTCAGAATGGTGAGAATTGAACACCGAGTTCGTTAAGAACTCTGATTTACGAGCCAAATTCGCCGGGATATCCATTTTCAAAGTGTCGTCGATAGAAAGGCAATCGAACGCCGCTTTTTTGCCGCCATTAAATGCCATCCAGATTGTTTCAACGTCTTCAGTCGTCGTGGTCTCATTTAATGAGATCCCGACAGTCTTATCGTTGATCACGCGGAAGTTCATCTCAAGCTTTTCAGCTTCAGCGACCACAGTTTGAACTTTGTCCGTCGTCACTGTGATTGTATCGAAGAAGGTTCCTTTGGAAACGTTGTAACCAAGCTTCGCCAAGCCATCAGCTGTGATACCAGCCAAACGATTCACGCGCATTGCGATCTTTTTTAGACCTTGTGGTCCGTGGTAAACCGCATACATAGACGCCATGTTCGCCAAAAGAACTTGAGCCGTACAAATATTGGAAGTCGCTTTTTCGCGACGGATGTGTTGCTCACGAGTTTGCAAAGCTAAACGCAAAGCCGGCTTGCCTTGGGAATCCAAGGAGACACCCACCAAACGCCCCGGCATCATACGCTTGTAAGTGTCTTTCGTTGCCAAGAAGGCAGCGTGAGGACCACCGTAACCAAGTGGCACACCAAAACGTTGGGAATTACCCACAACGATATCCGCACCCCATTCACCCGGAGGAGTCAGCAACGTCATCGCTAACAAATCCACAGAGGCCACCACATGGGCACCTTGAGCTTGGTATTTTTTCGTCAACGCAGAGTAATCTTCTACAGCCCCTTCAGTGTCTGGGTATTGGAAGAACACACCGAACACGGGTTTGGCGAAATCGTAAGTTGCAGGATCTGTGACGATCATTTCCAGATCTAAAGGCTCAGCACGAGTGCCCAGAACTTCGATTACATGGGGATGCATTTTGTTTGAAACAACAAATGCATTAGCTTTTGTTTTGCAAAGAGCGTGGGCCATGAACATAGCTTCCGCTGCTGCCGTTCCTTCATCAAGCAACGAAGAGTTTGAGATCTCCATGCCAGTCAAGTCAGCCACCATTGTTTGGAAATTCAATAGTGCTTCAAGACGGCCTTGAGCGATTTCAGCTTGGTAAGGAGTATAGGCTGTGTACCATACTGGATTTTCAAAGATGTTTCTTTGAATGATCGTCGGTGTGATCGTGTCATGGAAACCCATGCCGATGTAAGTTTTGAAAACTTTGTTTTTAGAAACCATTTTTTTAAGATGATTCAAAAGACCATTTTCAGAAATGCCGGGACCAACACCCTCAAAGCCGTGTTGAGTACGAATTTGGGAAGGGATGACTTTGTCAGCAAGTTCTTCAAGGCTTGCGAAGCCCAAAAATTTCAACATGTCTTGGATATCAGAATCGTTCGGTCCGATGTGGCGAGCGATGAATTCATTTCTAGGGGATAAATCTGCGATTTTCATGTACACCTCAATAACGGTCGAGAGACTAGCATATGCCCCCTCGTGATTAAAGCTTTGCAAGGTCAGAGCAAGGTGGCTAATGCGAAGCAATATGCTGATTTTACGCCTATTTTTGTTTTTTTTGGGGGAAATCCACCGGGGGCGCCTTATTCCGAGCTTTCCTTAAGGAAATTCAGTGCGACATTCCTGAGAGATTTTTTGCGGGGTGCCCCGAGCTTGGCAGGCCTTCATCCAGGCGCGAACTAACGTGAGTCGATTGGATCCTTCACGGTAGGATTGCAAGCGTTCGGGCCAGCTTGGTAGTGTACTCAAAATAGATTTTTCTAAACGCAAAGCGAGCAGCAATTTATTTTGCTCAGAGTTTTGCTTCAAAATGTCCATGACTACTTCGCGAAGAGAGTCGGGGATTGTTTTAGAAATCAGCAACATTTGCTCAAGCTTAAATCTAAATAAAGGGTCTTTGAAAGACTTGGTCCCGTTCGTTTGGTAATAGGATGCCAGATAGGGAGTTCGTTCCTGGATTAATTGGCTTTGACTAATCGCTGCCGGGCCGCAAAGAGTCGTACAGAAAGGTGGCATTTTCTTGTCTTGTAGGCCTTTATAGATTGAGTCAAAGGTGTTGAGCTCTTGAATATAGCCTTCGCCGATTTTTAGTACAGCAGTCAAATTGTAATCTGAATTTCGGGGAGCTGACTGAATATGGTTTACGACGTAATAAGAAGCCACTCCAAGACTGAGCAAACAGGTCACGCCAAAAGTGACCAGGAAAAGAACTGAGTATTTCAGCAGGAAACGGAGTGCCTTCATCGACGACATCCTACTTAGGAATGGGGGGAAGTTCAATCTGAAGGTAGCCCAGTCGTGGTGTCCATAGACTGGATGGGATAGAGGGAGGCCTCATTGTACAAAATCCGAATGATGTTCAAAATCTTGTGTCTTTTATTGGTTTTATTGCAGGTGCCATTGGTACAGGCAAAGTCGTATAAGGACATCTTCTATGGGACCCACGAAGCCGGGGAGTCCCCACGACCCTTGGTGGTGTGGCTTCATGGCTGCACTCAGTCCAGTCGAGAGTTTTTAGAACTCACACAAATTCAAAATATCACAGAGAGCGTGAAACCTTTGATTTATGCTCCAGAACAACGCTTTTTTGGCGGCCCTTTGAAATGTTGGAACTGGTATTTGCCTTCAACACAGAAACGGTCCGGATTTCTAGAAACCATGGTTAGCCAAGTTCGGACGTTGATTGCCAATGGCACTGTGGATGCAAATCGAATCTATGTAGGCGGCTTTTCGGCGGGAGGTATTTTGGCAGCCCACCTCGCGTTTTGTTATCCGGATGTTTTTTCGGGGGCCCTTATTCACTCGGCCGCACCTTATCAGGTCTTAAAGGGATTATTGCCCGGAGAAGGTCGCGAGAAATTAGGCGAGTATGCATATCGGTGTGCTCAACGAGATCTCGAAGACAATAAGCTTAAAACAGTGATGGTCTTTCATGGCACCCGAGACCACATTGCTCCCTTTGTGGAAGGGAATAACGTTTTCAAACAGGCCTTTGATTTCTTTGATTTTATGGATGATGGCATGAAAAATTCATCCATGATTGTGGAGTCTCAGCGACGCCCTGATGGACGGGATGTGTATCTGAAAAAGGACATCCAAATTCACTATTATGCGATTGAAGGCATGGGGCACGCCTGGAGTGGGGGAGAGAAAACCAGCAGATATTCATCTCCGAACACTCAGAGTGCAACGCGGTTGTTTTTTGAAAAGACCGATCGGTTCGGGTCCTCTTTCTCGAAATGAATCAAAGGTATGTCTCGATAAGAGACGCTGGGGGGTTTTTTATGAATTATCTCAGTGTGACACATGAGAATTGCAGAAAACTAATTAGATAGATAATGGTCTTGCGTAAAGTGAGTGTTGTTTTTTTCCGATAAGGAAACATGGAGAATGAAAACACACCACTAAAAAAAGCGCCTTTTTTCAATAAAAAGGGCAGCGCCTTCCTTCAGGCGATGATCGCAATTGCGATTACAGGAATCATTCTTTATTCGCTAGCGCCGCGAATAATCGATTATAAAACCCAGGCTCATAAGAACTCTAATCTTATTTCGGCTCGTTTAGCGGTGCACTCGGTTTTGGATTATACCCTGGTTGGGATTAAGCAAAAATGGTGTTTCTCTAAAGCATGGACTCCAGAAAGCTGCGGCAGTGATGCCGCTCAAGTGTCCACGAATCCGCGTTCAGTGGACCGCTTGCTTTTGACCGAAGAGTCGCTAACTTATCTAAAACTATTGGGGATTCCCAAATGGGCCCAAGCGAAATTAGAAAAAATTGACCATGAGTTTTTGGTGTCGGACATTACGACCAACAACCCGGTTTACAAAATCTTTCAAAACGTTGATCAGCGAGTTAAAAAGATCAAAGTATCTATTGCCATTGATAACAATGCGACTCTACCGAAATACGGAGATGAAGTTTATCTCCGGGTTGACGTTAGCTTGTTGGATCAAAGTGGCGAAGTCGTAGCAATCGGAGCGTCGAAACTTTCAGCAACATCTTACGTTGGGGTGTATCCGCGCGAGGTGGGAAGTTTTGCTTTGATCTTGGCCAACAATCTTTATTTAGATCGTGGTGCCTTGGGGTCAGCGAGCAAGGGTGATAGTTTCTTCAAGAAATTTTCCGCTAAGGCAACTGATTTAGTAAACGGTGGAGTCGTCTTTAACAGTCCCGTTTTTGTAAATAGTGATATCTTTCTGCCATCTAGTAAAGATGTGCAATCATACACTCCAGTGACTTTTATGGAAAAAGTCTATATCGGAGCGGGTGCATTGAAAAGAGATGGTGCCGGATTCGTTCCTAGTACCATGGGGGGCTCGGGCAATGCCTTTTGGACCGAAATTGGTCAGTTTGGTGGATTCCGCGGTGGCGTCGAAGTTGACGGAAAAAAAGATCTCGGACTGGAGTATCTTTCCGGAAGTAAGACTTCGTCCTCGACACCAGATACAGAAATGTTAAAAAAGTGTATTGCGAATACGGCAGCGAATTCTCTTTTGGCTGCGACCAACAACAGTAATGTGTTGGGTGAGTTAATTTCCGCTCAAAATAATGACTTTGGTTACCGTTTGAAACTGACGGACTACAATAAATTTACCTCTCAAACAGGAACTTTGCCCCAAGCAACGTCACAAAAAAGCGGAACAGCGGGATTAAAGCTTTATGACTCCGGTTACAAACAATCGGCTAAGGGCGCTGGTCTTAGATATAAAATGACTATTGGAAACCTGGCCATCTCGGGAGTAATTCCTGATGGAGGCACTGCTGTTTTAACGACAGAATCCAATGTGCAGCCGTTAATTGATCTTTATTCCAATAGCATTGCTCAAAACAATAAGTCTTTAGCGGACAGTCAAAATCAATTGGCAAGAATCAAAGATAAAATTAGCGATCTCGAAGGTGATCTGAGCCAAGTCGCTAAAAGCCTCCAACAGGAACGCGCGAAAAATCCTCAAGATAGTAGCAAAATAGCAAGCTTGGATCGGAGCTATGATCAGATCAAGGATTCCTTGAACGATTATAAGTATAAAAAACAGGTCTATCAAAATGACATCAGCAACTTGGAATCCAAAACCATCGCTTTGCAGAATAGTTTGGATAATGCGAAAAGCATGAACCAGAAAAAAGCGACGATCGAGCTTGGCTTGAGCCGTATTTTTGGAAAAACAGGGGACTCCAGCACCAGCAATGGGTCTTATCGTAATCTGACATTGGATACTAAAAATCCCGAGTGGTTGATTGATGAATCTGGAAATAAAATGAATTTTAATGTAGAGATCGAAGCTTTTGACGTCTCTTATCAGAACTTTACATCTAATCGTGATGCAATTGCACAAAGTCGAAATCTTAATAGAGGGGTCATTGA
>JBJTMR010000274.1:0-17220 GCA_046070625.1 Bdellovibrio sp. | reverse complement strand
CATTCCCAAACCAAAAATCAAAAAGACAATGAACACGCTTCCGGCAAATGCGGAAGCGCCTAAGGCGACAGACCCGAGGGAACCGACCATGATCGTATCAGCAAGCTGGATAATATTTTGTCCAACTTGTCCAATAATGATAGGGCCAGCAAGTTTTAAAAGAAGCTTGGCTTCGTGATAAGTTTTAGACTGCAAGAACTTCATGAATTTCAGGGAAAAGTTCCTTCATGCGAACTTCAATGCCGTCCTTTAAAGTTGCACTCGAGCTTGGGCAACCGGCGCAGGCTCCACGCATGTGGATATAAAGAATATTGTTTTCAAATTTCGAGAAAACGATGTCGCCGCCATCTAAGGCAACCACGGGACGGATTTCGCGATTTAAAATAGATTTGATGTTGCGAATAAGGGGCTCGTCATTGGCATCATCCTGATCGTTGTGTTGAATGATTTTAACAACCACAGGCTCACGGCTATCCATATGTTCTTGGATCAAACCACTGAGGGGATGTGCCAAAAGCTCCCAATCAACCCAGTCTTGCTTTGTCACGGTGATGAAGTCATTGCCGATATAAACGGAGCTTGTCCAAGGGAAGCCGAAAATTTTAGCCGCCAACGGAGAGCGTTCCGCATCCTGAGCTGTTGGGCAGTCAAAACCCTCATCAGAAACCTTTGTGTGTAAAAGGAACTTCATAGTGGCAGGATTGGGAGTTGTTTCAAAGGTAACTTTGTTCATGGAGGCCTCGCTTTTAAAGCTAGGCCACAGTATACCACAGGGGAGTTTCTGCCAAGCGTGTTAATATCTCCGCCGCGCTTGATTATCTGCTAATTCTTCAATACGTTAGACTCGCCAATTAATTCATTTAATTACATTCTGGAGACGACATGACACCAAGAGTTAGAGAGATTTTGAGCTGGTATGGATCAGACAACCCAGGGACTTTAACGAACCTGGCTCGTATTATGAACCACGGCAAGCTTGCAGGCACTGGTAAAATGGTTATTTTGCCTGTGGATCAAGGCTTCGAACACGGTCCAGCGCGCTCTTTTGCGAAAAATCCAGATGGCTATGATCCAAGCTACCACGTTGAGCTAGCGATTGAGTCGGGTTGCAACGCTTACGCGGCACCATTGGGTTTCATCGAAGCGATTGCTCGCGATTATGCGGGTGAAATTCCTCTTATCTTGAAAATCAATAACTCGGACACTCTTTACGGCGACAAACGTCCTATTTCTGCGGTGACGTCATATATCGACGACGCTTTGAGATTGGGTTGCGTGGGCATCGGTTTCACGATCTATCCAGGATCTGCAGATCGTAAGCAAATGTACGAAGAAATCGCAGAGGCTTCTCGCTTGGCAAAACAAGCAGGTCTTGTGGTGGTAATTTGGTCTTACGCTCGTGGTGAACAAATTTCTAAAGATGGCGAAACGGCGATCGACGTGATTGCGTACTCGGCTCATATCGCATCTCAATTGGGTGCGCATATCGTGAAAGTAAAACCGCCAACAGCTCACATTGAACAAGCGGCAGCTGCGAAAGTATACGCTGAACAAGGTATTAAAGTTTCCACTTTGACAGATCGTATCCGTCACGTGGTTCAATCTTGCTTCAACGGTAAACGCATTGTGATCTTCTCTGGTGGCGAAGCTAAAGGCACTGATGAGTTGATCAAAGAAGTTCAAGAAATCGCTCAAGGTGGTGGCTTTGGCTCCATCATGGGTCGTAATGCTTTCCAACGTCCGAAGAAAGAATCAATCGCTTTGCTTCACAGCGTGATGGAAGCTTTCGCAGGTAAAAAACTATAAGGGCGCGCAAGCGTACAGAGTGAAGGGTCCTCGGGGCCCGCAACTGGAGTAGAAATGTCTATCAATGAAAATCCGCTGAGAGCGGAGAAACGAAAAAAGCTTCATGCCCTTCGCGAGAAAGGCATCAACCCATATCCGTATTCTTTCGAGAATAAAACGGCGATTGCGACCATCGTTGAAAAACATGCGGCGGGATTGACGGCAGGTGAAAAGAAGCCGGAGTCTGTTTACCGTATTGCAGGTCGTTTGATGACTTTGCGTGCGATGGGGAAAGCTTGTTTCTTTAACGTTCAAGATCAATCTAGCTCTGTGCAAGTTTATGTGAAAACGGAAGAGTTGGCAGAAAAAGACCGCATAGCTTTTGAGCTTGTGGATCTTGGCGATATCGTCGGCGTAGAAGGTTACGTTTTTAAATCGCAAAAAGGTGAATTCTCTATTTACCTTAAGAGCTTTGAAATTTTGACGAAAACGATCGAACCCCTTCCGGAAAAATTCCATGGTGTTCAAGACGTTGAAATCAAATACCGTCACAGACACTTGGATTTGATGACAGATGCGGATTCTCGTAAAGTTTTCGAGACGCGTTCTAAAATTATTTCTGAAATTCGCAGATTCTTGGATTCTCGTGGCTTCATGGAAGTTGAAACTCCGACACTTCAACCTATCTATGGTGGTGCCGCGGCCACGCCGTTCACAACTCATCACAAAGCTTTGGATATGAAGCTGTACATGAGAATTTCTCCGGAGCTTTATTTGAAACGCCTTTTGGTAGGTGGTTTCGAAAAAGTTTACGAGATTTCTAAAAACTTCCGTAATGAAGGTATCGACAGAACTCACAATCCTGAGTTCTCTTTGCTTGAGTTCTACGAAGCGTACACAGACTACAACTACCAAATGAATCAGTTTGAAGAGTTGGTGTCACAACTTGCTTTGAAAATCACTGGCAGCATGAAAGTTTCTTACCAAGGTAAGGAAATCGATTTCACGCCTCCATGGAGACGTTTGACGGTTCACGACGGTGTTCGTGAGTACGCGAAGATTGATCCAGACAAGGCGACGGATCAAGAGTTGTACGAAGCTGTTAACAAAATGGGCGGGGACTTGGATGAGCCAGGTAAACGCGGCGAAATGATCATGGAATTGTTCGAGCTAACGGCTGAACAACATTTGTGGCAACCGACATTCGTGATGGATCACCCAAAGGAAATCTCTCCTTTGACTAAAATCCACCGCGGTGATGATCGTTTGGTAGAGCGTTTCGAACCATTCGCAGCTTGCATGGAGATCGGGAACTCGTACTCCGAATTGAACGATCCCGAAGATCAGTTGGCTCGTTTGAAAGAACAAGAAGCCTCTCGCGCGAAAGACGACGAAGCTCATCCAATGGATGAAGACTTCTTGTTGGCGATCGATGCTGGTATGCCACCAACAGGTGGCGTGGGTCTCGGAATTGAGCGTATCGTGATGATTCTCACGGACCGCCCAAGTATCAGAGACATCATCTTCTTCCCGACGATGAGAATTACGAAATAGCACAATTGAACTCAGGCCTCGGCCAGAGTAAACTAAAGGGAGCTGAAAGGCTCCCTTTGTTTTAGGTACATGGAGGACTCTATGCGTATAGCACTTTCTCTGTTTTTGACGACTCTGGTGATGGTGTCTTGTCAAACCAAGCCCCCAACGAAAATTACTCAAGAAAAACCGGTTCTCTCAGAGTCGGCTCTTTCCGCTAAATTAATGGAAGGCAACCCGGTTATTTTGGATGTTCGGGCGCCTTTTGAGTTTAATTTGTCTCATGTCCCCGGGGCGATCAATGTGCGCTGGGAGGACTTCTCTCAACAAGATCCAAATTCTCGCGGGGTTCTTTTAGAAGACCTTTTTTCCGTGGCTCGTCGACTGTCTTTGATTGGCATTGATGTCGACAGCAAAGTGGTCATTCTTGGTAAAGGCTCTTTAGGGAATGGGGAAGAGGGACGTATCGCTTGGACCCTAAATGTGTTGGGTGTGAAAGACGTTCATACAGCTTTGCATTCTTCTTATCGAGAGATGAATGTCCAAGAGGCGCCTGCGGTTAAAAACAAACCTTATTGGAAACCTGTCATCGAAGAATCAATGTTCATTGATGCGAAGAACTTCAAGGCCTATGCAACTCAGCAGTTGCCGCAACTAAGAATGGCCGCCAAAAAGTCCCGAAAGAGCGGCGTTGATTTGCCGGTGAACTCCTTGTTTGGAATGAATTTCAACGAAGCCAAGGACAAGATTGTTATTTTGGATGTGCGCTCTGGTGCCGAGTACGCTATCAACAATTTGACGAAGTATAAAAACGTCAAAGCTCCCATTGTTCAACTTGAATGGAAAGATTTTTTTACGGCAATGGATTTCCCAAATAAGGACGTAGAAAAAAAATTAGAGGCCAAGGGTGTGAGCAAAGATAAAGTGATCCTGGTGATCAGTAATCACGGTGTTCGCTCTGGTGCCGTGACTTTTGCTCTTCGTCAGGTGGG
Source organism: Bdellovibrio sp. (assembly GCA_046070625.1). GTDB lineage: Bacteria > Bdellovibrionota > Bdellovibrionia > Bdellovibrionales > Bdellovibrionaceae > Bdellovibrio. Next base: position 12,910 of record JBJTMR010000274.1, on the reverse strand, counting down.
CTATCGCCAAAGTGTGAACTTTGCCGGGGGATACGAACAGTGGAAGTAAACTCTCAGGAGCTTGTTAAAATTCTCTCGGATAATATCAAGCTTTATGAGCACCTGGGGATTGAAGTCAAAGAACTCAATTCCCATCGCGCGGTCTTTAAGGTGTCTTTACAGAAGAACTTGAATCACAAGGGGACGGCCTTTGGCGGCAGTCTTTATGCTTCAGGAGTCTTAACGGCCTATGCGTTGGTTCTTGCGGGTTTAAAGGCCTATCATATTCCGACTGAAAATATCGTAATTGCCAAAGGCAGTATCGAATATCATCGTCCTGTAGAAACGGATTTTGAAATCCATTGTGCTTTTGAGGACCTTGAGAAGGAAAAAGCCTTTTACGAGGAACTTCAAAAAAGCAAACGTGTTCGTTCCGAGCTTCATGTTCAGATACTGGATGAAGGAGGCTCTCTAAGGGCTTCTTTAACGGGTCTTTTTGTTGTCAGAATGTGAACCAGCGTTTCAATAATTTCTGATTTCTTCACGGGTTTCACCATATACATATCGCAACCGCTGGCAATGGTCCTTTGCAGATCTTCAAGGACGGCGGTGGCGGTTAAAGCTACGATCGGCGTGTGGCCTTGATGTTTTTCTTGCTCATAGTGCCGAATCATTTCGGTCGCTTTGTAGCCACTCATGATAGGCATTTGCATATCCATAAAGACCAAGTCGAAGGCTCCGGCTTTGAATTTTTCCACGGCCTCTTTCCCGTTGGCGGCTTCCGTGAAAGTAAATGGGAGACTTTTAAGATAATGAGTCAGAAGCAATCGGTTGTCTTCTGAATCGTCAACGATCAATAAATCAAATTTATTGCCGTTAAAGTATTGTGCCCAGTTGGTATGGGCCAAGGTTTTCGTTTCGGTTGGAGTCACGAAATCCGGCTGATGGGGCAGGGTGATTCTGAATGTGGTGCCTCTGCCGGCCAGGCTTTTTAGCTCAAGTGTGCCACCCATGATTTCTACAAGATTCTTGGAGATCACGAGTCCTAACCCTGTGCCTCCGTATTTGCGATTGGTTGTGGCTTCCGCTTGGTAAAAGGGTGAGAACAAACTGCTTTGCTTATCCCGGGGGATGCCAATGCCGGTGTCTATGACTTCCAGGAGCAATTTTTCGGCGCCATTTTTTTCCAGTCGTACACGAACCTGAACTTCACCTTCTTCGGTGAATTTCAAGGCATTGCCAATGAGGTTGAATAGTACTTGGCGCACCCTTGTCGGATCACCTTTTTGATAGGTGGGAACGTCGCTATCAATAATAAGTTCAAAGTTCAGGCCTTTTTCCTCGGCCTTTATTTGCAGTATTTCAAAAACACTGCGCACGGTGCTATGCAGATTATAACTGATATTTTCTATACTCAGGGCTTTGGCTTCAATTTTTGAAAAGTCCAAAAGGTCATTGATCAGCGCCTTCAGATTTTCTCCGGCATGACTGAACAGAGTTAGATAGCGTTCTTGATCTTTGGAAAGGTTAGTCTCTTTTAGCAATTCTAACATTCCCAAAACAGAATTCAGCGGTGTTCTGATTTCATGACTCATGCGAGCTAAGAAATCTGATTTCGCTCGGGAGGCCTCTTCGGCTTGTTCTTTGGCGGATTTGAGTTCGCTCTCAGTGTCGCGCAGTTTGTCGATTTTTTCGGTTAAACCAGAAACGGCCGCCCCGGCCATCAATGCAGACAGGCAAAGGGTCAGTATTGTTGCTGGAATTTGTATGGCGGAAAAATCTTTGGGCCAGGGGTGTCCCAAAATGATGGGCAACATCAATGTCGCAAAGGCCACCCAGGAATTGACGAAGATCGCCGTTTTCAATCCGTACCAAGTTGCGCAGTACAAGATTACTATGCCATAGACATACCACGTTTGGTTGAACTCGGTCACAAGCCCGAGCACAGAGCAACCCAGCAACATCGTACCGACAATGATCAGATCCTTGCGTGACATGTGCTGGAACCAACGCATTTCAAGACCGGAGCAGTGAAAGCGGGAAAGGCCTTTTTTTTCCAGGTAAGGCGATAGCAGGATGATTAAGGGTAACGTCACTAAAACGCCACTCATAAAGTTTCCGATGACAGTTAAAAGGCAGGCCCACAAATATTGGTCTTGGGAAATTTGGTGCGTGAACAGATACGCGCCTTGCAAGGCAAAGGAGGTCAGAATCGAAGGAATAATTATTCCGTAAATTGCAAAAAGACTGATGCTTTTCGGACTGGGGGACCAGTCTTGGTCTTTAAGGCGTTCTTTCACCAGAACCCAAGCTACAACGGTTTGAAAAACTTCCGGCAAAGAATATAGAAATGCTGTGGCGTCGATCCCAAAACCCCAGAGTGGGGTGCTTAAAATGGAATTTAGATAAAAGGGAATAAGGACAATCGGCCCCCACCAAAAAATGAACGCCGAGGCGAAAGCCAAAGGAAAGTAAAATGATGAAGTTCCCGGTGTTGTTATGTAGTTAAGGCTAAGTCGAGTCCCAATATGGAATGTGACCAAACACAGAACCCATAGCCACCAGGGAAACCGCGTTCTTTTCATAGGAACAGTTTAGGAAATTATAAGAATAAGGCCCACTGAACTCTGTGCCCTTTGCAAAGGAACAAAGGGTTACTGGGTCACTTGTCCAGTAAGTATGCCATTGATGACAAGATATCCATCATCATGACCTTTGCCTTTGGGATTTTTATGAACCCAATGCAAAACAGCTTTTGTGGGGGAATAAGGATCTACAATAAAATCACCGCAGGCAATCAGGGAGTCGCCTTGGCGAAACTCTGGAACAGCTCCGAATTTGGTGTTGTAGATAACTTCCAAGCGATCGTCGTTCGTAGAAAAATCACCATCGAGGTCGACTTCAAAATGAATGTGATTTTGTCTGTCTTCAAGGACACTCATGATTTTTGTTTTTACGAAAGCGCGGGCCAAGAATTTAGGCTCCATGTGGTCGCGCCATTTTACGATGTCTTCATTAGAGACATCGACCTGTTGGTTTTTATCTTTGCAAGCCGGGTATCCGTCTGCAAAGCTGATAGAACTAAATAAGAGAATGACTGTAAAAAGGAATTTCATTATTCCGGCATCCCTGCATCAATCCAACGTTTTAAATAGTCAGCTTCTTCAGCAGAAAGCGTTCCTAGGTTGGCGCGAGGTGGAGGCATGATTTCATCTGGAATCATGCCTGGGACCGTAATTTTATAAAGGAAGCTTTCCGCACCAGAAGTTCCAATGTTAGCAACTCCAGAAGAACCCATATTCGTTTTGATCTCTGCGATCGTATCCATAACGGGGTCTTTGACTCTTTTGGAATTCGCGCTATGGCAACGCAAGCATTTCTGATCAAAGAAGGCTGACTTTAAATTTTTAAAACTCAACTCTAATGTCCCATAGTCGACCGGTGCCGGAGTTGGTGTTGGAGAAGGTGTCGGTGCGGGCTCCGGAGTCGTCGGTGGAACCGTTGGCTCTGGACTTGGCAGCGGTTGTGGAGTGGTTGGCTCCTGGGGTGTTGGTTCTGGCTTTGCAGAGCCGTTGCACTCAGGGATTTCTTTTACCTTCGGAGCGCCAAGATTGTTTGCTTGTGCCTCAAACCAAACTTGTAAAAGCTTTTGCTCGCAGGCTGAGAGTGATGGATAGCCTTTATCACGAGGAGGCATTTCGCCTGAAGTCACTTCAGCCATAATGCCTTCGCGAGTGCCGTAAGCAAGTTCTGGAGAATTAAGTGGGATAGATCCGTCTCTGTGAATATGGCATTGAAGGCAGGTCTTTAAGGAAGTACTTCTCAAAAGATCGAAGGTCACAGTCTCTTCAGAGAACTGTTGCATGGCATTCGTATTGAGTTTCAGATTGCCAGTTTTGAAAATACCGATTTCTTCCATTGCGTATCCGCATCCGGAGAGGAAGAAACTGAGTGCTAATGAATAAAAAAGAAGCCTTGTGGATCCCATGGAGAAAGGTTTTATCAGAAAACCCGAAGACTTAGGGGATTTATTGGGCCGATTGTAAAAAAATGCGCGACTGTCCACGAAATTGACAATTTTGGCGCCTGGTTTCTATCTACTGGCAGTCGTAACTAAGATCTAATTGGGTGCCTTCTGTCAGGGGGGCCGCAAACTTAAGCACATTTCCTAAGACTTGGTAATCAGTCACTGATAGTCCATCAATTTTGACAGTCAATGTCGACACATCGGGGTCGCACTGCAAAGTTACTTGGGAAAGGGAGTTGATGATTTTGTCTTTAAAGGTATTCAAGCTAGCCGTGAAGTTCTGATCACAGATACTGCCAATCCCTCCATGGGTGAGGTTGGACATTTCGGAATAGATATATCCAGGATGACTGGGGGAGGTGTCTTTATCTTGGGATTCTTCGCAGGCGGTGTCCTCGGGTTTGACGATGATCGAGTTAAACGTAAAGCGCACATCTTCGCCAAAGGTTTTTTGCGCCATGGCAACAAGATTCGCAGGCATGTCGGTATCGTCCAGAGGCTGGTGGGCACCGTTGGCATCTTTCGGTTTAACTTTGAGTTTGTTTCCTCCGACAGACCTCTCATCTTCATCAGAGATAATAATCACGGACTTCGCAGCGCCGTCGCGATAGCAGCCATTGTTGACGCTGCTTAAGGGACTTCCTTGAGCGAAGTTTTCAAAGGTGGCCTTGATCGCGCGTTCATCCCCTGAATTCTGTCCGCCGATTTGCATGGCATCCACGGTCGAAGTAAATACCGTATTTAAGTTATGTGTGCCTTTTTTTAAAAGCGTTGCCAGGGTGTTTGGAGAAGGTGTGTAGTTCGCCCAGCTGAGAGGTCGACCCCAGGCGTTCTTTCCATTGCCTGGAATAGCTCGCGTGGTGGTAAGACACATTTGCCAATCAATTTGGCTTGCTTCTAGGGAGCTCATGAACGCTGACATCGAGGCCGCGAGTTTTTTCAAATCCGGAAGCATGGAGTTTGAGTCATCCATCACCAAAAGAAAATCGACTTGCTTGTTGCCCGGCTTTACAACTTCGGAGTGAGTGTATTCCGGAGTGTGCGGAACTGGAATCGGCTCTGGAAGAGGCGTGGGCGCAGGTGTTGGCTCAGGTGTTGGAGACACGAGGGAAGCGCTGTCCTCAGGGAGGGCGCGAAACATGACCTTCGCGCAACTGGTAAGGCTGGTTAAGGCAATCAGGAGTGATAGGCAGGCGATCTTGTTGTTCATATCCCTGATTTCGTCACAGAGTCAGGGGGACTTAAGGCGTATAAGGGCTAGTTCGTGAAAATACGAGAGAAAGTAAGAAGGCTGAAGGGGAATTAAAAGAAAACTGTCAAAACTCTCAACAAGACTTGGCTTGAAATCATTGCTGAGAGCGGGTTTCGCAGGATCTACTTTTTTTGCTTTCCGGGTTTGGAAATGCTGATGGGCTGGAAAGTCGCTTTGGAAGCGGGTTCTCTGTTGGCGCGAGATACGTTGACGCATTCTAGTCGTTGAGAATCTGACATCTCGGATTCTTCAGCGCATTTATCCAGGGCCGCTGGGTTGAAGCTTTGCCCTTGAATGGAATCCCAGCATTTCCAAAAGGACTGATCGTCTTTTTGGAGGTTGCACACAGTCACTGCATACCAGTCGACGTCGTCTTTGGCTGTGCGGTTTTTGCATTGTTCGATGTCGACAGCGGAGCTGAATCGATCACAAATTCCCGGAGGATTGGTCGGTTCTAGAGCCAAAGCAATAATCGGGATCAGTGCGACTAATACAAACGAGTGAAACAGATTCTTCATTTTCCTAAGCGACCTTTATTTTAAATAAAACTGAATACATGGCTTTCAACATGTCGGGGTCATAGCGGCCGGCCAATTTTTCTTTCATCATCGTCACGGCATCAAGGGGTTTCAAGGGAACATTGTAAGAGCGTTGAGTGGTCATCGCATCATACGTGTCGGTGATGGCCACAATGCGGGCGAAGGGATGAATTTCATCAGCGACCAGTTGTTGAGGGTAGCCATTCCCAGCCCAAGATTCATGATGCTCAAAGCAAGCTGCTTTAATGGCGTCACTGATGTTCGGGTGGTTATTCAAAATAACGAGCCCATACTGGGGATGCATTTTCATTTGCTCCCATTCGGCATCGGTCAAACCGCCTTTTTTGCAGAGGATATCGAGACTGACGTTGCGCTTGCCGATATCATGAAAAAGAGAGCCCACGCCCAGCTCTTCAAGTTCTTGTGCATTGTAGCCGAGAGCTTTGCCTAAACCGAGAGAGTAAATGCTGACATCAAGAGAGTGATTGTATGTGTAAAAATCATGACCCGAAAGAGAGATCATAAAACCCATCGCCTCGGGAGCATTTTCCATCAGGTCGATGAAGTCTTTGATGATCGGGCGTGATTCGTCCAGAGCGGTATTAACATCAGGATTTTCAAAAAGATCTTCCATTAAAGCCACAGAAGATTCCCGCAAGATTTTCGCTTTGGAAAAAGGATCGATGAGACTTGAGTTCATTTCATCGCGAACCCAATCGTGATAAGCTTGTTTTTCTTCTATGCGCACAAAAAAAGAATCGCCCGTGTCACGAGAATGTAGGCGTTCAATTTTTCCATCCGAAAGCTTATCTCCGGCGCGGAGATAGAGAATGTGCTTGTTGTCCACAAGGACAAAAATATCGAAACTCGTCACTTTATCGGGACGAATTGTGCTGAGGCGGATTCTAAAATAGGCGGTCGAGTCCATAGGGAAATTCTGCCATGAATACATTGACTTAGGAATAAAATCCGCAATACTTAACAAGTATGGCCCTTCGTCTAGAATCCCAAATTATGTATTTAAAAGGAGTCGGTCCTAAGCTCGGGGACCTCTTCGCACGCAAAGGTCTAAAAACCTTAAGGGATCTTGTTGAGTTCTATCCACGAGCTTTCGAAGACCAAAGGGCTGCTCGTAATGTGGCCAGTCTCAAACCGGACGACATTGTAAGCATCAAAGCGACAGTTGTTGGCGTGCACAGTATCAATATGGGCCGCTCCACTCGCAAAATGTACGATGTCGTTGTTCGCGATGCTTCGGGACAAATTCACTGCAAATATTTTCGTGTTCCTTATAAAGGTTACTTCGAACGTTTTAAGCCGTTCACCGAAGTTCGTGTCGTCGGCAAGGTGATCGAGTATCGCGGACGCATCGAGTTTCACCATCCTGATATTCGCGATATTGACCCTGATGATGAGAATCAAGATGCCTTGATTCCGCTGTATACAGAGATCGAAGGATTGGCGACTGCGAAAATCATGAAGCTCGTGCGTTTGGCTTTGGCACAAATCGCGGAGTGGCCTGAAGAAGCTTTGCCAAGATGGATGCGCGATAAATACAATTTGAAATCACGCAAAGACGCCTTGACCGAAATTCATCATCCCGATCCAGCGAAGGTTCAAGAATATATAGAGTTTAAAAGCGCCGCACAAAGACGTCTGATTTTCGAAGAGTTCTTTTGGATGGAACTTTATTTGGCATCTAAAAAAGCGGGCTTCCAAAAAGCAGCGGCGCCCAAGATTTCCAGTTCCGGCGTAAAGTTGGCAGCATTAGAAAAAGCCCTCCCGTTTCAAATGACGGGTGCTCAGCGCCGTGTCTTTGACGAAGTGAAGGCGGACCTTGAAAAAGGTCACCCTATGCATCGTATGGTTCAAGGGGATGTCGGCAGCGGGAAAACCCTGGTGTGTTTTATGGCAGCGGTTTATGCGGCGGAAAGTGGCTATCAAACGTGTTTGATGGCGCCGACTGAAATTTTGGCAGAGCAACATTATAAAAATGCCTGCAAGCTTTTAGAGCCCCTGGGGATTCGTATTTCATTGCTACTTGGAAAAACCAAGACGGCAGAACGCCGCGAGATCTTAGCTGATCTGCAAGCGGGCAATGTGGACTTAATGATCGGTACCCATGCCTTGATTGAAAATGAAGTGCAGTTTACGAATTTGGGTTTGGCTATAATCGACGAACAACATCGCTTCGGGGTCGAGCAGCGCGGCGTTTTGAAAAACAAAGGCAACTCGCCCCACTTCTTGGTTATGACGGCAACGCCGATTCCAAGAACCTTGGCCATGACAGTTTATGGCGATCTGGATGTTTCGATCATTGATGAAATGCCAGCGGGTCGCAGTCCGATTCAAACTCGGGCGATTTTTGAAAACAAACGACCTCAAGCTTTGCAGTTTATGCTCGAACAATTGCAAAAAGGCCGGCAGGCCTATTTCGTTTATCCTCTGGTTGAGGAAAGCGAAAAGATTGATTTGAAAAATGCTGTCGAAGAATTTGAAAAACTTAAGGCCCAATTTCCTACAGTCAAATTCGGCCTTCTTCATGGAAAAATGAAGCCTGACGATAAAGAGCAAGTCATGGCGCAGTTCCGTCGTCACGAAATCCAAGTCTTGGTTTCCACGACCGTCATTGAGGTCGGTGTCGACGTTCCGAACGCAAACATTATGATTATCGAACACGCAGAGCGTTTTGGTTTGTCGCAACTTCATCAGTTGCGTGGTCGTGTCGGTCGTGGAGAATATAAGTCCTTCTGTATTTTGATCATGGGATATGCCGTTTCCGAAGAAGGCAAGCAGCGTACAGAAATGATGGAAAAAACCTCGGATGGATTTAAGATTGCGGAATTTGACTTGGAAATGCGTGGCCCTGGTGAATTCATGGGGACGCGCCAATCCGGCCTGACGGGTTTTAAAATGGCTAATCTAGTTCGCGACATGGCTATTCTTCAGCAGGCCCGCGAGGCGGCCTTTGAAGTTCTTAAAAAAGATCCTAAGCTCGCTTACCAAGACAATAAAGGATTGCGCGAAGAACTCTTGCGCGAACACGGGCCTGCGGCGCTGGCGGGAATTGCTTAAGTTTTTTTCTTACTAATAAATCAGAATGTTGCACTCAGTTTGTTGTGACGATCTTTAAGATAAAGATAATCAGGGTGGGTGAGTTCTCCATTCACTTTGATTTGCAGTGTTGTTTTAAATAGAGTGTCGTACATCTTTAAAATTCCATCTTTATAAATTAAATGAAGCTGGCCGTTGTGCATTTGCCAGCCATTCTTCAGGGGATAGTCTTTGGCGGGAATACGAATATTCAGTTCAATATCTCCACGATCTAAAGAAAGCACGGAAAGACGACGGTAGTTCTTGTCTTGATGGGTGAAAGGCTCAGAGACAAAGACTCCGATTTCACGGACAGAGCCAACTTGGACTTTGATATTCCGAGTTCGCGTTCCCAATAGTTCGGTTTTTGTTCCTTGGAGACCACCGAAGTTTTTCACCAACTGCGACATCCATTCAATGTCTTCAGGGCTCCATTGTGATTTATTTTCGACGAGTTTTTCTGGGAGGTGGGCGAGGTTTTCGGCTGTAGTGCCGATCATCCACCAGTTCTTGTTACCTTCTTTGATGGGTTTTTCAAATCCCGGAACCGCTGTAAAGCTTAACTTTCCATACATTTTCACACCCAGTGCGTCGGCAGGGGTGTAGTACATCATTTTGTTTTTTTCGTGCAGAGGGTTTTTGAGTTGCTCTCGTGCATGCAGGATCAACTGGGTGAAGATTTCTGAAGTTCCTAGTTTGTTGTTGTCCTTGTCGACGACGAAGTTCGCTGGTTCGAATTTTCTTCCGGCATTTCCCGTCATCGTGACGGAAAAGTCTTCTTCTAAGGGTAGTTTTTTGATTGGTGTGTTTTTTTCGACGCGAACAAGCTTCATCGTCGCAATAAGATCGCGAGGAACGAAGGTTTCTTCGTCAAGGCGGCGAACTTCGATATAGGTACTTTGCTCGCTGTAATGGAGGGCTTCGGCTTTAAGGTGGTCTCGAAGTTCTGGCGACCAATCTCTGCGGAGCGAGTAAGACTGCAAAACATAGTCGATATTTTCAGTAATCATATCTCTAAACGAAGGATCGCTGCTGGTCTCATTTCCGCGGGCTTTGAATTGAGTTACAACGGTGGAAAATGATTCTGAGCTGCTATTGTAAATATCTTTTGTAATGATTCCCGCTTTTGAGTTTATTCCACTAACTTTCTGCAGATCACGAAACATGGAAATATAGAAGGGCGCCATTATTTCAGCATTTTTTCCAAAATCTCCAAGAGCGGCCTCGTTGCCAAAAATCGTCTCGCACCTGTTCTGGCCAAAGACAGCGGAGGGATATCCAATAGAAATAAGGCATAAAACATTAAGAAGCAGCTTCATGCTTTTAGGTTAAAGCAAGGCCTGTACCGCTTAACTGTCTCAAAGTGAGATCGAACGGTTTTCAGGAGGCGATGCGCAGGCATTCTTTCAAGCAGTGTGATCTCAGGGTGAGGCTTTCTTTGGCGGAGTGATTTTCAGTTAATAAACTCAGGCAACAACCAGTCAGGAGTGTTTGAATGATCAGCGCGTTGGAATCAAGACGAGAGGTTGAACTTTCCGCTTGAGTGAGAAAGAGTTTTATTTTCTGGCGGCCCAGAGTACTGAGTTCATCATTACGGGCGCGCATTTCAGCGTTGTGAGTGCACAGATGAACGAAGAGCAGAAGACTCGCGGCTTCTTTAGGATATAGCGCTGGCCAGTCCAAGGTAGCAGCGCAGTAGGTTTTGAGATGTTGCTTGGGGTCTTTTTCTTGAGAAAGGGCTTCTGCGACATAAAATTGTAAATGCAAAGTGCTCAGATCTAAGAGTTTATTGGCTAGTTCAAATTTATCTTTGAAATAGTGGTGCACCAATGTGCGAGAGATTTTGCATCTCTTCGCGAGATCTCCGAATTGCAAATTTTCAAATCCTTTTTGCGCGATCATTTCAAGAGCCTTCTCCAGTATTTGGAATTCTCTATGCTCAGCCACCCCCAGGCGGCGATTGAAAAAGGCCTTTTTGAAATTGAATTGAACGTTATTCATATATTGTAATATATCGGAATTACTTATGAAAAACTAAAGCATTGACATAGTGAAAATTAATAATGCAGCAGATCAATTTGAGAAATATTATCCCGTTCGAAGCGCAGGGCTGGGTGCATGGTGATGTCTGGTCTGGAAGCGACAGTAAACAACTCTTAGGAGGCTTTTATGAAACAGGTACTTTTGACAGCGATTCTTTTAGGTGCATCTTTGAACGTTCACGCAGGCTATCAGGATGTTATTCAAAAAGAAGCAACGCAAGTTCGTGGAGCTTCCTCTTGTATGTATGCCGTGACGGAAGGATCTATGCATGAAGGTGCTTCTCAGGAAGTGATCGTTTACGTTAATTCAGATGAGCAAGCTCATATCAATGGTTCAATCCGCCTGACTCCAGAGATGTTGCCACTTCAAGAGGGTCAATTGATTAAACGCGAGGGGCTTATTGTGGAGTATAAAGATGGTGTCTTGTCTCAATATAAAAGACAGGTCAGTGAAGGTTTATTTGTGAACGACTACAGCATTGTGAAGGTTAAAGTGAGCGCAGATCTTAAAGTCGTTGAAGCTGGTTATGTTAAGAAGGCGACAAAGGGTCTTATTCGTGAAATCGTTCTTGGTGAAATGTCTTGTCGTTTTTAGTTAAGTGGATCCGCGCCGCAAAGAGTGAACTTTGTCGTTCATTCTTTGTTGCATAGTGTAGTATCTGTGCAGACAAAAAATAGTTTCTGGTCATTTTTCTTCTAGCCTTCTTAGTTTGATGAGCATAGCATTGTCCTTAGACCACAAGGATGTGTTCAAAATGACAAAAGTTTTCATCAGCACGGTTGCTGCATCTATTTTTCTTTCTTTTTCTGCTTTTGCGGCGACTCCCCAATATAAAGTAAATATGCGTGTGGGCCTTAAAGGCCAAGCTCCTCTGTCTATTAATACGGTTGCGAAATCGGGTAAAAAGTCTTTTGTCAGCGAATTTTCTGATGATGGACAAAGTGAGACGATCGTAGAAGTTTTCGCCAAAAAGTCCCAACAAAATCGTCGCGATGGTTTATTGATGGATGTCACGGTGACAAAGCGTGTGAAGGGACAGCAGAAGATTTCTGAGCGCGCTCAAATCTTTGCTCCCGAAAACCAAGAGATGGAGATGGGCGTGGGGGCCAAAGGTCGCACGGCCGGAAACCTCTCTCTTGCTGTTATGGCACATCAACTGTAGTCGATTTTTCAAGAGTGTTTGCTAACGCCTGAAAAGCCGTGATGAGATTTCCTTCTACCAGGAGGGAAGTATGCAAAGGTGGATTTACCATCTCACGGTGTCTTCAGCGTTTATTTTCACAACAGCGTCCTCGGTTCATGCAGGCACGCTGCTGCGATTCAATTCGGGATCGGTCGATCCAAAACTTATATATGACGGTTACTCTAGCGAAGTTATCCGGGATCTCCGGTTCTCTGATTACGTCGTTCAATTTCATAACGTGATTACCGCGGATCAAAAAAAATCCCTGCAAGCTCATTTTGCGGTGATGGGATATCTTCCAGATGATGCCCTGGTGGTTCGGGGAAGTTTGTCGTCCTTAGTGGCGTACCAAAAAGCACACTCTGAAATTCGCGCTGTGGTGAAGTATCAAGGCGAATACAAAATAAGCAGTGAATTCAGCCCCGTAAGTGTTTTTAATAAAGCAGAAAATCAAAGCGTTTTCATTTCAACGTTCCTTAAAAAAGACACGCCAAAGGTGGCAAAGGCCTTACGTCATCTTAAAGTAAGTCTTCAAGTTGTGGAGGGAAGGTTCCTCGTGGCCCTGATTCCTCGAGGTCTTATTCAGCAAGTTGCAAGCCTGACAGGTGTTGAGCACATTCAGCCAACTCCGCAGATCGAGTCTTTTCATTTTCCAATTGAGGTGGAGCTAACGTCAATTGAGCCCAGAACGCCAGGGGATTATTCAGACCTTGCTGGCGATGAAACTGGGGGGAAATCTATTAAGTTTCCCGAAATGTGGGCCGCCGGCTTTCAAGGGAGAAATCAAATCGCCT
>JBJTMR010000273.1:0-2844 GCA_046070625.1 Bdellovibrio sp. | reverse complement strand
AACGGGTGCTGTCATCGGGGGGACATTAGGGTGGCTGGTAGGTGCAGGCGTCATTGCGACACTTCCAGTTCTGGGTCCTTTGGTTGCAGCCGGACCGATTATGAGCGCTTTAGCGGGCTTAGGTGTCGGAGGTGCCGTTGGTGGACTTGGTGGTGCCTTAGTCGGCATTGGAATTCCTGAATACGAGGCAAAACGCTATGAAGGCTATGTTAAAAACGGCGGGATCTTAATATCCATTCATGTTGATGACAGGGAATGGAGCAAAAAAGCAGAAACGATCTTAAAAGATGCCGGAGCTCAGGATATTTCTAAAACAAGTGAGGTATCAGGTCCTAAAAAAGATACGTCTGGGGAATACCGTCCGCAACCTTAGATCCGATGAGATACTTATCAAAGGCTCCCAGGATTCATTCTGGGAGCCTTTGTATTTTTTCAAAGATGAGTATGCTGTTCCTGCATTTTTTCTTCCGAAGGCGCCTCTTTTCCGCCAGCGCGTTCCAAGCGTAATTTCAGATTTAAATAATTACTGCCGAGATTTGCGCGATCATCTGCATCAGAGTGTTTTTTGAACTGCGGCAGAAGTTCCTCTTCTTCCTCTTGAATATGATGTTCAACCAGCTCCGCTAGGACTTTTACCCGTGCGCTCCACAGATCTTCGCTTTCTGTTCTATCAATTTCCTCAAGCAGTTGGTCCGCGATGGCGTGTTCGACGTCACCCTCGAATCCATTTTCACGCATGTCTTCATCGCGCTTGATAAATTCATAAAGGGTCTGTTCTTCGGGTTTTGCATGAGTGATCAAGAGCGGTGCAAATTCATCCAGGGCATCACGTCTCTTTCCGATGTCCGTGTCCGGATTCTTCAGAGTTTTGATCAATTTTTTAAGTGGCTTATGGTCTTCTAGGATGAGTTTAATGATATCAGAACCCGATGATGTACTTGAGTGGGTCGAGTGCTTTTTGTGTGGGACTTTCGTTGTAGGTGATTTTCTTGCTTTCGTCATACGATACCTCCGTCGTCACATTAGAAACCTAATGATATAAAGTGAAGTTGTATTTTTCCCTGATTTATTCTGATTCATATTTTGTAAATGAAACGAATGGGTACTTTTGTCAGAATAGTTACTGTCATGAAAAGGGTGTACCATGATTTGTGTTGAAAGAGTTTCCAAGGAGGCAGTTATGGTAAACAACCAAAACACACCAAACAGAGAAACAAATGCATCTCAAGGTAAAAAAGATTTTTCAAAATTTGAAAAACAAGGTTCACAACGGGAATCTTCTCGAGATGAAAAACGAAGCCCAGAACGAAAAGAAAATACTTTCAAAGATCCAAAATGGGCTGATGACAAAGGCAAAAAAGGCACCGAAAACGTCAATCCGTCCAGAACCTCAGGGAGCAGTATGAAAGAAGGCAAAGGTCGTGAATCAGGAATGGATGACATGGATAGTGAACAAAGGTCGTTATACAGAACCGATGAAGAACGTCATTAGTGTTTAAAACACATAAGAATAAAAAGACCCTTATCATTGATTAAGGGTCTTTTCGTTAGAGTTCGGGATTCCATTTGTTCCAATCCGGCGGGGCCGTTTCAAACAATGGGAATTTAGTCGATGTCTTTGCTTTGTCGCCCGCAGGTTCTGGGGTAGCAAACTCAATTCCACCATGAAGAATTGAATCCAAGGAATTTATTTTTACTTCCGATTTGAAAAGACCCAATTTTGCTTGAATCCCGGATTTTCTCCAGAAAATGGTGTTGGTGCGAATCAACTTAAGATATCGATAAGGCAGATTGATTTGTACCAGGCCTTTTTGACCATTTTTTGAAAGGCTGACTTTCGTAACACTTCCCACGCTGAAACCACGATATGAAACACTGTCGCCATCGGTTATGGATTCAATATTCGGGGCTTCTAAGTGAAATGCCGCCGTGTCTTCCAGCGGATTTGTAGACTCACTGCCGATTTTTCCAGTGAATTTCTTTTGCGCTTTGCCACTGGAGGGCCCGGGTTGCGCGCCGATATAACTGCCTTCAATCAGCGTCGAAAGACCTGTGATTCCTTCGATGCTGACTTTGGGTGTTTCGACCCAGAACTTAGATCCTTCTACTGCAAACTCTTTAGCGTTGCGCTGTAGACGGGCTACGGCAATGACATGTTTTTGATCCTGGGAAATAGAAACTTCGTCGACGGTACCAATTTGGACTCCGCGGAAACGGATCTGGGTTTTACCGGGTTTCAAGGTGGTACCGTCATCAAAATAGATTTCAATTCGAGGTCCCACTTGCTGTAAGAATCCCCACAGCAGCCATATGCTAATACCCACTGCTAAGGCTGGAAAGAACCAAAGATACCAATGTGATTTAAGATTCTTCATTATTCTGTTCCCATATAATCTTTGGATTAAAAGAGGCCGAGGCCAACATCGTGAATATGACGACAAACAAAAACATCAAAGATCCAACTTCCGGTTCGGCATGGGCCCATGTTCCGAGCTTCATCACGGCAACCAGGATCGCCAGTAAAAATATATCCAGCATCGACCAGCGACCAATGGCCTCGACTGTTTGATAGATATAGGTTTTCAGTTTTTTATTTTCTCCGTTGCGAGCTGTGGCAGATAGATAAAAAAGCGCAAGAATTTTCAAGAGGGGAATAACCATGCTTGCCAAAAAGATGACAATAGCAATGGGCCAAGAACCTGATTCAGTCAGTGTCACGACACCTCCCCATATCGTCGGCGTGTTGTGACTGCCATAAAGATCCACCGTAATAAATGGCAAAATATTGGCAGGTAAGTAAAAAATCAGCGCCGTTAACGAAAAAATAACGGTGCGCCAAGAATC
>JBJTMR010000272.1:0-18163 GCA_046070625.1 Bdellovibrio sp. | reverse complement strand
GAGATCGACCCGTTGTTGATGATGCGTCCACCGCGCGGCGCCTGCGCCTTCATCATACGGAAGGCCTGCTGTGTGCAGAGGAACGCGCCGGTCAGGTTTGCAGCGACAACACGGTTCCAATCCTCTACATCCAGCTCATCCAGCGGAACCGCAGGAGCCGATAAACCCGCATTGTTGACGAGAAGATCGAGCCTGCCGAAGCGACCTTCGATCTCCTCGAAAAGAGCGCGAACAGAGCTTTGAACCCCGACGTCGGCAGCCATCGCATGGATCTTGCCCGATGATGCCGGACCCATTTCGCCGATCGCCGCGTCCAGAACCTCGCGCCGGCGCCCGGCTATGATGACGCACCATCCCGCCTCGGAGAGCTGTCTGGCGATGGCCTTGCCGACGCCCGTGCCTCCGCCCGTGACCAAGGCAACTCCCATCGAGCCAACTTCACCCATCCCCAACTCCCATCACGATCTCGTCCTCAACCTGACTTGTTGCCGTGTAAACTCCGGATGTCAAATCAACGAAGACGTTTGAAAGCTTGCTCAGGCCTGTGAAGAGCAGAGCCACGCCAATGAAATTTAATTTTGATGCCGAAGGAAATCGCCTTATCTGCATGGTAGATAGCGTGGGAAATCAGGAATCCGGAATGAGCGGCAGGATCAGGAAAACACTCGGTCACGCGCGAGCGGCAGTTGTTCTTGCGCTCCTGCTTGCGGTCGCGAGATATCAACTCGAGTTCGGCCACCTTTTGGCCATGGCCTATCTTTTTTGGGACTACATCCTTGTCGCGGGGATTGTCGGACTGCTCGGCCTGGCATTGCTATTCAGGAGGATTCGCGTCACCGCCCTGCTCGCGGCTATCGTGGCTTGCGCCGAATTCGTCTCCCCCACGATCGTCAACTGGCACAGGAACGCGGGACCGGCGTCGGGACCGGTGCTGAAGGTGATCTCCTTCAACTGGCTCATGGGTGACCGCGACCGATCCGAGATCTACGCGTGGCTGAAGGATGAAAATCCGGATATCCTCGCTGTTCAGGAATTCATCCAGGATGAAAAAGGCGTCGGAACAACCCTTTTCGGGATGTTTCCGTATCACACGAAAACCGCGTCAGACATCGTCATTCTTTCACGATACCCGATCATCAAGCAGTCTGGGAAAACACTCGACAAGAATTCGATGGTCCGAGCGGAAGTCAACGTGCAAGACCGGCGCCTCATCGTCTGGGGTATCCACCCGCAGACCCTGAAAGAGATGCAGGAATTAAACGCCAGAAACTCCTATCTGTCCGACGTTGCAGACTACGTCGCCCTGGAGACAGAGCCCGTTCTGATGCTCGGCGATTTCAACGCGAGCCGCTGGGACCCCCGCTTCCGGGCGATCGTTTCCGCAGGCGAACTGCATGAAGAACCTGCCCTGCTGGCCCCGCCCACGAGAATGGCGGTTCGAAAAGGCATTCCCTTCTTCGGTGCGCCCATCGACCACATCCTGACAAATGGCAGCAACATCCTCGCGGACTGCCGTACGGGTCCCTCCTTGGGATCGGACCACAAGCCGTTGAGTTGCAATCTGCAGTTAAGCCGCTAAATTAGACAAGCGTGCGCCACAGCATAGGAAATATCATGATCCGTTGGCTGAAGAGTGGGCCGGCTGCAACGTCCCCGTTGAACAGGTTCCCCGCGCGGCTGGGTTTCGACATCCCCCCGGAAAACCTCGACAGAATCTATCTTGTCGGAGACATTCACGGTCGACTGGATCTCTTGCTTGAGATGGACCGGAAGATCGAAGCCGATATCGAGGATGAACAACGCTCGCTGGTCATTTATCTGGGCGATCTGATCGATCGGGGTCCGGATTCGCGCGGTGTGATCGAACATCTCCGCACCGACCGGAACCCGAAGTTTCTCCGGCTGAGCCTGCGCGGCAATCACGACGACGTCTTTCTGAGATTCCTGGAGGATCCGCACCGGGAATGGGGCTGGTTCGACCTCGGCGGCCGAGAAACGCTGCGTTCCTATGGACTGGTGCTTGATCCGCATCGCGACCGCAAGCTGGAACCCAAAGTGCTCCAGGATCTGCTGAGAACCCACATTCCGCAGGGGCACCGCGATTACCTTTTGAAGACGCCCCTATGGGCGAAGTGCGGGGATTTTCTTTTCGTACATGCCGGTATCCAGCCCGGGATACCCCTCGATCAGCAGGACCCGTTTGATTTCATGTGGATTCGGGAACCTTTCCTGAGAGACGGCCCGGGCCTGCCGTTGACCGTTGTCCACGGACACACGCCGGGGAATTCCATCACCTACGGACCCAATCGCATCGGCATCGATACCGGTGCCTATGCGACCGGCCGGTTGAGTGCGCTGCGTATCGTCAACGGCGAGGCGTCGGAACTGTAAGGAACCGGTGCAGTCGGAAGCAGAACATCAGGGGCGGGACAGGCGCCCAAGCCGCTATCCCGCTGTTAGGAGTTGACGTCGGCGACCGTCATCCACTTTTCCGGATCCGACGCCGATTGCACCATCACCCACTTCAACCCGGTCTTGTCCCAGCGACGAATGGCATCGAAACGGTTGTCGAGCACCAGATCGCCCGAATTCGTCTTGACCACGAGAACCATATGGCCCTCTCCGAACGCTGTGTAGGCGACTGCAAGGCGCAGGGTATTAGCGGACCACCCCCGTGCGATCAGTTCATGACGCTTCGTGATGGCATAGTCTTCGCAATCCCCGGAGGCCGGGGCCAGCGACCAGACATCACCTCCCGCGCCGGCAGAATCGTTTTGCGGACGGATCTTGCGATTGATCGACTGATTGACAGACTGGAGCTGGGCAAAGCGCTTTTCGCTCATGGCCATTTCAAGACGCGACCAGCGGGTGCGTTTGACTTCGCACTCCTCGGGATTTTCCTGGCAAAAGAGAACACCAGCATAGGGACCGACCGTGCGATGGGAAACCTTGATGAATTCTCTGTTGGCGTCGCGGCCGAGGTTTCGGGTCGCCGAAGCCAGGGAAAATGCTGACGCCGGCAACGGATTGGCAAATGTTGCCGTCAGCACGACACCCAAAAGTACTTTCAGGATCTTACGCATGACACTACCCTGTTCTGCAGGAGCAAATTCTTGCTCTCTTTTTGTTATTGGAGGGATTGGAGCTCCCTTCGACGGTAGGTATACAGAAGAGGTGTTTGACCGCTTTTAAGGTGAACGTTAAAGTTTTAGACAAAGGGTCTTTTGTGTCCGGCTATGAGGCGCATGTCCCGAATTCAGGAGCGGCCTGGACTTCGCCTCCGGCCGCCGCAAGCGAATTGCGGCTCGAAATGACCATCGAATTTCCACGATTTGACCCTATGTAAATTTGAAGAAACACTTGGGAAGCCAAATGGCGCAAACTCGAAATCTGGAGGTTTACTGTGTTGAAGTTTCTCGGATCTGCCGGCGTGATCGTCTTGACGGGCACACTCGCTCTATCGGCGGGGGGCGCTTACGCGGACGACGCTCACGGCAATGTTCGCTACGTCGGTGACGGAACGGTCATTCTGGGCGATGGAACACGTTACAAACTGCCCGAGGGATCGAACATGCGTCCGCCGAAGGAAGGGCAGCATGTGACCATCGAGTTCAAGAAGGGGCACAACCAGAACGAAGTCACGAACATGCGCGTCGACGACTGATCGCGTTGTTGGGGGCTCACTCGGCGATGAAAGAGGGTTAGGCCCTTCGGCGATCACGCCGAGGAACAAGCGCGTTCTCCCAGGTCTTCTCCCAGTATGCTGCGAGCTTGGAGCGAATGCCGGTAAAAGCCTGAGTGTTGTGTTTGCGAGGCAATTTAGAACTGTGTCAGGTTCGCCTGCGGTTAAGAGATAGCACCGCGGACCCTGCCATGATGGCCGCGAAATAGACGGCCACACCGGGAATCTGGATCGAGAAATCGACAGCACTGTGCAGGAGGAACAGCAGCAAAACGGCTGCTCCGGTTGCAGGTGCCCATCGAAGCGCCTTGCGCTTCTTCAGACCGGTGATGAAGGCGACGAAAAGGCCGCCAACCACGATAAGGAGAAGCGGCAGGAATATGACTCCGAGGTCGATCCAGCCTTCAAGGTAAAGCGAGTGTGCCCTGTCCCACAACGCATCGTTTCCTCCGCAGCTCGCGCTCTGATAACGCGGATAGGCTTCGCGGAAGGTGCCGAGACCTGTTCCGACACGCCAATTGTCTTGCAGGAGCTGGATCATAGACTGGTAGGCACAGAAGCGTTCGTCTTCTCCCCCCTGCACATCCGCGCGGAGTAGGACACGCCCACCCAGAATGCCGAAAATTGCGAAGATGACGCCAGCGGCAAGGAGCCAGATTCCCCACGTCGAACCGGCTACGGGCTCGGGTCCCGCGCGTCGGCTGCGGAAGCGGATGCGGGAGTTTCCATCGAAGACAAAGAAGCAGGACAGGACGAGAAGCGCGACGAGTGTCGATCCAACCCCTCCCCTGGATCGCGTGAGCAAGAGAGCAACCAGCGTCGCCAGCAACATCGCGCCATGAAGCAGAGACCTGCCGGTTATGCGCATGTTATTCTGTACATAAAAGACCTTGGCGCCCCACCCGCTCCTCGGCGCCAGTGGCAGCAGTGAATCGTACAGAAAACCCGCGTTGAGAAGCACGGCCGCACCGAGGTAAGTGGCAATGGAGTTGCGGTTGACTAGAACCGCAGTCAGATCCTGCAGGTAGAATTCCTTCTTCCTGAACATAAGATATTCAGGAAACAACTCGAACTGGATGATGCCGGCGATTGCGACAACGCCGCCGGAAACGGCAAGGACACGCAACAGGAATGTTGCCGAGTCATCCGAGTTGAACAGGATCAGGCCAGTCAGGAAGATGGCAAAAGGCAAAGTAACAGGAATGATCGCCGCTATCGTATCTGCGGGAACAATCGAGATTGAACCGGGCAGATGACCCAAGGCTTCCGATACGGCGCTCCAGACCGAATTTGCGAAGGGATTGCCCTCGAAGCTGGCCGCCTGGGCCAGGCACCACAGAACCAGCGCAACGACAACCCCAAACCCCACCCGGTAGAGCCACCCATGCTGCGGCTCGCGCCTTCCGAGGAGTGAAGCGGCGACCGCCAACCCGAAAATAGGCACTGCGATCAGATAAAGCGGCGTTGCCTTGACCGACCCCTCCGGAATGAGAATGGCCACAACGAAACAAAGGAACAGAGCTCTCAGGATCTTTTGAATGATCGGGAAACGTCCCAAAAGAAAACTGTCAACATTTGAAATCATTTGCAGAACCGAAAAAATAGAACTTCTTCAAAATCTGACTACCGCGCGAAGCATTTGCAGCAAAATTGGCGCGCGATATACGTTCGTCAACAAACATCCCGGCTACGACAGAAATACTGCGTCACGGCCACCGGAAACGCCGGGTGCGCTGTGAGTTTCTTCGTCATAATCGCCGCCCCCCATTTGAAAAACTGCCAGACCAGAAACGACCTGCCGCGCTCCCCAAGCGCAACCGTGTTTTGCCTGGAAGATGAACACGGTTGAATTCTCTCTCCGATACAGAGTTCTCCATAACCTCGCAATGGCCTGCCTCATAATCATTCACGAGTTGCTTAAAGATTGCTCCGCCTCCAGAACACCCATCTCGTGCCGTAATTTTCAGCAACCTGCTCGGAAAATATTAGAATGACACAATAAACTCAATCAGTCGTGGTAAACCCGTCACAGAGACGCCTGTTTAGGCGGAAAATCTATGGTTAATCAGCGATATGCGGTTGCATGAAACGCTGGGATATCTTAGTGGAAGTCGAAATATATGAATTTTTTGAGGGGCAAATGGTTATTAAAACCGGAATAAAGGCAGCTGTCGCGTTCAGCGCTATCCTTTCGATTTCCGGCTGCACCGCGCTGCCAAGCTCGGGTCCGTCAAGACAGGATGTCGTAGGCAATGCGGTAGCAAAGAATGCCATTGACGAGAAAAAGACCCGATTTGACTACGCGCTTCTCGACGTCAATAGAAATGTTCTGCCCTATTTTGATTACTCGACACATCAGTCGCTTTTCGACGGTTTCGGGCTCGGCAATGCTCGACCTTCTACCGAGCTTGGCGTTGGCGACGTAGTTCAGATCACCATTTTCGAAGCGCAAGCAGGCGGGCTGTTCATTTCGGCAGGCGCCACGACGACGCAGGGTAACTATGTGACGCTGCCGCGTCAGACGGTCGATCCGCGCGGTGAGGTAACTGTTCCTTACGCTGGAAGCGTGAAGGTCACGGGTCGCCCGGTTGGCGATGCCCAGCGTGAAATTGCCCAGAAGCTCGCGAGCCGCGCGATCGAGCCTCAGGTTATCATTTCGTCGGTATCGACCTCTTCGCAAAACCTTTCGGTTCTGGGCGACGTCAATCAGCCGGCTCAAATGTCGATATCGTCCGGCGACCGCGTGCTCGATGTGATTTCGAAGGCCGGCGGCCTGTCTGCGCCCAGCGTGGAATCGTATGTGACGCTCGAGCGCAGGGGCAAGAAGGCGACGGCGCTTTTCAAGTCGATCGTCTCCAGCCCGAAAGAAAACATTTACGTGCACCCGAACGACACGATCTATGTCGAGCGCGAGAGAAGAACATATCTGGCTTTCGGTGCGACGGGTGCGAGCGGCCAGTACAATTTCGAGGAGGCAGATCTGACGGTCGGTCAGGCGCTTGCCAAGGCTGGCGGCTTGCTTGACGGTCGCGCCGATCCGTCGCAGGTCTTCCTGTATCGTGAAGTTCCGCGGAAGATTCTCGTGGATCTCGGAGTTGATGTTTCGAAATTTACGGGTGACATGATCCCGACGATATTCAAGGCGAACCTGCGCGATCCTTCGATGCTGTTTGCTGTGCAGAAGTTTAAGATGCGGGACAAGGACATCATTTACGTCACCAACTCTGACTCTACAGAAGTGACAAAGTTCATGAACCTCGTGAATGGTGTTTCGGATACCCATTCGAACGTGACCACCGACCTTCTGACAACGCGAAACGCAGTCAAGGCGCTCACGCGTTGATTTCGAATGAAGGTATGTTGCTTGCGGGTCGTCTGGTGATCGGGTAAATGATTGAATATAGGGATTTTGGGGTGATTGAGATGCTTAAAGGATTTCAGAGCAGTCTGATGCGTACTGTAGCTGGCGCAATTCTGGCAGCCAGCATCCCAGGGCTTGTGTTCGCTCAGGATGCGAACTCGACTAGCAATCAGACACCTCCCAAGACCGGGACCCCTGCCGCGAACACGCTTCCGGGCAACACCGGTCCCGCACTAACTCCTCAACAGGTTGCGGATTACATTGCAAATCCGGGACGTATGTTGACAGATCTTGCAAATGACCCGGCGGCGCTGTCCCGCGCGGTTGCCCAGTTGTCGACGTCCGGCATCACAGGCTCGAAGGCGGGAACCGATGCGCTGAAGGCTGCCGTTTCCGGGGGCAACAAGGATTTGGCCGCGACAGTTGCGCGCGGATTGGGTCTCGCCGTCGCAAGATTGACGCAGTCTGGAAATATCAATCTGGCAACGTCCATTCAGGGCACGGTTGCTCAGGTTGCCACAGATATAGCCACCTCGAACAAACCGATCGCGGACGCTATCAACGTCGCGTTCGCCGAAGGACAGAGCGCAGTGGCAACTGCTGCGCTTGGGCAGACCGCGGGCTCGAATGCATTGGGTTCGGGATCCCCTGTTGACGGAAGTGCTGGACGAGTGCTGGGTGCCGCAAATGGTTTTCGTGCACCGGGTGACAGCTCCAGCGGCAATAGTAGTAACTCGACTTTCGGTGGGACGGGCTCGTCAACTGTTACTGATGGCGGCACAACAAATGTGTTTAACACCACGACCGGCTCTACCGTTCCGGTGAGCCCGTCTTGAAGATCAGTGCCGCAAGGCAGCAGTTCGACACAGACATCTCACTCGAAGTCAAGGATCAGGGAAAATCGTGCTGAACTCCTTGAAATTCGGTCCCCTTGCAAGAGGGGATGATTCTCAATTTAAAGCAGACATCGAATTCGATCTGGACAGGTTTCTTGCCATGGCAAGACGCCAGTTTTTGGTTGTGGTGATTGCGGCAGCGGCCGCACTCCTGCTGGGCGGCGCATATCTTCTGACGGCTGTGCCGCAATATACGTCGTCGATATCGCTTCTGATCGATACGAATAACAAAAAGATCGTGAACCAGCTCTCGCTCGTTTCGGGCGTCGCAGATGACGATGCGTCGATCCTGAGCCAGGTGGAGCTTTTGAAGTCTGACCGCATCGCGATGGCGGTGGTGGACAAGCTGAACCTCGACCAGAACAAGTCATTCATGAGCGGTCAGGCGAGCGCTCCCGAACTGGTTTTCTCCGGAATCAAGAAAATTTTCGACTTCCGCTCCTGGTTTACGAGTGGCACTAGAAAAGTCGACCAGCAGAAGTTGATCCGGGCCGCTGTTGACAAGCTCGAAGGCAATCTGAACGTCACGCGCGTTGCCAAGACCTATGTTCTGAGCGTGTCCTACACCTCTCCTGATGCGGAGCTTGCGGCGCAGATTGCGCGTCAATATGGCGAGGCCTATCTCGACGACCAGCTGAACTCCAAATATGAAGCGACGCGCAGGGCCGGTGACTGGCTTCAGCAACGCATCGCGGAACTCAAGCAGAAGTCGCTTGATACCGATTTGGCAGTCCAGAAGTTCAAGCAGGACAAGCAGCTGATCTCTACAGGTGGTTCGCTTATCAGCGACCAGCAGCTTTCGCAGCTGAACGCACAATTGATCATTGCGCAAACCAACCTCTCCAACGCCAACGCGAAATACGCGAGTGTTAAAGCAATCATTGATTCCGGGAATATTGATTCCGCCGTTGCGGACTCCCTGAACAACCAGGTCATCAATGGTCTCAGAGTAAAGTTTGTTGACGCATCGAAGCTGGAATCGGACATATCGCGTCGCCTCGGTCCTGATCATATCCGCGCCCAGCAGTTGCGCGCCGATATGAAGGAATACCAGAACCTGATCTTCGCTGAACTTGCTCGCATTGCGCAGAGCTACGACGTTGAAGCGAAAATTGCGGCCGAACGTGTGACCGGCCTGACCGAGCAGGTTAGCCAGGCGACCAATGTCTCGATTACCGCCAATGATGCACAGGTTCAGTTGCGGGAACTGGAACGGGAAGCCGAGACATACAGAAACCTGTATCAGAGTTTTCTGCAGAAATATCAGGAGTCGGTCCAGCAGCAGTCGTTTCCTGTTACGGAAGCGCGCGTGATCTCCCCTGCCGTCGTTGCCAATGCACCATCCAAACCGCGACCGAAAATGGTCCTGATTGCCAGCCTGGGCCTTGGCCTGCTTTTGGGCGCCGGCTTTGGTGCATTCCGCGAGTACCGGGATCGCTTCTTCCGGATGCCGGAGCAGGTGCGTGAAGAGCTTGACCTTGAATGCTTCGGTCTTGTTCCTAAACTGGTGTCGACCGACCTTCCCGTCCAGGAATCACTGCATCCCAAGTCCATAATCAAGACCCATTCGGTCACTGACTATGTCGTCCAGAACCCGCTATCGTCTTTTGCGGAAACTCTGAGAAGTGCAAAGATTGCCGTGGACCTGCATGCCTCGGATAAGAAATGCAAGATTATTGCAATGGTTTCCATCCTTCCGGGCGAGGGAAAGTCAACGCTTGCAATCAATTTTGCTGAACTGCTGGCGAACCAGGGCTCGCGTACATTGCTGATAGATGGCGACCTCCGCCATCCCGGAGCGACGCGCCAACTGGGCAGAAATGCGACGGAGGGCATTGTCCAGGTTGTCAGGGAAGGCACGTTCTTGCCGAGCGCACTTCTCTTCAACCCGCAAACCAAGCTGGCGTTTCTTCCCGCAGTGGTAAAGCATAGGGTGTCCTTCTCCTCCGAACTTCTCGCCTCCGCGGGTATGGACGAGTTGCTCAAGCAGGCGAGCGAAAACTTCGAATATATCGTGATCGATCTTCCCCCCATTGGGCCTGTCGTCGATGCTCGAGCGATCGCTCAGAAGGTTGACAGTTTCGTGCTCGTCATTGAATGGGGCTCGACATCGCGAAGGGCCGTTCGCGATGAGCTGTCGAAAAACAGCGCTGTTGCCGAGAAGTGCGCCGGAGCGATCCTCAACAAGGTCGATCCCACCAAGTCCAAGCTTTATGAGGCCTTCGGCTCGTCACAGTATTATTCGGACCGCTATAAATCTTATTACCATCAGTCTTGATTTAAAAAGAATCGTTCGGGAGGCGCGGAATGCAGCCGTTCTCTGCATTGCTATGGCTTGGAGCCGCAATCGTGTCGCTTTGCCTGACCTTTGGTAACGCGGCAACGGCAAGTTTCATCGCGGATTCGGAAGCGTCTCTCAGCGATGCAGATCTGGATAGTGAGATTTTCCCGACTGAAGGCCTCCTGGCGTTACCTACCCGCTGGCTGTCCGAGTGCTTTACTGAAGGGTTGCGCGCTCAGAAAGCTGTTCGTTTGAAGCAACTTGATATGGCGTTTGGCCACGAAACCCTGGATGCAACACAAGCCCGACTGGAAAAGTCAAAGGCTTTCATGCTTCGCTATCTTCGCTGCAATCCAAGCGATGGATATGGGTGGTTGTCCGCAGCGATGATAGTGAAGACAATGAACAACGACGACGACGCCATTGTTCAATATGTGGCGCTATCCCGGTATTACGTGCCAAACGTCCGGGGTGCGATCAAGGTCCGCCAGGCGATAGCGAAGGACGCTTCGGAGCGGCTGCGGCTACAGTATCCTGATGTGTTCATCGAGACTAACGGCCAACAAAATCCCGCTGGATGACGTCGGCGAAGACGTCTGCGACGAAAAAGGCATTGGCATGACTTCGTCAGCTTTCAGTCCTGCCGAAGCTTTCGCTCATAGGACGCCACGAGTTTTGACACCCGCGGCGGCTTGAACACGGGCAAGGTGAATCTGCCTGCGAACAGAGTGAGGCTGCGCAGATGCGCCCTCCCGGAAAAGCTCAGAACTTTCTGTGCGCTCTGTCTTTGATGGTCGTGTACCAGACGATACTGCGGGAAGTATGTGACACGATAGCCCTGATGCCAAACCCGCGCGCAGATATCGACGTCTTCGAGATAGAGAAAGTAACTCTCATCCATTCCTCTCAGCTTGTCGAAGACCTCGGAACGGATGACAAAGCCTGCCCCCATCACCCAATCGGCATCGAAGGCCTTTCCGCTATCCGTCTCTGCGACCATGAGATGCTTCTCAAGGCGTTGGGGCATCATCTTTCCCAGCAGATCATTTCTGCGGGCGGCGATATCGAACATTGAATAGAACCGTCGCGCGCCATATTGGTTGGACCCGTCGGGGTTCACCAGTCCGAAGCCCGCAAGCCCGATATCCGGCGATCGATCAAGCTCCGCCAGCAAGGGCGTGACAAAGTCCGCTTCGAAATATGTGTCGGGATTCAGCACCAGAATGTATTTTGCGCGCACATCCTGGGCGCCGAAGTTTACGCCAGCCCCAAAGCCGCCATTGACTGGTGAAAGTTTGATGTTCACATCCGGCAATGCCGCTTTCAGGACAGCAAACGAGTCATCCGGAGAGCAATTCTCGACAATGGTAATGCAACTCAGGGGGGCGATCTTTTGATCGAGAAGCGATTCGACCAGCCGTATCGTAAGCGCAGCCGTCCGATAATTCACAATAACAACATGGACTTGGTTGAAAATCGACATCTCTGTCCTCAAGATTTAAAGTTCATCGTGCGGCATCGCGTACCAGCTTCCAGACGCTGGCGGCAGCCGTATCCCAGTTGAACTTCGCCCGCCTCAGCCTTCCGCCTGCGATCAAACCCGCGCGGAACGCTTCATCGGAAGTAATCCGGTCCAGACCGTCTCGAATCTCCTCCACAGATTCGGGATTCACCAAAAGTGCGGCTTCTCCGGCTACTTCCGGCATGGCGGACGTGTTCGAGGTCAGAACCGGAACACCGCTCGCATAAGCCTCAACAATGGGTAATCCGAAGCCCTCAAACAACGAGACATAGGCGACGGCCAAAGCTCCCCGATAGAATGAAGGAATATCCTCAGCCGGCAACCGGCCAGCAAAGACGAGGTGATCGTTCACTGAAAGATTATCGGCAAGTGTGGCAAGTTTGTCTTCCCTCTTGCCCGTGAGAACCAGCTTGATGCCTCTCGAAGGCAGGCTCGAAGCGGCATAGGCTCTCACCAGGCGTTCAAGATTCTTGTACGGACGGTGGTTTCCGCCATAAAACACGTAAGGATAGCCCGGCTCATGGCGCGGGCCTGTCTCGGTAAAACACGACTCATAGCCGTTGTAAACGCGATGGACCTTGCTGGCCGGCATTCCCGACCAGTCGAGGAATTCCTGGCGGGTAAACTCCGAAACGCAGATGATTGCGCTGCATCGTCGATAGAGCGGCCTGTAGACAAGGTCGTAGTAGGCACGCTTTGCCGCGCCGTAGAAGCGCCGATGAGTCAGATCGTGGACGATCACAACGGCAGGAAGACGGGAAAATGCCGGGGGGACAAAACCCGCACTGAAAAACACGCCCCTGTTGCCATGCGGCAGGAGTGCCCGACTGACGGCCAATGGCGAGAGCGGCGAGCCGATGCGCCCCCCTACCCCGATATCGACGACACGCATATCCGCCGGCAGCCGCGATTCAAGCTCGCTCTGCACCTTGCCGATGCCCGTCTCGGCAGGCCACCTGCGATCTGCATAGACACTCAAAGAGAATGGCGCAGGCACAACGCGATCACTCATCCGCGGCTTGCCCTCCCGTCAAGAGCATCCGCCCAGCCACCGAAGCGCTGGCTGAAGGCGATCGCGCGATAACGTGCCTGTCCGAGCTTCCCCCGTGCCAACGAAGCAGCAGCGCCAAGTAGCGGTCTGCACGCCATATAGCCGACAAACCACAGGGGGTAGTTCTCCATACGCATCACTCGACCGAAGCCACGGTTATAGCGGCGTCCACGATCGAGAGCCGCGTTGTCGAATACAGCCAGGGGCTCGGGATGCATGATCCGCAAAGCGGGGTCGTAAAGGCCTCTTGCACCCTTGCGGAGCGCCCGCAACATCAACTCCGTCTCTTCGCCGGCGCCCCAGGGCGTTCCGGAACCGACGCCGAGATCCTCGTTGAACAGTCCCGCGGCCTTCAGTGTCTCGCCGCGGTAGAACGTGGTGTAGGACGTCTGGCTGGTCCAGATGTTGAAGCGATCGATCACATGTACCGTAGTCCCCCAGCGCCCCTGGGACGGCGAGCCCGCCGGCGTGATGCTCATCCCCGTGTAGATGCCGAGTTCCGGATCGGCGTTGAAGGCAGCAGACACACGCTGCAGCGTGTCCACGGGATAAATGCAGTCATCGTCGGGGAAGGCCACTATATCGGCGGAGACATCCTTCAAACCGAGGTTACGGCCACGCGACAGGCCCTTGCGCGGGTCCCGAATATACCGAACGGGTAACCTGTCGAGATAGGCGCCCACCACGTCGCGGGTCAAATCGTCGGTGCTCTGATCCACGATGATGATCTGATCGGCCTGGAGGGTCTGCGCAATCAGGCAATCCAGCAACTCGCCGATCTGGCGCGGTCGGTTCATTGTGGAAGTGACGAGGGAAATGGACATCGAGCTTTAAACCTCTTGGCTTCACGATCCGCGAAGATCGACGACCCATTGCTTTGCAGCACGCAGGCCATTTACCACATGAATCAGCTTTCGGCCCTTGGGGCCAATTCGTCCGAAATACTGTAGATCTTCGAGCGTGGCTTCCGAAAGGGCGGCATCCGGCTCGACGGTAACACCCGTCCTGGCGAAAAGATCCGCAAGGAAGCTCCCGCGGCACGGCATGATCTCAACGGGTACCTTCCAGGTGGTCAATATTTCGTTCCACAAATGGACACTTAAGGCCTTGTCCATGCGGCGCGCGCATTCCGCGCGCTCGCCTGACCTGAACAGGAGATCGGCCTCCTGATAATGGACTGGATAGAAGATTTCGGGCGGCACTGTCGTGCTATTTTTGGGATATTCGCGCACATATTCGCTAATCAGACCGGGTCCGATGGCGCCCCATGCGAACGATTTTCCCTTGGCGTCTGCCCGACGTTCGAGTTCGATGGCAATCGAGGGGTCAGAGACGAACAGGACGGCACCGTTGAGCTTGCCGGGCGCTTCCTCGCCAACAAGGAGGCCGCGCGACGTGTTCTGAATTTCTGCAAATGCCTCGGCAGTTGCAAGGCAGTAAACATCCGTATCGAACCACCAGCCAGGTTCCGACTTGAACAACCGATAGCGGAAAAGGTCGGTGAATGCCGCGATGGAACCTGGCTTGCCGCCCTGGGTGAGCGACAGGACCTCCTCTTCTCGGGCGAGCAGGCGCGCATCGATCAGATCCACGCCGTGCGGTACATTGAGAGCGGCATTGAAGGTATGCAGTTGCACCTTGAAGCCAGCGTTGACGAAGGACGACAGGCAAGCCTTTTCATAGAGGCGCAATTTGGGCCCGTGCCAGAAAAAATTCGCGGTAACCATCACGTTCCATCCAATATGCTGCGCAGTACGGAAATCTGCGTCGCGTTCCACGCAAGCGCATCCCTGTAAGCCGCATCGCCCTTTTCGCGACGCGCAGCCTCGGAACTCGAAAGCGCAACGACAGCATCTGCGAACGCCTCTGCGTCGTCATCCGGAACCACGACAACACCGTTCCCGTAAGCCTCGCCCAGCCCACGTGCACCCGTTCGGGTCGTAACGGTCGGAACCCCGGCCGCCAGCGCGTCAAGCAGCTTTATGGCAATGCCGGTACCAGCCTGCATGGGGTTGAGAGACAAAGGCGCACGCGCATAGGCATCCGCCAGTTTCTCAACAATTCCAAGCTTTAGAACGCCCTCGGCATCAGGCACCTTGTCGCAGATACTGCCTGCGAGAACAAGCCGGAATCCGGGCAGGCGTCGCCTGATCGACGGTAGGACCGCGTCCATGAAATAGGCGACTGCGGCGATATTGGCCGTGTTCCCCGATCCGAGGAAGAGGCCGTCAGCGGGCGAGAAATCCTTCACCGGCGCCGAGACATCCAGGAGATGGCTGACTACCGCAACAGGAGGCCTCGGCCCGCCAATCTGCCGCCGGAACAGATCGCCTTCCGCCTCCTGGATTGCAAGCACCACATCGGCGCGACGGAACCCTCGCGCCTGCTCGGAGGGCGGCACCGAGAACCAGTAGTTATTCCGCGAGAAGAGCTTGTGACGATCGGAAAAGCTATCGTGCGTATCGAGAATCTTCAAAACCCCCGCCGGAAATGCTTCCAGCGCGGCGGAGTGAAACAGATACTCGCAAATCACGACATCGAATTTGTGCTCGGCTTGCAGGGCCTGAAGGTGGAATCGAGCATCATCAGGAAAGAGTTCATCCAGCCCGAAATAGAATGCAGGCGCGCCACCACCGAACAGTCCCGCAATTTTGCGCCTGACTTTCCATGCCAGGCGCTTGAGAAGAAAGGATGGCCGAGAGATCAAGCCGTGGGGCAGCTTGAGAAACCTTTCGGTGCCAAACTCCATTTCATGTTCCCTGACGTCCGGAGCCTCGTGCAGTCTGGAAGGCATATAGACGAAGAATACCTCGTGGTTCAGGGCGCGCAACGCGTGAACAAGTCCGAGAATACGACTGCGATTTCCGGACGTCGGTGGAACTGCCGGTATGGTCGAAATGAACGCAATTCTCATTCAGTCGCAATCCGATTTTTTAATCCTGCGCCCTCAAGAAGAGTACTTGAGGTACTATAACTAGAACTCAAGGCACAAAGCCGCTGAGCCATATGTCATATGGGAAAACCGCCATCAGTTTCGCTGTATCATATCGCAACTTCTTGGCCCCTTGGTGCGCCATGGCCTCATCTATCGTAGACGCAAAGCTTAATTCCCTATCTGTCCCCGCGTAATAATCTTCATACTTGAGAACACCCTCACGCTCACTCAGGCGAACATAGATCGAAGGAATTTCGAATGCGTCAGCTACAACCAGCCCATGAAGGGAGCTTGAAACAACAAAGTCGCAGCTTGCGATTTGGTCGACGACAGTATTCCAACTTCTGTATGGGTCGATTACTAAAACGTTTTCTGAGCCTTTAAGACGCATGATATCTGGGCGAGACAAATCAGAAAAATGCGGAACCACTCCCACTTTACTTGACTTCTGACGTCCAAAACGGTCACCTGTTAGGACTTTGATCAAAAGACCAGGGTCGCCGTAGACTTCCGGAGCCTCAACCCCCCTCTTCTTCAAGAAAGCACGCGTGATTGGACCTCTGACAGATCTCACGTCTAGACTACGGTACGAATGCGAGGATTCGAATACACTTCCATTCAAGCCGGAGCCCCAGATAACACTATTGTCTTGGGCGTAGTGAAGAACCGACCCAATCGCTAAAAGGCGCCGGGGACTAGCCACTTCAGCAAATATAGTCTTCCCTCTTTTGGCCAACATTAATTCGACAATGGTCCTAGACAATTCATCACCGAAATTGACACCATCGGCAGGGCGCCAATACACCAATTCCACAGTAGGGTAAGGCATCGAAGGCCAACCTGTCGCAGCATCCGAAGGCAAGGATTTGCGACCTAGTCTTCTCAACCTCCGCCCTAGACGTACAACGACTGATTCACGAATAGGCGACGGGGGAAGTTCAATTTTGTAGTTTTTCGTCATTGCGAGGCAACCTGCCTTTTGTCATTCAGTGAACAGAAAATTCCGTCTTTTTTGTGCGAGATAAAAAACGTAAGCGCGAGAGATTCCGTAGTAAAAGCCATGGCCTTAGAAGTACTACCCTGTTCAAAAAATGGGTTCGCACAAAGCTCCCCATCCCACTGTGCGAGCCAGACTGAGCAACCCTGTAGATAGCACCAGAGAAAGGCAAAGCACTCAATGGTGTATTTTGTCTGCGTAATAACTCAACAACACGCTTATGACTACCGAGCATTGGCTTGACCCAATCCGGAGAAGCGGATTGAATATCCGCAGGTAGATTATAAAGATCTGCTCTTATTATCAAAGATGTCCCACACACGTCATTGAAGCTGTTCGTGGCGAACAGCAGTCTTCCACCGTCGTCCCAAATATATCCATCGTTGACTATCCAGCCGTTCTCGGTTGGGTGCTTCGCGACAAACTCCACCAACCGTGAACTCACGAAATCGTCATCATCGACGATCATAAAGAATTGACTGTCGCGCGCTGACAGCATGCCGGCCAGAACGCGGCGTCCCTTGTCCCAACGGAAAGCATCCAAAAAAACTTCCTCGGGATCATTGCCGCGTTCGATCCGTGAATTCGGCGGAAACTGGACCCACTCAACTGAAAATTTCTCAGGCATTTGAGGCAGATCCGAACCTTGGTTCGCAACGATAACACATCGCCAGTCCCCGTGGCGCTGGTTTGCGATGGAGCGCATAGTTTGCACAAGTTTACTTTTAAGCGCCGGCCAATTCTTTGAATTATCAGGATGCCGCACGGGTATAATAAACGTTAGAAGCGTCAAACAATTATTCCTTCTTTTGCCGCATAGCCAATTTCAAACTCTTTGGGTCTTCTAAACAGCAGAGCGTCTCTTAAACAATAAGAAAAGCCGAGGACCACACAAAGGCGCCGCAATGGCAAGATAGGCGGCGGATCCAAGGACAATGAGAGCGGAAAGCCCGAGGTAGGTCTCCGGAAAGGTATAAACGTGTTTCAGTAAAAGAACGCTAGCTACCATAACAGCTGTGCCGAGGGCAGGCCCAAAGAAGGGTAAAAAATAGTCTTGCAGAGAAGTTCTCAAGATGCGCAAGACGATGTTAATCGTCACGGGCCATGTAAGGAAGGTCTTTACCGCGATAGCAGATATCAGTATGTCAACGCCTAATCGGTAGGTAGAGACCACAACCACAAATGTGAGTATCTGCTGGAAAATTTGGTAATTCATCCACCACCTCGCTTTCCCCTGACTCGTAATTAGAGACGCCTGCAACACACCGATGCATGTAAGAAAACCGATGCAGGAAAATGCCTGCAGTGTGAACGTCGCACCTTCCCACTTATTTCCGAATACGATTGAGACCAGTTCAGGTGCGATTACCGCAAGCCCGCCAAAGATCGGAAAAGAAATCAGACTTGAGATGAAAACGGCGGCCAGGAACCCTTCCTT
>JBJTMR010000271.1:0-9541 GCA_046070625.1 Bdellovibrio sp. | reverse complement strand
TCCTCTGCTGCTTGAGGCAAGTTCCACAGCGCCCGCAAACAACCACGAAGCCCAAAAACCACATCGAGCCACACCTCTCCTAAAATACAAAGAACAAACCGAGCGAGGACTGTCCGAAGACTCAAGCAGCAGAGGAGGCAGAGCTAGGCTTTCCGCTGGCGCTCCGCGACCCACAACCGATAATGACTTGTTTTACCCAAAAGGTGGCGGCAATCTTGTTTTATGTATAAGAGATCAGAAGGCTTTTTTAAGGGTTTCGACAACACCAATTTGTTCTTTCAAGTTTGGGACAATCCCAGCGCGAAAGGCACCATCATTTTCACGCACGGACATGGTGAACATTCGGAATCCTATCACCGTTTGGTCGAGGCCTTTGCCAATGATCAGTGGTCCTTTTATGGTTGGGATTTACGCGGTCATGGTCGTTCTGAGGGACGTCGTGGCTACGCGGCCGAATTTGATGACTACTGCAAAGACTACAAAATCTTTCTGGATATGGTTATGGCCAATGAAAAAATCAAAGGCAAACCCGTCGTCTTGTACTGCCACTCCATGGGTGGATTGATCGAAATCAAAACGTTGATGCGCAATCCTGACATCAACTATCAAGCTGCTATCATCAGCGCTCCCCTTTTAGGCGTGGCTCTGCCGATTCCACAGCTAAAAGCCAAAGCCGCTGGAATTTTGTATAAGATTCTACCTCAAGTGACTCTAGGAAACGAGTTGAACAACTCGATGCTTTCCAGTGATCCAGATGTTTTGCGTGAATACGAACAGGATTCCTTGCGCCACACGAAAATGTCGCCAGGGGTTTTCATGGGAATGCTGGAATCATGGGAGTACGTGCGTCCTCGCGCCAATGAATTGAAAAAACCTGTATTGTTTCTTTTGCCCGAAGACGATCCCGTGTGCAGCACACCAGAGAGCAAAAAATTCTACGAACATATCGGCAGCAAGAAAAAAGAAATCTACATTTACCCTAATGCTAAGCATGAAGTTATAAACGATGTAATGCGCACGACGGTTTTTGCTGATATTAAGAAATTCTTGGACAGTATCTTGGAGTCTCGCTAATGAAATATTTCATCCTTTTGTTTTTAGCTCTTTCCGCTTGCGCTTCTTACGAGATCACTCCGTCAGGTCGCACCTTACGCACAGAAGACCAATATTTTGAGATCGTGGATAGAAACTCCGATCGTGCAACAAAGTATTCCGGCCTTTACAACACTCTCGAAATTCAAGGGACCCTTTTGAATTCAGAAGTCTCTCAAGCCCAAATGGATCAACTCGCACGCTTTTATTTGTGGGACGAAGCACACTTTCAAACTGAAAAGGCTAAACGCGAAGAAAAATTAAATCGCGAAACAGAAGTATTCTTAAGTTTCTTCACTCCTGAACGTAAGAACGATGATTTGGCCAAAAATGCGACTTTATGGAAGACGTTTCTCGATGTCGATGGTCGTCGCTATGAAGGAAAAGTAACGAAGCTTAAAGCGGCGCTCGCAGAACTTTCAAGTCTTTATCCATACCACAATCGCTTTTATACGCCCTACTCAATGATTTTTCCAGTTTCCGTAAAATCAATTGAAGGTAAGTCGATTAAGCTGACCGTGACGGGGCCCGTTGGTTCTGGCACTCTGGTTTTCCAACCGAAAAAATAAATTTCTTCTGCGAGGGCCTTGCGCTCCTCGCAGCCTCAAGACACCTATCGTTTGAAACGACGAGCGACCCCGAAATCAAATAGCGGCTTGATATGCTTGGCAACTTTCAATCCGATTCCAGCCAAACCCACTGGCTCCAAAACTTCAAGATCATGCAAAATCGCCTCACGAATCATCTGCACATATTTTAATGGAGAAATGATTTCGTTTAACACCGGCAGATTCTGTCCGTGCAAGCGTTCAATATCATGATACACGCCCGTCTTCACAGCAGGCGTTAGTAATAACAACGTGCTGACTCCGGTGTCTTTCAGTTCGATGCGAATACAATCCGTAAACGCTGCCACCGCAGCCTTGGAAGCGGCATAGGTAGACGCTCCTGGGAAATGCATGTAAGCGGAGACACTTGAGTTATTGATGATCTTGCCTCTACGTCGCGCCAACATTGCCGGCAGCAATCCGTGAGTCAGATGAACCATCGCATTCAAATTCACTTGAAACATATTATAAATATCACCCAGGGATTGTTCTTCAATCAATCCACCCGTAAGCAGCCCTGCATTGTTAAACAGGATGTCGATTTGCACAAACTTAAGCTGTTGCACCAGTTGCTCAATTGATTCACGAGACGATAAATCCACCACCCATTGAGTCACAGATTTTGCCCCAGCAGCCTCTAATTCTTTTTGCAGTTCATCGTCTAATTTGCGAACAACAACGTGCAAATAGGCTTTGTCTTCGGCACACATTTTCGCAAAGGCGCGACCAATACCACGACTGGCCCCGGTAACCAAAATATGTCTGTTTGCTATTTCCATAAACTATCCTTCCTTGATCTGAGTGCTACCAGTCAGCCCCCATGACTTCAGGATTTCAACTTCGTCAGAGGCGGAAGTTGATTTTTTAAATTTGGCACCCGATTTACCGCTGACACGTTTTTGACAGGAAGGCCAATCTTTATGACGATACACCAATCCGCCAATATTGCTGAGATAACTAAAAGCCGCCTTTTTCTCGGTAGGGCTTCTCATTTCGGGCAAAGAAAAATCTTTGGGAATCTCTAAAATGTTTACCGGGTAATCTTCCAAGTTTCCGCGATACAAGTTGGTGTATTCATTCTTTGAAAACTTCACCGCAATGGTGTCGCAACGTTCATTGCCGGGAATACCCACATGGCCCCGACTGTAACGCCAGTCAATTTTATTTCCAGTACCACGAGCTTGCACCCAACGTCCCAGTTCTTCCCACAAGTCACGATTAGAAACTTCCGCACCTTCGGCAGTTTTCCAACCGCGTTTACGCCAACCAAAAATCCATTGCGTAATACCGCGGATGACATAGGTCGAATCCGTATAAAAATGCACCACGCCCGGAATCTCAGAGATGAAACGCAAAGCCTCTATGGTGGCCATCATCTCCATACGATTGTTCGTGGTTGACGGCTCGCCTCCACCTAATTCTGTGACCTGATTATCTTGCAATAAAACGATCGACCCCCAGCCGCCAGGGCCAGGATTTCCAGAGCACGCGCCGTCCGTAAAAATCTGAATAAAGTCTCGAGATGTATTTTTCACACCCTAGATCCTCCTGAGTCCCCAGCCCGGTGTCAATACACTGGACAGCACAGAAGCTTTGCCAATGTCTCTTTACTTTCAGGGCCTTTGAAAGTACAAGCTGCACATGAAAAACATCTTCAGCTTATTATTTGTTGTTCTGTTTATCAGCATTCCAGGATTTGCAAAAACCCGCATTGCGTTCTTAGAGCTTTACGGCCCCAATGGCAAACTTGTGCAATATGAACCCGGCGGACGTTTCTCACATACAGCTATTCAATTTGATGATATTGGCGACAAATGGCTTAATGCCTATCCTCGCGAAGGCGTCGCTATTGTGTCTTGGGAAGATCTCCAACATCGCGGAGTCGTCGCGGACATCATCGAAATTCCTTTTGATATAACGCTCTCTCAAGTGACTCCCTATTTAGGCAAGCCCTTTGATTTTAAGTATTCTTGGGATGATAACGCCTTCTATTGCACGGAACTGATTGGTAAACTTCTGCACCTGCCCACTCACCCGATGCGCTTCAATAAGGCCGTCTGGCCGCCAAGCTACTGGAATCTTGAAGGCACCGAAGGCCTTTCGCCAGATCAGCTGTGGCTTTGGGCTAAACAGTTTTCGAGATAAATTCGAGTCCTCAAAAGATTTTGCCTATTCTGGGAGGCTGACTAGTTCTTTGACAGTCATCCTCTCTTAAAACGCCTATATCGCTTCCCAAACCTCAAACTGGTGGCATCCTCTCTGCAATTTAAGGCAGCGGAGGCACCCTGCGATGAAAATCAAATTACTTTCTGTAATGAGCATTCTGACAACTGTGATGGTTTCAACACCCTCATTTGCTGCCGGTAAAATTGCCTCCAATAAAACAGCCTCGAATAAAGTCGCTATCAATAAAAATGCAGCGTTCAACTCCTCTACGGTACGAGCGGAACAAGCCAGCCAATTTCCAATTGCCAGCGGGTTTATCCAAGCCTCACGCTCGACAAATCTTTATGATTTTCAAGATGGATCTCGCCAAGATGGAATGGACTACACGGCTCGATTGAACATCAATTTTACGAAGATTCATCTTATTCGTATCGACAGTGGGTACACTCAAAACATCACGAATCCCGAAACCAGTGATTGGAATGATACCTCGATTTCATTTCGCAAAAGCCCGACTCTGATGTCGTGGCCGGTATTGGTGGGCTACAATGTTGGTGGTGTTATTCCAACCTCTAAAGATTCTTATAAACGCCAAAACTCCAAAGGCTCAGCGACCGTGGGTCTGACAGTGGCTGTGAATCCTACAGTTCTTATGGATGGCGTGGGCATCACTGGAATTATTTCCCTGGCTAAAAACTTTCACGACTATGAAACCGACATTAACGGAAAAGTTTTAAATCAGTACACTTCGTCTCAAATTCTTTCTTTATCCTATGAATGGCCAGTAGGGATCTCCGTTTCTGCGAACCTGGTTCATCGCAATGCCTTGACTTACCAAAACAATATCCGTGAATCCTTCGAGATTTCTGAAGAACTGAGCTATGAAATCAGCAAAATGTTTTCGGTGGCCGTCGGCCACTCGAACTCTGGGAATGCTTTAAAACCTAATGGTACCGACTCGAACGTCCAAGTGATGGATGAAAATTCCTCTGTCGTTTACGCCTCAGGAACCATGAGCTTCTAAAGAATATTTTTCATACTTGTGTAAGCCTTGGGCGAGCCCCCTCGCCTCAGATGCTATAAAATCCCCCTCCTGACAATTTTCATTGGCATCAAGTCTGCAACCCCCAAGGCAGCTTGTTTAATTATTTCATTGGAGATGCTATGAAATCACTTATTGCCGCCGTTGTTTTATTATCCACTTCGATTGGCTTATCTGCCACCCTGACAGCTGCTGAAGCGAACCAAAAATGCCTGGATGTTCTTTTGAAAAATAAAGATTCTGTGACTTTGAATGGTGATGTTCACAGCTATGAAACATTATCGTCAATTTTGAATCAAACGTCCTCAGACAAAAGAATTTCCACTTCAGTCACTAATGAGTGTACCGAAATTCGTAAAGACGGTGTTTACGAATGCCACCTTACGATCAAAAAGAATTTCCAAGGTATGACAGCTGAAACAGATATCGCTTATCAAGTGGGCCTATATAACAACGGTGAAACGGCGACACTTTTGACTAAAAAAGTTTACGTTTCTCGTGGTGACTAAGAGCCACCACAAAAGATTTATTTCTTAATATATTCGGCGATCTTGTTTTTCATTCTGGAATTCAGATCGCCGAGATCTTTGATCTCTTCTATCTTTACGATCTCATCCATCGGGTAAACCACCGCCAGCTTGATAGACTTCACGCTCTTCGCGTATCCCATGCGATAAATCGCCCAGGCATAAGCTTCTAACTGCTTAAAGGCTGTCTCTGAATATCTTGGCGAACCCGTTTTATAGTCCACCATCCACAAGACATCATCCACAATCCCCCACAAGTCGATCTGGCCCTGCATCAGTGCTTTTTGTTCCACCATGGCAAAACCCCACTCGACGTAACCTTGCTCGATAATCTGCAACAACGGAATTTCGGGAGTCTCTGCCAAGAACTGCAATGGCTTCCTTAAATCCTCATCTGAAATCTTCAGCAGCTCCTGATAAGGAGTGTACTTTAAAGCTTCAAACAAGCGATGGGCATTCGTCCCCTGCTGGGCCCGTTGCAATCCAGCTCCGATTTGCGAAGCCTTCTGCACAAACTCGCCACCGCTCACCGCATCCGGTTCCACAAGCTCGGTGACGGAAATGTATTTACGCTTTTCTTCCGTTTGTTTGCTTTCCCATACGGATCGCAACGTCTTCTGAGCCAAAGCTTCTAGGGACATTTTTTCTGGGTGCGGGTTTTCATTTCTGACTACGTAAGAAAAATCCGCTTCTTCGTGCAAGCCCTCTTCAAGATTCAAAGGACATTGTGCTGCCCATGATTTCTTGCCGATTTTTTTATCCCACAGCAACGTGACGCCGCTCTTTGCACGAGTCAAAGCCACGTATAAAACACGATGGAATTCTTCACCTTCACGACGACGCAATTCTTCGACAATTTGATCTGCCAAAACGCTGCCGGCCATCGCTTGAGATTCCTCGTCGCGGATCTTTAAGGTCCACTGACCAGATTTTTCCTGAAAGCTAATTACCGGGGCAAAACTTGCACGCGGATCTTTACCCATTCCCGGCAACAGCACATGTTCAAATTGCAAGCCCTTAGAGGCATGCACGGTCATGAAATTCACACGTTTAGGTTCAATCACCGGGGTCGCATCGGAATCCTCACCACCCTCGTCTGTGGACAGGGTTTCTAGGCTGGAATCCAAGAAATCAAGAAAGTTAAAACCCGGACGACGCTCTTCAGAACTTAACAAAGAAACCACTTTCCACAAGTTGGCTTCTCGTCGTCCCGTAGAATCAATTTTTGCGGAATAATCAAAGAGACCTAAATCAATCAGTGCTCTTTTTAAGGTCC
The DNA here is from genome assembly GCA_046070625.1 of Bdellovibrio sp. GTDB lineage: Bacteria > Bdellovibrionota > Bdellovibrionia > Bdellovibrionales > Bdellovibrionaceae > Bdellovibrio. The sequence goes on along the minus strand of JBJTMR010000271.1, from coordinate 2,830 downwards.
ACGACAGGCCTTTTTCTTCGCTCTGCAAATATAACTTATTTAAGATTTGCAGCGGATGAAGTTCCGCACGGGCTTCAAGAGTCTTTAAAGCTTCACGCCAAAATGAGTGCTTATAGCTATGGCATAACTCCATGATATCGCCGTCAGGCATGTAAAACCATGGTGAACGCAATAAGGCCACCAAGTTGGCATTGTCATGGGGATTTACCAGAAACTTCAATATTGAAAGGGCATCTAAGACTTCGCGGCGTTCATAAAAGCCACTGCCGCTATGAAGTTGCAAAGAAACGCCATAGTCTTGAGCGACCTTGGCGATGTCTTCCAAAGTTCTATGGGTTCGTGACAGCACACAAATTTGTTCAGGACTGACACCTTGCTGAAGCAGTTCCTGGATGCGAGCGACCGTGCCCAGATGTTCCTTAGAAATCTCATCTTCAGCACCCGTTTCGGTGGCGATGACTTGCACCACCGGATCTTCGGGACCCTTACGAACCTTATCCGGCGCCGGCGTCATCTTTGCAAACTGAGATCCAATGCGGGTGAAGTAATGATTGAAAAACTCTAAGACCTCAGGGGACGAACGATAATTCACCAGCTTCACTTGCACATCACCGTCGTTGGACTGAAATTCTTCCACTTTTTCTTGGAAAACCTCAGAACGCGCCCCACGGAAAAGGTAAATACTCTGTTGGGGATCGCCCACCACAAAAATCGGCTTATCACCCACTAAGGCATTTAAAAGCTGAACTTGGATAGGACTGGTATCTTGATACTCATCGACCATCCAGAAGTCCCACTCTTGAGAGAACTTCTCTGCCGCATCGGGTGCATCCATCATAATTTTATAACTTAAGGACTCAAGGTCGGCCATGGACAACAAACCGCTTTCAAGCTTCGTCTGCATAAAGTCCTGACAGAACGCCAAGGCCAAGGTTTCAAACAGTTCGCAATTGCGCTGATGTTTTTCCCAGTAACTTGGTTGATAGCGGGGTTCTTCCAAAAGCTTATCAATACGATCACGCAGCTCTTCAAGCTCTTCATTCAGGCTGGCACCAAAAGGAGGCGATGCTTTGCGGAATTGAGGCTTTGTAAGGCCTTCCCAAAGACTGTGCAAGTATTCAAAGAACAAGGGCAGGTCTTTGTTGTTCCAATCGAACTTACGCAATGTGGAGGCATACTCCTGCCACTTGTCATTGGAAGTTTCCTGTTCGATTTCTAGACAAACTCGTCTTAAACGTCCGCCGATATCTGCAATCAGTTTTTCGGTTTCTGCTTGGAGTTCTGCTGCCGTGATAAACTTTGCCCCGGGAAATACAATCTTTTCAGAAAAATACTGAAGCAAAGCGCCCTCAAGAACACTAAATTCATATTCTTCTAAAAGCTCCTGCAACAAAGGATTTTCTAAAATGTGCTTACGCATAATTTTGCGCGCACCTCGACGAATTTCACTTTCCGCCATGATCTTATAATCTGGGGTTAAGCCAATCGCCGAGCCATAGCGAGAAAGAAATAAACTCAAAACCCCATGGATCGTGGAAATCTGCACTTGAGAACGAGAGCTGACAAATTGAAACAAATCGTCACGCTTTTCATCAAGAGCTTTAGCCAGCAAACGTTCCTTAAGCTCTTGGGTGGCTTTACGAGTAAACGTCGTCACCACAATACGTGGGAACTTGCCGTGACGTTCTTTAAAGTCGCTCGCGAACTTTAAAAAAGTCTGGGTCAGGGTTGTTGTTTTCCCCGCGCCGGCACCGGCTCTAAGAATGGTATTTTTTAATTCAGATGAGGTGCTCGACATTGTCGTCTCCACTCACAAGTATTGCATGTTTGACTGTCTGCAGGCTCCGGCTGCACTTCTCCCTGACGAATACGTTCAAGGGTGCCCATCAAGATTTTACTGAACTCTGTCAGATACATTTCTTTAGCTTCAAAGGTCGCATTTTTATCTTTGCGTTTGGAAGCGGGATACAGGGTCCCCGCCAAATCATCAATTTTGAAGCCTTTGCGATCAAAAGTACGGAAGATATAATAGAACAAACCGATAACTTCGCCTTGAACTTCTTCCATGAGCGATTTTTCCATCACCCACATATAGAATAGCAATTGCAGTTCATGGTTTTTCAACCAAGAGCCATGAGCCGTAATTCCACCAACGGAACTTTTATAATCCAATAACACCAGATGACCATTGCCATCGGTATCAATACGGTCAATGGAACCAGAAATACGGAAGGCCTTTTCGACCGGCTCTTTACTTAACGTTTCCGTTTGCGGGTCCAAATAGAACTCAAAACGCTTTTCACGCGCTAAGGTCTTAGTTTTGTTATATTGCTGGCGCCAGTTCTTTTCAAAATCCAGGAATCGCTGACCTAGCTGGATATGTTTTTTCTTTAGCGGCGTCCAAAGGCGCTCATCCGCAAAAAGTAATTTTTTATCTGCACGGCACTTTTCTAAAATTTGATCAAGATCCGCAACTGTCCAATCAAAACGCATAGGTTCAATGGTCAGCTGTTCGAACAAAGCATGGGCCAATTGCCCTCGGGTGCGATGATCGACATCAAGATCAATTTCAGGCAGATCCTTTAATTTAAAATATCTTTGAGCGGCAAAAACGAAAGGACATTCTAAAAAGCTTTCAATGGCCGAGGCAGAGATTCTTGGCAGTTCTTTGATCACGGCCTTCGGAGTGTCTTGGTGCCCCAGATCTTGATCAATCTTACCTTCAACTTCAGCCTTACGCGAAACGACCCAAGCTCTGTCCCCGCGCGATGCGGAATACTGCAATTCATCCCAGCGAGTTTCTAAAGGCAGAGTCAAAGTCTCATGACCG
>JBJTMR010000270.1:0-8102 GCA_046070625.1 Bdellovibrio sp. | reverse complement strand
GAGCCCCTTCGACGTCGCCGGATTTGGCCAAGTTATCAATCGCCTGATAAAGACCATCGGATCTATCTTTGGCGAGCTGATACTTCACGGAAGGATTTAAGTCGTAACCAACATGCTCACCCTTCTCGTTGAAGAGCTCTTTGACACTTCCGTCTTGCAAACCCTGCTTGACCCGAATGTCATAAATTTTACTCAAAGACGTCTCAAGCCCATCAAAGGTCTTGGGGTCATTGCGGTCCAAATGAGCGGTCGCATCCATGAGGTTGTTCTGCTCGAGCGACACTGAGTCATCAGCCACACCTTTTCGGTACGTGGCAAGCTGAATCCCTTGCGCTGTTGTTCTACGGTCGTAGAACCGTGCACTGGTTTCGCGAAGCTTATTCTCAATCGCTGCAACCGTCTCGCTCGGTGCATCTTTATAGCGATCCCGGATCTCTTGAGCTTTCTTATCAACCGATTCGTCGTACTGTTGATAGAGCTCTGTGGGATCGCCCTTTTTGTATTTGACTCCGTCTTTACCAGACAAACCCTCTTCCATGAATCGGTGAAACTCATTGGCAGCTTCCAGCGCCTTGGTGTCAGCGGCCAATTGTACTTGTCGCTCGTAAGCATTCACACCCGTCTCGGCCAAATGCTCGGCTGCTTGCGCTTGCGGCGCTGTCGCCCGGGCAAAATCCGGAACATTGACTTCGGTGCGCGGAGCCGGAGCCGAATCTTGAGGTTTAAATCGATCAATGACTGGAACTTGAACTGGCATAAATCACTCCTACATGTCTTCCCATTCGCCGGTCGTGTGCGTTTGGTATTTGCTCTTTCCGCCGAGATTTTTTCTCGTGAAATATCCGGTGGCTGACGTCGCAGCTCCAATGATCGCCGCATTCTGCATGGAATTGGCTTGAAGTCTTGCTGCGGTATCGTTCATTGACCCCTGCAGGCGAATGTTGCGAGCCTGGTTTTTAATTCCCAAAGCTTGCTCGTGAGCTTGGTTCTCGATGTCGACTTTATTGAGACTTGCCGTGAGCTTGCTCTCAGCCGTGACCGCCGCAGCGGTTCCAAAGCCTGCGTCCACTTTTTGTGAAGCGTAGGCGACCTTCTGATCAGCCAATGTTGAGTCGATGACTTGCTGGTATCTCGCCTCTTGAGTCATGCCGTTGAGTTCGGCGTGATAGGCGTCAAGATCCGCTGCTTGCGCATTCATCTCATTGACCTCTCGAGAGAGCCTTGCGTTTTCGCGCACGAGTTCAGCTTGTTGAAAGCCCGAAATAATTTGATAACCAGCCAGCCCGGCTTGAGCATATGCTGACGCTGACATAACCCCTCCCTTTATTTTAAGGGTACAGAATTGTTAAATCCGGAATGACTGACAGAATTTCAAACGGCAGAGGGTCGACTTGGCGAATGCACACTCGACCACGAGAGTTCCAGTCGTTTGTCATGACCAGATAGTATCGCTTGGTCTGAGGCACTTGAGCGGCGTTGCCGAGATTGCCGAAGTCCAAATCCTCCGTCATCACTTCTGGATCCGTCATTCCGTTGACTTTATTGTTCTTTGGAAACTTGGAACCCACATAGGTTCCGCGAGTATTATAAATTTTTAAATAGAGTTTGTTGACCAAATCACTCTCTAAAAGTGTTGGCTTTTGCTCAACTGTGTCGACATCCAAAGTCTCACCGTCAGATGTGAACGGTAGTCCCACATGAATAATGGCGCCAGCTCTTGGTAGCGTCAAAGACCCACCCGTCACCGTGAGAGTCGCATAATTTTCAATGTCGTTGTTAGGAGAGGCAATCACATACCCGTCGAGCATCACGGACACAGCCTTGCCGTTCAAATGATCAAGTCCCGTGAGCGTTGTGAAGGTCTTATAAAGTGGACCCACCATTGGAGTCTCTGTCGACGGATAATCGCAGCTTGGTTTTGCTTTGATGACCGTCGTGCTGGTGAATGCTGTCACTGTGAGATCCACGGCCGAACCATCGATGTCAAAGTATCGAAAGACGGATCCTACAGCCCCATTGCCAGCAGAGTTTGCAAAAATAGCACTCGAGGCTGTGAGAGTGAGCTCGCCACCCCAAATGCCCGGTGTCACGGGCGCCACTGTAATAGAAGCTGTCCCGCTGATCGCTGTTTTAAAGGTTTTGGAATTATCCATCCCGATAAAGTCTTTGATGTCATTCACGAATCTTGGAGTGAATTTCTCAATCGAACGAGTCGTACCTCGAAGGACAGAGGCGTAGCAAACGCTTGTGCCATCGGTCTTTTTTCGCACCACTATGTTCTCATAAAGGCCATCGGTATCAAACCAAGTCCAAGCTTTCAGTTGATGCTCTCGCTGATAACTAAAGCACAACAATTTCCCATCATCTCTCACAGCGAGCACGACCGGGAGTTGTCCGTCAAGGAACGCCCAAGATACGATGCGGTTTTTGGCAATGAGATGATTTGAGAAAATGCTGACTTCTTCGCCGTTAAACCGAGCCCCTTCAAAGGAGTAATCCATGGCGACGATAGAGTTTGAGAGAATATCAAAAAATAAGACCGCGCCTGGCACGATGAGCGGCGGAAGTTTCTCGTCAATCACCCATTCGCCTTTTTTTGAAAGCGCGAGATTTTCAGGAGTCAAAGGTCCTGGGTTATTTGCATACACGCCATCGGTTGTAAAAGCGGCCAAAGCTCCTGCATCCAAAAGGCGCAAGATCTTAGCACTTCCTTCCGAGGCCACTTTAAACAAAAGTGAGCACGCCGAGTTCAGCGGATAATCCCTGGTGAAACTCTTCGGAACTCCCACGCGGCTGGCTGCAATGGCGTTTTGAAAATCATCCACCACGCACAGACGTTGCTGGAACATGATCCCCGTTCGCGCCTGGAACCCTGAAAATGACCACTGCGGAAAAGTACCAAGGCTATAAAGCGGACCTTGGTTGTTGGCAAATTCAGAATAATAATTCGGAGGCGACATTGTGTAATCGGCCCCTTGACCAATATCCGTAAAGCTCACGGTCACAGCCGTTGAGCCACTGGTATTAAAATCCCCGGTGCTTCCAATGTAGCCGTACGCACCGCCATCTTTGGGACGTCGGTACGCTCTGAGTTCCGAGATATTTTGCCACTGTGGGAAAGAAGCTTTATCGATCGTAAACGGGAACGTTGTGAACTCGCCCACGATCTTTAAGGATTTGAGTCCTGAATAGGTCGAATTTAAAAAAGCGACCGAGGTGGTCTCAACCCCATTGACTACAACTGTGAACATATAATCCACGCCGTAACCACTCATGTTGGAAGTGATACCACCTGAGAGAGCCAAAGGATTGTTCGTCTCAGCCACGGTCCCGGTCTGAATTAGGATTTCAGAGCCGGGTACCGTGACCAGGAAGAGATATTTTTCATAACTATTTTGAGAGAAAGGATCCGCAACAGAGGCTTTCTTCAAGAAAATATAGATCCCAAATTTGCTCGACGTGAAATGGATATGAGTCTTTAAGTGATCTTCTGTGTAAAGGTGAGTGCCTTCCACATAAGTCCCAGGAGAATCAAGATTGTGAAGTCGCCAGTATAGATGACCCCACTCTAAAATTAAATTTGAATAAGGGGGCGCATAGAGCACATGCTTTTTATCGGAATACTTTGGCGCAATGACAAACTCAGAACCAAAGCGGGAGATGATGCGTCCGGTTTTTCCGATGATGACGTTTCGACCTGTTGCCACACCCGTCTTGTATTTATCAAACGTTGTTCGTTCATGCAGAGCGGGATCAAGTTCTCCGGCCGTAAAGGAAGACTGAATATGGTATGCCATTATTCCAACCTTGCTTCAACAAACTCCGACATGAAATCTTCCTCTTCGAAGTTGGCGTTTTCCAATTTGTCCTGTTGTTTAGCTTGCATGAGGATCCTGCCGTAGCGACCTTCGATTTCTTTTCGAAGATTTCCGGCCCCTTTTCCCGCCACCAAAGGCGCTGACAAAATGGCCAATTGATAAGCCACAGCCAATCCAGCATTGGGACTTAAGACCTCAATGGAAATTTTCGAAGAAATGTACTCAGCCACCGCGCACTCTTGATTGGTGAAGATGACCTTTTTTCCGTCATGAATGGCGACGCGACGCTTGATCTGATTGGATCTGCGATCTGTGACGTAGCCGTTTTGAATGCGGCGGAAAAACGCGCAATCGCTTGGGTATTTATAAGCAAACTTCCAAAGACTGTTGGGATCTTCTTCTAACAGCTCGAGGTCTTTTTGAGTGCTCGTGCTATCAAGATCCATGTCTTGAAGAGTTGTTAGAAAAGCAGAATTAAAGTGTGTGTTTAAAACCTGGCACTCCGGCGACTTGTCGTCGTCGGGGTTGATGATCTTTTTGTTTAGGAGCAAAGCACCCAGAGCCAAATTGAAAATATCAGCTTTTGAGTACATGTTGCTCCCTTGTCCATTAGATCGGCTTCATCCAAGATCCGAGTTCTTCCGGACCTTTAATGGTGAACTTGTCACCTTCGACTTTTCTTTCCATGCCGTAAAATCCAGCTCGTGTCGCAATGACGTCGAGAGGCTTACCGGCTGGAAGAGAAGCTTTGAGCTCTTTGAATTTTTCTTGTTCCGTTACCGCTTTTTTCTTCTCAGTCTCAAGGGCAGCTTTAATGCCGTTGGACTCATCCTGCTTTGGATCCTCAGTAGGAGCCGCAGGCTCTTGAGAAGGAATCACCTCAGGAGATTTTGGAGTCTCCTGAGATTTGTTCGGCATCGGCATCTGGCCACGATTTTGCGAAGCCAAATTACACCGCCGGGTTGATTACTTTTGGGAACGACTTGTACACAGGAATTTCTTCTTGTGGAACAAGATACGCATCCAAAGTCACAGTCGTCACTCCGCCCGCCAAAGTCACACGCAGACCGAGGTACTGCTTGTTCATTGAGCCTGGAGGAATTGGAACTGGAATTTTTGAACCTTTTGTGAAGTTCGCAGCAGCGACTGTCACAGTGTTCAAAACTTGAACGTTGGAAGTGAGCGCCGCATCGTCAGCCTGGATTGCTTCGAGAGTTGCAGTGGAACCTGCACCTGCAGAAACAGTCGGCATGCAAAGGATCGCCATCAAGCAACCAATGCTGATGTCCTGAGCTGCAGTTTGCTTGGCGTAAGAATCAGTTGAAACTGTTGCAGCGCCAGTGAAAGCCTGAGCGGTGCAGAGTTGGTTCTGAACGTCGAATAACATTTAGGGCCTCCCTAAAAAGAGTAAATATTTTTAACAAAAACTTTGGCGCCCCCGAAGAGGCGCTTTCTTTCAATTCGAAAACTCTTAGACGACTCGCGCCTCAGAGTTCAAGAGAGCATCTGATCGACGAACTGGCTTATCCAAGAACATCAAAACTTTTTGACCTTGGTAGTTATCGAATCGGAGACCCGCGCCTTGACCGACTTTTGTCAAAGCTTGCTTATGCAAGAAAGCTTCGATTGTACGGTTGACGTAGTAGATCCCTTGACCATTTTGTGGATTGTGGATCTTGTAGTTGAGAGAAATCATCAAATCGATCAAATCTGCCGCTGACACTGTCTTCAAATCAGACACGTCGATGTTGCAGATACGACCCGCTTGGCGGTAATCCTTCACAACCAAACCGTGATCGATTTCGAACTGCTCTTCGTAACCCCAAACTGTGCCAGGGTTGCCGTTGACGTCGGTCATTTGCAAAGGAACCAAGGTGCTCTTTGCACTACGATCAGTGCGCTTCAATCCAGATTGGGTGCCTTTAGGATAAACACCGAATACAGATTGCTCGCCCCAATGAACCAACAGGATTGACGTGTTGTCAGATCCAGTTCCACCCGCATCAACGATCTGCTTAGAAGTCTCTTCAGCAGCGCTGACAGTTGAGTAGATGTCCATCAAACCTGGAGTCTTCAAGTTAGAAGCCATTGGCGAGCCGTAGATCGTGAGGTTTGCGTGCTCAAGACCCATTGCTTGGATGTGACCTTGCGCTTGATTCCAACGATTGAAAGCAACGCGATCAGCACCACCACGAGCGGCAACGATAGCATCGATTTGTGACTTTGATTCGAAGTGAGTCGCAGAGAATGTGCGCTCTTCGATTGTTGTCTTACCGGCAGGAATCGCCTGGTTGGCTTTACGATAGTACACACTTGGCAATGCGGAACGGATGCTTTCCTTGTGGACTAAGCCTTCGTTCATTTCCATGTACGGAATATCGTTGAGCATTGGGTTCTCTTGAACAAGAACTTCTGCTACTGAACCGATTGATTTATCTGCTGTCTTTGCTACATCAGCCAGTGTGAGTAGCTGAGTTCCCTTTGCTCCCATGAGTCTCCCCTAGGTAATTAGTTATAAAAATCCAAATGATCATTACTATTCTTGCTTGTGTCCGTGTCAGACGAATCGTTTTCATCTCCGGTGACCAGTTTATCTGGCGCGAAGAGATGATTCGCTAACTTAGACAAATCCCGCATAACGTAAGGAGGCAGCATGGAGTTGCGCTCTGTCAAAATTTTTCTCGTATTCGGCAAAAATTCGCTCAAAAGCTTTTCAACTTTGAAAACATTCTGTTTGAACGCCTCTCCACCAAACTCCTTATCGGTCTGAAGTTCCTTCACCCATTTGGCTTTGGTGACTTTGATTTCCTTCTCGAGAGCGGCTTGTCTTTCCGTCTCAAACTGCTTCGCAGAAGCAATCTCCGACTTCTTCATCTCGATAAAAGCTTGCGCCGCTTCTTGGGAGAGCTTGTGAGTTTTTGCAAAAGCTTGGATCTTCTCGGCCTCTTTCGCGTCCAAGTCTTTGACGTCGAGTTCATAACCCAAGCCCTCGTCTGCTTTAATTTCTTCATTCTTTTCTTCTTTTACAGGCTCGTCTTCTTTGGCAGGATCCTCATGATCGTCTCCGTACCCCGAGACCGAGTTCGGTTGTTCTTCCTTCTTTTCAGCCTTTGCAGGAGTTTCTTTTCCTTCTTTCTTCTCGCCAGATCCTTCTTTTCCTGGTTCGTTCGGTGCATCGGCCTTTTCGTAGCCGTGCTCATCAAGATTCCCTGGCGTTTCAGGTGGCGCAGCGTTCGGCGCTGGCGTCTCGGCCGGTGGCGTTTCATATCCTGTTGATGAAGAGGATCCGCCCGCTTCACCGCCATCGCTAGCCTTGTCGTATTTGAGAAGAGTTGTAAATTTGGTCATGTCGTTCCTTTTCTAATTGGGCCAGCAGTTGCGCTGCCACTTCATGGTTTGCTTCTGAAATGATTTTAAATACGGAATTTCCAGCTCGCAGGAATCCCAATCGATCTCTTAAAAAATCGTTCGGAAGCCCCGCCTCTGGAAGCACGCCAACTTCAAAGCAAGACAGAAGATATTTGACGAACGCTCGCCCTGGAGGTGTCGCCAGTACGATCTTGATGCTTTGGAGAATTTCTTGGTGCTCACGGGCCTCTCGCAAGGCTTGCTCGAGCATTTCTTGTTGTGTGTCCATATTATTTTTGTTTTACAAGCCCAGCATCCCGAGCGGCACCCGCCAGAGCTGGAATCGTCTCGTTCATCATTTGTTGGCGCTGCTGTTGCTGTTGCATTTGCTCGCGTTTGGCGTCGACTTCTTTTTGAGGATTGTTGAGACCCGCTGGTAAATACAAGCGATCTTCGTAAAGATCAGCCAATCGATCAAGGTTCACCTTCTGGAAAACCGAAGGATCGATCGAGCCCAAGTTCATCATACGATCCACGAATCGATCGATGTTTGGAAGATCGGCGGCTTTCTGAGCCTGCGCAAACACAGAGATGTAGTCTGTGCGCAAGAACTCTCCTTGGATCTCTTGTGGAGCTGGCTCCAAAAATGGATCCTCGTGAAGCGTCCAATCCATGATGAACTCAAGCACTGGATTATTATGAGTCCAGTTGAGGCTTTGCAAGTTTGGTCCAATGATGAGCTGTTGCTCTTGGATCACAGCATTCGTCTCAGTCGCAGTCCGAGTCTTTGGGTTTCGTGAGAGATACAGCAAATAGTCAGAGTAGAAAAGTCGCTCGACCATGTTGCGCAGATCCTGCACGTCCGCATTGAGAGTCGCAATCGCCGGATTAATCTGATGGATTGGCTTTAAGCCCCCTTGAGCCATGGAATTGGCG
>JBJTMR010000269.1:0-2367 GCA_046070625.1 Bdellovibrio sp. | reverse complement strand
CTTGCATGATTAAGGCAGCGCTAAAAAATAAAATTTCTGAATTGGCTTTCCGTGCGCCCAGTGTGCATAACGTGCAGCCTTGGGTTTTGGATGTGGGGACTGAGATCATCACAGTCTATGACGATTTGACTCGCACGTTGTTTGTGGGCGATGCCTCTTTGCATGACCATGAAGTCAGTCTGGGGGCTTTGATTGAAGGGATCAGTCTGATTTTGTCTTCTGAAGGTTTGGGGATTTCTAAGATTGAAGCTTTGAAGGGTAATTCGGTTCATTTTCAAAGCCGAAATCTTCGCGAACGTTATAAGCTGACGGTGGCCTCTGGTTTTGCAGAAGATAAGTTATTTAGTTTGATTGCGCGTAGAAAATCTTACCGGGGCGTCTTCTTGAAAAACTCTGAGCAAGATCGCCAGGCGTTGTTGCAAGGTTTTTCCGGAGATTTGAGCGGAGTTGTTTCCAACCCCAAGGAACTTAAACAATGGGCTAAGGTTTATGATCGCTGTTCGGTGGAAAGCAATAGCAACCGTGCTTTGCAAACAGAACTTTATCAGTGGATGCGCTTTGGTTCTGAACAAAACTACAACCGTGATGGCTTGAATCGTGAAGCTTTAAGTATTTCTTCCATCGAAGGCCTCGCGGCGAAGATGCTTTTAAAGCCTTGTACTTATGCGTTCTTAAATAAGTTAGGACTTGCAGGAATCGTAATGACGGAAGCTCCGCAGATCAGTTCGGCGACGGGATTGTTGGTTGTTTTCAAAGCCCCAGGTCTGTCGGCTTTGGAAAATGGTCGCAACTTTTACCGTTTGTGGCTGCAATTAACGGAAGCAGGGTTTTATGCCTGCCCACTATCTGGTTTGGTAGATCACCCTGAGGGGCGTAAACAGATTGAACAAAGATTTGATAATAAATCCGTACTCAACGTTCTTCGCGTGGGCCGCGCTTTGCCAGAAAAACTTTATACCAGCCCACGTTTGCCAGTATTTGAGACATTAATGGGAGTGAATTCGTGAAAGCAAAATTTCTTTTTGTAACAGCAGCCTTGGCGGCGCAAAGCTTGATGGCGCAAACTCCCATGGAGCTTTCTGCTCAAACATCAAAGGAACAATTGGCTCAAGCCAGCAGTGACTTTCTTTATAGTGATTTGGGCTCAATCAGTCGTTATTCCTTAGAGACAAATACGCTGCCTGCGAAAATCGCCTTAACTGGTGTCGTACTTGAAGGTCGTCGTCAGGGGTGGATTGGTCAAAACAGCGTTGATTATAAAACGGTTTTGCTGCGTTTTGGTTTTTACACGCCAAACTCAATCATGAATGCTCCGGCAAGCATGAAAACGAATTTTTCTGAGTTGCCGATGGGTCTTACAGAAAAAGACATTCGCATGGGTCTGCCAGGAGTTCATGTATCTGGTTTGAATGTGTCTTGTGCCTCTTGCCATGCGGGTCACACATACAATGAAAAAGGACAGCCGACAAAAGACGCTTGGTTGGGTTTGCCGAATACTTCTGTAAATATGGAAGGCTATGTGGACACCATCTATCGTGGCTTGGAGCGTGTGAAGGAAGATAATGATGGTGCTCATCGTTTGATGAAGCAAATCTTCCCCGATATGGGCAAATCGGAGCTGGCAACCGCAAAACTATTTATCTATCGCACTGTGAATAAGCGTATTGGTCAATTGGAAGGTCTTTATGATCGCGCGGTTCCGTTTTCTAATGGCGGACCTGGTGTGACAAATGGCGTGGCTGCTTTGAAATTGAATTTAGATTTGATGGAGCGTGATCGCATGCAGCCGGAGTACGGCTTTACGTCGATTCCGGCATTAGGTGATCGTTTGTTGCGCAGTTCTTTCTTGTATGACGGAGTTTATGCAGCTCCAGGGGTTGAGCGTTTCCAAGAAAAGTCTGCGTGGACAAAACAAGACTCCAAAGAAATGGGGAACCTGATTGCTTTGTTTACGATTCCGACAATGGGGAATTCGCAAAAAGGAGCTTTGGCTGTTGGTGAAAAAGTAAGCCAGGTCATGACAACTTTGATCACAAACTATAAAGCACCAAGTTTTCCAGGGGAAGTTGACATTGAGAGAGCATATCGCGGCTTTAAGACATTCCAAGAAAACTGTGCGAAGTGCCACGGAACTTATGAATGGACCGGAGCCAAGCCTGAGTTGAAGAGTTATCCGAATAGACTTGTATCAGTGGACTATATCGGTACCGATGAAAGTCGTTTGAATGCCGTGTCTGATTACTTGGTGACAGAGTTCAATAAGTCGCCTTTGGCAGCGTCTGCCATCGCTGCTAAGACAGGCGGGTATGTTGCGCCTTTGTTAAATTCTTTGTGGGCGACAGCGCCCTACTTGCATAATGGTTCAGT
>JBJTMR010000268.1:0-6203 GCA_046070625.1 Bdellovibrio sp. | reverse complement strand
CAAGACCCCTTCAATAAAGATGCTGGGATCTGAGAAAGACCTCTTTGCTGACCGTAAGAAGATCGAGCACGGAGTGTCTAGCGACATGAAGAGTATCCTGCTGGGAGCTCAATCCCGAGCTGAGGCTCATATCCAGGCGGTTCTTAAAGGACCTATTGAGGCGCTCGAGGCTGCAGTGATCGACGTGACACCAACAAATGAGGAGAGCGAGACGTGACTTATATATGGCTTCCATTCCGCCGTGGACTTTTGTGGCTTCAGGTTTATCGCAAACCCTCTCATCGCTTTGGTTGGGACCGAGAGACCAAAGACTTCAGCATTGTCTTTGGCAATACCACTCTGATTCTTTGGATCATTAAATTTGACGAGGAGAACTGATGGGACTTTTTAAAGATGCCCTGATGGATGACCAAGCTGAGTGCGTGCATGTCTGTGAGTCCACTCATAAGATCCGCACGGGTCGTAGAGCTCCGGCCACGGATGAAGACGATGAGAACTCAGGAGTTGAGTGGGTCTGTCTCACCTGTGGGTGTGCATGGATCGAGTAGGGGAATATATCGGCTGGATCGCTCTTGGGATGACGGCCGCTTTGATACTGTCTGCATTATTTAATTAATTAAGAGGCGAGGGGCGCATGAAGAAGACTTTTGAAGTCTCATTTAAATTGACCTACGAGGGTCATGTCACAGTTGAGGCCACGAGCATTCATGAGGCCGCTCAAAAAGTAAAGTCCGAAATGGGTGTCAGTTGTACGGTTCAAGGCGAGGACGCTTTGGAAGTGGAGAGCTACATCCATGTCCGTGACGTGACCTCTGACGACGAGGAGACGTGATGGAGAAAGTGCCAAAGCTCAGTGCTGGAACTTATAAGCCTCTGTTTGTGGAAGTGGACAAAGTGGTGGTCGACTCAATACGAGCCGCGCTCATCATGCACAACTATCATATGGAGAAGTCCAGCAAAGCCCTTGGCATCTCTCGCATCACTCTTTATCGCAAAATGAAAAAGTACGGCATTGTGAAGAGGAAGAAAAGTGAGCGGTAATATTATAGACTTCCAAGACTATCGAGACTCAAAGACCACTGCATTTCCGGCAAGCGTGCTGTGCATTCCATGCAACTTTCGATGGATCGGCGCCGTTCAACCAGATACGAACATATTTCACATTGATTGCCCCAACTGCGGTGCACGGGAAACCTACGCTGCGATTTTACCGGAATCATACACTGAAGCTGTTCTGAAATATATGCGTGAAAAGAGTGAGTCCGATGAGCGGTAATATTGCTATCCCCTCGAAAGAGGACTTAGAAATATTTAAAAATCTCATTGAAGAGAATCGCTATGATTTTTGTAAGCTCGTCTTTTTAATCTTCCCCTTCGGCCAGCCCGGACACGAACTCGAACACAAGATGCCCTACAAGTGGCAGATGGAAGAATGGGCGAAGCTCTCAAAGCATTTAAGTAATCCAGAGACTCGTCATGAAGCCTACCGGCTCATCGTCTCCTCTGGTAACGGAGCTGCAAAGACTTCCTTTGGTGCCATGACATTCTTCATGCTCATGTACACTCAACGGGTGCGAGGGCGTATCACCGCCAACACCTTGCCTCAGCTTAATTCTGTGGTTTGGCCTGAGTACGACATTTGGTACCGCCATGCCCGGTACGCTGATTTCTTTTTTGAAAAATTCGGGACCAGTATCAAAGCCCGCCAGGAAGGATTGTCTGAGACTTGGCGTCTGGACGCTGTCACCTGGAATGAATCAACACCGGCTTCAATCTCCGGACTTCACAATAAAGGTGGAGCGATCCTTTATATATTTGAGGAAGCGCCGGGAATCCCAGCGATCATCTGGAACTATGCTTCGGGTGCGATGACCGACACGGACACCATTAAAGTGTGGCTGGCCTTCGGAAACTCCGATGACCCTGAAAGTAAGTTCGAGCAGAACATGACCTCTCCGGACTGGCATCCAAGGCGGATCGACACCAGAACCATGGACCACGTTGATCCCAAGCAGATCGAGGTCTGGCTCAGGGAATGCGGTGGTGATGAGAACCACGATGACTTCCGAGTGCGCGTTCGAGGACTGCCGCGAAAGAGTTCCAAGGACTCCATCATTTCCAATGAGATCGTGGAGACAGCTCTTGAGCGACGACATAAATTTGATATCGCAACTGTGGACTTCCTTCCTTGCATCATCGCTTGTGACCCGGCCTGGACGGGCGGGGATGAAACAACCATTTGGTACAAGCAAGGCAACTACGCAAAGCTTTTGGAGAAATTCAAACTCGACAAAGCCACCGGTGAAGACCACCGCGTGACATATAATAAGATGGTCGAGTGGGAAAAGACCTTGAAAGGTGATGCGGTTAATATTGACCAAGCTGAAGGAACAGCTCTCAAAACGCTCGCCAACCAAGCAGGAAAAGACCATTGGCAACTTATTAGTTTCGCAGGCTCGCCGTATGATGCTCTGGAATTTAAAGATTCCGAGTTCGCAAATATCAGGGCGCAGATGTACTACGAAGGTAAGAAGTGGCTTATGGACGGGGGCGTGCTCGACGCCCGAGAAGAAGAGTGGATTGATGTGATCAAACGCCAACTTTGTTGGACCAAGGGAACTCGCCACAAAACAAATCTTAAAAAACTTGCTGAGAGCAAAGATGATATCAAAGCTCGTGTGGGTCAGTCTCCGGACGTGGCCGACGGCTTTGTGCTTCTCTTTGGTCGATCTGTGCTTGAGCGCCATCCGGACAATGAGCGCACCACCGGTCAAGAGCGAGTGACTGGCAACGCCGCTTACTCCATGCCTGACAATTATGATCCCTACGCGGACATTGGTGGAGGTTATGATGTATACGGTTAAAAGGTGCACACAGCACAACCTGACTCCATCGGATTTGACCTTCATCGCTGAGTCCGCCGAGCACCTCAACGGGCTCTATGAGAAGAATTATAATTGGCGAAAAATCGACATAAAAATATTTGCGACACTCAATTATCTGACAATTTGTTACAGAGATGAAACACCTGTTGGATTTTTAGCAGCAACTTTTTATCGCGCCTTTTTTGACAGGGAAATATTTCTACTGCAACAAAACGTCCTTTTTTCAAAACCGAACACCAGAGCGGCTCTCTTGCTCCTCCGGGAACTGATTGACTTCGGGAAATGCAGTGCAAACGATGTAATCACAATGCTCGCAAAACATACAAATATCAAACCCAGGTCACTTGAACGTCTTGGGTTTAGAAAATTTGAAGAACTTTATCGATTGGAGTTGTGATGGGAAGCGGTGGAGGAAGTGACAGTTGCGATCCATGGGACGTTGATTGTCATGTGAA
Source organism: Bdellovibrio sp. (assembly GCA_046070625.1). Lineage (GTDB taxonomy): Bacteria > Bdellovibrionota > Bdellovibrionia > Bdellovibrionales > Bdellovibrionaceae > Bdellovibrio. The sequence continues at coordinate 2,863 of JBJTMR010000268.1, read as the reverse complement.
AAAAGCCACAGGAACTTCGTTAGCTGACATTGCAGTCAATGGTGCGACCCTTGGTCTTGCTGGGGTTGATGAAAATGGAAATGTCAAAAAGGGTGCTGTCACCCGCGCAGGGGATGAAACCGTCGGGGAGCTCTCAGGTCGTAATGCCGCCCGAAAAGCGCAGATGGATGCCAAAGACGCTGTGGAAGAAGAAAAGCTCAACCGGGCAAAAGCTCTCAAAGAGCAGCAAGAGCAGAATTTCCGCAACGACGTTACCGCTTCTAACACGGCAGGCGCCGTGCGAGCGACGGCAGCGGCAAAGTCTAAAAACTATTTGGGTGCCTCTGATCCAGAGAAAGATTTCTTGGGGTTGTAATGGAGTACGCAAAAAGCAAATGTGAATACATTAGATCTCAGGCCAAAGAGAAGTTTGACCTGGTTCGTGGCTCTTGGATCGAGGCGGGAAGATGGACTCTTCCTCACCGAACCAAGTGGCTCATGGGTCAAGAAGATGGATCAAGAAACAACCATCACATCGTGGATCCCACTCACGTTTTGGCATTGAGATCTTATGTGGCGGGTTTCCTGGAAGGGAACACTTCTGCCTCTCGTCCTTGGTTCCGTGCCCAGCACGGTGATCCGATGATGAATAAAATTGAGAAGGTCAAAGAGTGGCTGGAGATCTACAACCGGCGCTGTCTTCACAATTTGTCGCGTTCGAACTTCTATGATGCAGCCGCTGGATTTTATTATGATTTCGGCGTTTTCAATACCGGTGCCTATTATATTGATGAGCTTCCAAACGGAAGACTTCATTTCAATGTTCTCACGCCGGGTGCTTATTACTGTTTGAATAACGGTCAAGGCGTTGCTGACACTTTGGTGCGAGAGTTCCAATTGCCGGTGAAGACTTTGATCGATACCTATGCCCGTAAAAAAGACGGCAAGTGGGATTGGTCTAATTTCTCCTCTCGGGTGCGAAAGCTCTATGAGAATGGAAATTACACCGAGAAGATCGACGTGGTTCACATTGTCATGCGAAATGAGCATTTCAATATGGATCTCCCAGTGGGCGGAAAGAACCGCCAGTGGGTGTCTTTAAGCTATGAGTCCGCCGTCAATGTTGGTTACGCAAGTCATGTGACCACCGCAGGACTTGGTGAGATCTCAAGCGAAGATCAGACGAAATATTTAAAAATTACAACGAGCAAGCGAAAGCCTTTCGTCGTTGGTCGCTCGAGCAATTCCGATAATTTTGAGTACGGCGAGAAGGGTCCAACCACGGACTCTTTGGGTCTGATCAAATCCTTGCAAAAGAAAGCCATCGGAAAAGACATTGCTCTGGACTTGATGTTAAAGCCACCAACGCAAGGACCTGCGAGCCTCAAGAAGTCATACATCACCAATGCGCCAAACTCCTACGTCCCGCTGGACGCTCAGAGTGCCGCGCAAGGTGGACTGAAGCAGATCTATCAAATCAGTCCTGCTATCGCGAACTTAAACGCGGACGTGGCGGATCTTCGAAAGATGATCGACCGGCTTTATTACTCAGACTTCCTTTTGTATTTGTCGAACAATCCAAAGACTCGAACCGCGACAGAGGCCAATGCCGTCGTGCAAGAGCAGCAGTTGGTGATTGGTCCTAATTTGCAATCTCTCAATTGGACACACAACGATCCAGTTTTGGATTTCATTATGGAATACACCTTCGACATGGATCCGTACCTGCCAGATGCACCGGAAGAGTTGCAGGGTGAGTCTCTCAGAGCTGAATACATCTCTGTCTTTGCACAGGCTCAGAAGGCAGCTGATCTACCAAGCATCGATAGATACGTTGATCGCATGATGCAAGTGGCGCAGTTGGATCCGTCTGTATTCCAGAAATTGAACCTCGATAAGCTTGCTGACCTTTACGAAGACCGTCTCTTCTTGCCTGTGGGACTTAATAATCCTCAGAGTGAAGTCGACGCCAAACGTGAACAAATGGAGAAGCAAGCTCAGCGCCAGCAGATGCTCAACGAGACTCTGCCAGCCTTGGCAGGGGCTGCCAAAGACGCGGGACTTGTGAAGCCACCAGGAGCGTAAATGGTCGAGAAGACATTAGAACAGCTTGAGCAAGAACGACGGGCCTACATGGAGCACCAGGAGGTTTTAAAGAGCCTCCGTCAGGTGCTTGCCACTCCGGCCGGAAAACACTTCGTCAAATATCTCTTTGATAGTTTTGATGTTGGCGGTTTCCCAGAGATTGGTCTTCCACAGGAGTTCCTGAGGGAGCATCTCGGATTCATGCGATCAGGCCAAGCGATTTGGAAAATTGTTTCAGAAGCGAACCCCGAGGTGGCTGGAAACCTCCTCGCACAAATTGAAAAGGAAAAGTATGCTGAAAAATTTAATGCTCAGAATGAACGCGGCTAAAGAGGGTGCTGATGGAAGCGCCACAGGATATGAGACGCCACCGCCCGCAGAGACACCGCCAGCGAGTTCTACGCCACCTAAAGAGGCGGGGAATACTGACGAGTTCGGATACGAAACAAATCCTCCATCTGACCAATCAGGAAAAGAAGGAGATGGCAAAAAGGAAGCGGGAAAAGAAGGAACTGCAGCGCCTGCGGCGAAGGAAGAACAACCGGACTCGGTCTCGGGGTACGACGAAGATCCAGCCAAAGTAGATCCTCCGGCTGCGCCAACGGACGATAAAAAAACCGAAGAACCTAAAAAAGAAGACGGACTCGGTTACGAACTTGAAACAAAAGATCTTGATCCAAAAGAGGCCGAGAAAATTATTAATTTAGCCAAAACTCACAAGCTTTCTGAAGAAGCGGCGAAGGCAGTTTTGGAGATGAAAAAATCAGAAATCGCAGATGCGAAAAAAGCTGAACTTGAG
>JBJTMR010000267.1:0-2879 GCA_046070625.1 Bdellovibrio sp. | reverse complement strand
TCCCGCGACAGATTCGAACACCTTGATGCAAACATTATGTAACTCACTAAAGCTTTCCACTGACCGCCTCACTTTTTCTAATGCGACGTTGTCTGTCCGAAAACTCGGCCCACTGGCGAGACTCTTCACTTTCTTTTTCTAGCTCTCGAAGCCGTGCATCCTCGTTCTGTAAAATAAGAGTCTGCTGATTCTGTTGAACCTCATTCAGAGCCACGTTCGTCTCGGTGGTATTAAGAGCAATTGCTCCTTCATTTCCCAATATTGCAATTCGCCCGATTAGGCGCTTAAAACGTCTGACGTAATCCGTGGTACTACGAATATTATTTTCCAAGCGACGAGAAGACCAATCAGGGCCATTTAAGATAGATTTCGTGCTTCGACTGACATAACGGAGATTTGAAGATTCCTTTCGGACAGCTTCAGATCTGCGCTGAATGTCCTTCGCTCCATTTTGAATATTTTCATCTGGTACAAGTTCTTCTGAAAGTTCAGACACTGCATCGGCATAGGCCGCCACTTCAGTCGCTTTCTTGGCCTGCTCTCCGATAAAGTCCAAAAAAGCAAACGCTGGTAAAGGTAAAGACAAGGCCATGGATGTTGCACCAATGACGATAGTTCGAGGGCGAATGCGTTTGAAAAACCGATGGTAAAGCATAGCTATACTTCCCTGGTAAAATTAAATACTTGCAGCCTAAAAACGAACAAATCTGTAACAAAGTCGCTCCCATTGATTTTTTTAAGAAACTCAGATAATATGTAAATAGTCTTTTTGTGGTAGGCTTTTGCCCATATCGAAAAGGTTATTGGGGGTCTCTTAAGGCTCTGCTTTTGCAGGGATTCTGAGGCCTCCGAGCTCTCTTTTAAATCTAAGATCTCCTTCATAATTTTCCTTTCATCTTGCTAAAAAATTAACAATCTCCTCAAGTCGTAGACTGGGACAAGCCGTTCTTAGCTCTTGGTATTTACGACGATCTTCGTCTTTTGATGTATATGACCAATACTCCTCAGCACTGAGTCTGACTTTTACGACTCTTTCGCCATGACAGTCTTTAAACAGAGCTTCGGAAAACTCACCTTGCTGACGACGTAAGGACTTGATCTTCTCTACGCTCGCCGAATTGAGCTGAGTCCGACTAATGAATGACTCTTCATCCCCATCTAATGAGAAAAATATCTTGTTCGGTGAATTGTCTAGAATACCAGTATCCCCATCAACCACAACATGCGCAGACTTCTGAGCAACGGTAATAAATCCGTGTCCTTCTTTGCGGACATTGGCAATGGAGAGGTTAAAGAAAGAAAAGCACTTCTTTATAAAAAACGGGGTCTCGTCTGCGATGAAGACGATTCTCTTTTTATGTTCATTGCTTTTAAGCATCTCCAAATTGAACTTTGCCATGACAGCTGCAAGTCCACCTTGAGCATAATCAGGATCCAGTGCCTGGCTGATTTTTGAAAAATTAAAGTACAAGAGCTTTGAATCATCCCAGGCTCTAGACATATCAGAAGTAATGGTTAAAAAAGCATTCCCATAAACTCCATTTCCAACCCATCGACCGAAAAGCTCTTTTCGAGGTAGGTCTTGCATACAAGAAACAAAGCTCTGAAGTGAAAAATCATTGCTCCTAGTTTCCGCATAAAGAGCAATTGTTCTTTCGAGATCGGACTTCATTGTTTTAGATAATTTAGATTCCCCCTCCTCAAGAATGAGGACTTCCAAAAAGCCAGCCAGAATCTGTGTAGCTTCTTTAGTTGGCCCCAACTCTTTGAGCACATCGAAGGGATTAAGTCCTGTGGGTTCATTTAGTAATAAGGTCTTTTCAACCCCGCCCAGCATCTCGGTTTCGCGCGAGTGACTGCCTCCAACGTCAATTTTAATCACCTTGATACTAGGATCAAAAATCAGAGCCCGAGTCAGAGCATTTGTAAGGACTGACTTCCCAGTACCCGGTCTGCCGAAAATGCACCAAGAAAAAGACTCATAGCTAGAATCAAAAACATCCAAGTATGTTAGTGATTCATCCTTCCGATGAAGTGCTAACGATCTTTTATTGATTCTTAATTTTGACAAAGAATCACCTCGGCTGATCAATGGCATATAAGCCACCAAGACAGAGTCTTTTTCTAAAAGACTGTAGTGAGGAATTGCTCCCGGATAGAAACTCTTAAAGCTTTCTAAAGCTCCCACACTTTCGATATAGATTTCCCCTAAAGGCTCAAGTCTCCTTTTAATTTCTTCACGGTCTTCCCGCAATTCCCCTTCCGAACTCCGAGACACAAGGCACTGCCACTCAAATCTAAAGAGCTTAGAGCCATTAAGACTAATATCTTCTAAATCTGATTGAGCTTCTTCGTACTTTCGAGCTTCTTGTAAATCGCCTCCGACAGCATTTTGCTTCGATCGGCGGCGAAGAAAGGTCTCTGCCGTACTATGGGGAACAGCCTCGATCGTGCAGCAAATTGTGTAAGGCAAAGGCGAACTGTCTTTAATGTGTGACAAGGTAGCAAGATCAACACCAAAAGCGGATTGTTTAGTCAGCCTCAAGACGCTGACCGCTTCTTTTCCAAGATCTAGTGTCTGAAACGTATGATCGACCTCCTCCCCAAGTTGCGGCAATACAGCCTCAATGTCACCTTGAGAAAGGGGACGCACCTGCACTCCGTGAGACTTTAAAATCTGGAAGTCAGTCATAACAGAGGACTCAGTTCGATCTTTTTTCTTAAAGAGCAATGAAAGATCTGTCTTTGCTGGCTTTTCTAGAAATATATAGGCACGGTTTTTTATAAATCCGATAGCCTTAAGGGCTTCAGAACGAGAATGAATCGTGTCTGAATCAATTGCATAATCAGACTTAAGATAGACTCTCAGAATCCGTCCC
>JBJTMR010000266.1:0-2663 GCA_046070625.1 Bdellovibrio sp. | reverse complement strand
CCGATGCGGAACGCCGTCTATTGGAAGAAACCAAAGCGTCTCTGGGGGCCGTTGATTTGAAAGCGCCGATCGCTCTGGGATTGGATACGTCTTTAGCGCAGGTCAGTTTGTCTTTAAATCGCCGCAACCCAGATCCTTATGCGACCTTAAATTCTTACTATGAACGCCACCCGCGCAACGATGCTTTTTTAGACTCAAACCCAGCCGACTCGAAACCCGCTGTTTGGTGGAACTTGAAATATAAAAACCGTTGGTTATCTGATGGAAGTGTCCTAAGCGGCAATCCTATCTTCACCAACTTGATCTGGAATGAAATTGGTCGTGGTGCAGATTTGCAGGAACTGGAGCAATGGCTTTCACAAAATGAGCGGATTGTTCAGGAAATTACGACGGCGGTGTTTTCTTCAGAAGCTCCTCATATCACCGATTTCTATCCAGCAGAAAAAATTGACCTGGGCCGCGCCAAAGCCGGAGAACAGATTTTTAATAAGACATGCGCTGGTTGCCATGGCCATTACGAAAAAGCCTGGACTCTTCCGTATGCGAATCTAATGCGTCCCGCAGAAAAATTAAAAACAGTGACGGTGAAATATCATGACTCCACGCCGGTCGTTAATGTCGGCACAGATCCGTACCGTCGCTTGGGAATGAAGTCTTTAGAGCAACTGAACAATCTGGCGATTTCTAAAAAGAACGGGATCGTCATTAAAGCGCAAGATGGATATGTGCCACCACCACTGGTTGGTATCTGGGCACGCTGGCCGTATTTCCACAACAACTCAATTCCGAATCTGTGCGCGCTGCTGACGCCGGCAGATCGACGTCCTTTGGCTTATTATTCTGGCGAGGCCAACAACCCGCAGACGGATTATGATTTCGAGTGCGGTGGTTATCCAACGGGTGCGAAAACTCCGCGCTCCTGGGCACAGAGTGAGCACTTATTTGATACTCGCAGAATTGGCATGAGCAACAAAGGCCATGATGTTGGAATCTTTATAAGGGATGGAAAAGAGATATTGTCTGCTGAAGATAAGAGGAATTTGATTCAGTATCTTCAGACTCTTTAAGTGTATTGGTCTTGAAGGTTCAAATAGAAACATAAAAGCATTGTATATACTTGTATATACAACCCCTAAAGCGCTTTTGTGGAACCGAAGTCTGGCTGACTCTAGGGAGCTTCCTAAACTAAGTGGGCCTCAACACACCCGCTACAGGTGCATGGAGTTCCCACTTTTCACCTTCTGTAGCTTTCCTTCTGATATTTGTGACTATTATGTTGGGCACAAAGTATCTGAAGATTGTTAGCTTCATTAGAACCTCCAGCCCAAACAGATTGACGATGATCGTTTTGCAGAAATCTGGTGCTTCCGCAGATCTTGCCAGTAACTTTGTCTTGATACTGGCAACATCGATCTCGATTTAAAATGATTTTCTTCACAGCTCTGCTTAATTCCTTACGCTTTGGAATTGCATTGTTGCTAGTTTGACCTTTCACCCCACTGCTGCAGCTTTTAGCTGTAGGAACTGTTTTGCTTGGCTTCAACTTCGTGCGGCGGTCGATTTCTTTCTTAGCTAAATAAGTAATCGCTTCGGCCCATTTCTTTTCCGGGACTGCATGCGCGATTAGATCCTGGGCTCGTTTTAAGATCGCCATCTGTTCTTTGCTTAAAGTAATAGTTAATGTGACGGACTCATCACGGTGGTTCTTTTCTTTGTCTTCTTTAAAAATAGGTAGTGCTAGAGCCTGGCTCAAGATCACTTCTGTTTGCTGTTGGGTTGTATGTTCAATACGTTTTAAAAGCTCTTTTTTCTCATTTACATCAAGCTTACGATCTTCAATCTTTTGCACAGCTCTAACCGCCTGTTGAACTTTAGAAAGTTGAGACAAATTTAAAGCCCCGCTTTCGATTTTCACAGCTACACCAGGAACTTCTCTTAAAAGTCTGGCTGACTCAATACGACGGAGAGCAGCTGAGGAGCTGTAACCGAACTCCCGCACCAGAAACTCATAGATACTAGGATAGGCTTTATCCAAATACAGCCTACGTGAATCTATCTCGCCAATATATTCCAAGACTAAGTGTGTGATTTTACGTTCGGTTTGAACCAACTTCCCAAAGCGAGAGAGCAACTCCACATTGGATAAAAACTCAATCTTCGTCGAAGATATTGAAGCTTGCGATGATTTCATCGCAGCAGTTTCTGTTTTAATTTTTGTTGTTGTCGTCATATCAGCCTCCGCAAATTCCCCCGCAATTTTTCGTAGCGGGTGTGATTTCGAGGGAACTATACCATCGGTTTTCAAATGTGATTTTTGAGGTTTTTTGTGTTTCAAAACGCATTCAGAATCCGCACCAAAAACACTGTATAACACCTTAGAATGGGCTGTATTGAGTGATTCAAAGCAAGGCCAGTGCGATCGCGAAGAAATAATTATCTTATCACCATCGACTGCTGCTGCGATCGAAAAACCACCCCAAGTGAAATTTCATTACAAATGATTTTTTCCGCAACAAGCCGCGGACACAAAAGAGACGTAACTATCCCTAACCCACCTACTTTTACTAGAGAGCGGGGCCCTTAGGCAGTCCGTTGACAACCTTATAGTTCTTTCCTGTCTAAAATCCTGACAGTCGCTATTAATCCTCTGATCGTTTATAAAG
>JBJTMR010000265.1:0-22410 GCA_046070625.1 Bdellovibrio sp. | reverse complement strand
AATTTATCTCCAACGACCCGGTTGCCGAAATTCACAATTTCGACCACAAACGCCGCGTTTCTTAAGATCCATCTTTGGCGTTTCAACATGTTTCAGTCCTTTAAAAATCGTTCGTTGACTCAACAAATTGCCATCCCCATTACGTTTGACGGGGACAACTGCCTGAGGCGTCCGCCGCGCATTTTATCGGTCGCGACGCATAGTCTGACGAAGCTGATCCGAAACATCACGTTTCTTGATAGCTTCACGCTTGTCGTGAGTCTTTTTACCTTTAACCAACGCGATTTCTAATTTAGCGCGGCCTTCTTTGAAATAGATTTTCAAAGGAACGCAGGAATAACCTTTTTCCGCCAAAGCGCCGGCGATTTCATCCAACTCTTTACGGTTCATCAGAAGCTTACGCAGGCGTTCCGGAGCGTGGTTGTTATAACTAGAAGCTTTATATTCAGCAATGTGGGCATTCTGCAGAAAAGCTTCGCTGCCACGGAAAGAAATGTAAGAGTCTTTCAACTGCACATCTTTATTGCGCAGTGATTTCACTTCGCTTCCCATAAGCATCAAACCCGCTTCATACGTCTCGACGATCGTAAAATCAAAGCGTGCTTTTTTATTTTCCTGAATGATCAGAATGTTTCCGGCCATGCTTACTCAAATCCAAACTTGTGATAAAGCTTTACGAACTGGGCAGGGCTTAACTCCTCAGCTCGAGCTGTTTCCGGGAAGCCCAATTCTTTGAGCCACTCGATCAGTTGCTCTTGAGTTATCTTTTTTTGCCCCAAAAGACCAGCCAAATTTTTCTTCAAAAGCTTGCGCCGTTGGGCAAAGCCCATCTTAACGAAGGTCAGGAATGATTTGCGGTTCTTCACATCACTTGGAATGCGCGTAAAACCCAGAACACGGCTTGCGACCTTCGGTGGCGGTGCAAAGTCACCAGGACCGGCTTCCGAAACAATTTCGATTTTCCAAAAAGTTTGTGCAATCACACTTAACAAACCATAGTGGTCATCACGCGCCGGAGCCTTAATTCGTTGTGCGACTTCCTTTTGGAACATCAACACCATGTTGGAAACACCGTGATCTTCCAGAGATCTTTCGATTACAATGCTCGAAGAGATCTGATATGGCAGATTGCTGACGAAAACTAATTTTTCATCAGAAAAAAACTGCAACCAATCCATGCGCAAAGCATCTTGTTCATGAACAGTCAGACCCTTATCACGCCAATAGGCAACTACGTCTCGGTCTAACTCGATCACTTGTATTGGGATATTTAGCTCCAATAACAAATCCGTTAAAGCACCTGGGCCTGGGCCCACCTCAACCAAACGCTGAGGTTGAAAAGCTTTCACCGCATCGATAATGCGGTTGATGACAACGTCATTCACAAGAAAATTCTGACCAAGGGATTTTTTAGCAGTGATACCCAGTTGTTCCTGAGCACGCTTTAAACGTTCGCGGGCATAACTCATTTGAAATCCGATTCTAGAGCGTGAGGTGAAGGACCCAAATCAATTTGCGATGTTTCACCACGGGCCATGCGCAAAGCTCCGACGTAACCAATCATCGCAGCATTATCCGTACAATAGCGTAAAGGTGGGACCACAAGACGAAGGCCTTTTTTGGCAGCCCATTCTTCGGCGCGCGCGCGCAGACGAGAGTTCGCACTTACACCACCCGTTAAGATAACTCTTTTAGCTTTAAATACCCGAGCAGCACGATCCAATTTCGCAATTAAAACATCAACAATCGCTTCTTGAAAAGAAGCGCACAAATCTGGCATTTGAGCTTTCACTTGTTCCGGGCCCAATTGCGCAAGCATACGCTGACCCGAAGACTTCAAGCCTGAAAAGCTCATATCAAAACTGTTATCGTGAATCATACTACGTGGAAATTCAAAAGCTTGGGGGTTTCCAGTTTTGGCCATATTGTCGACCTTGACACCACCTGGAAAACCAAGACCGGCCATCTTGGCAAATTTATCAAAACACTCCCCTGCGGCATCATCTTTCGTGGCACCTAAGACACGATATTCACCCAGAGCTGTGATGTGATAAAGACTGGTGTGTCCACCACTGATAGCCAACCCAACATAAGGATAATCAAAATCTTCCGGCGGAGCGTATTGGGCATCTTTCAAAAAAGGCGCTAGCAAATGCCCTTCCAGGTGATTCACACCTAAAAATGGAAGATGTTTGGCTTGCGATAATGATTTGGCAGTGACCAGACCCACGATAAGAGCGCCGACCAACCCAGGACGATTCGTGACCGAAATCCCGTGAATATCAGACCAGTTCATGTTGGCTTTTTTAAAGGCTTCTTCGATCAGAGGGATCAGGGCAATAGAATGATTGCGAGCTGCGATTTCAGGAACCACACCACCATAGGCTTCATGTTCCAGATCTTGCGAGGCGGAAACTACAGAGTGCACCCAACCACTACGATCCACGATCGCAACGGAAGTATCATCACAACTGGTTTCTATCGCTAATACTCTTTCAATCACTGCACTGCTTTCACTGCTTTGCTTTCAAAGCTCTACTTTTTTAGACCCTTCAAACGGATCTTAGCACGTCGAGCCTCTTCTGACTTAGGAAATTTACTAACAACCTCATCATAAAAGGTCTTAGCTTCGTCCTTCATCCCTAATTCCTGAAAAGAAACTCCGATTTTGTAAGTAGAATCGGCGAAATGACCCCCTTTAGGGTTTTCGTCGCGATATTTCTGATAATTGAGGATTGCTTGCTTCCAGTCATTCTTCGTAAAGAATTCCTGTGCAGCTTCGTAAGCATCCTTACGAACTTGCTTTGCCGCCTTTTCAGCGGTTCTTTCCGCAGCTTCAGCTGCGCGACTTGCATTCAAGGCATTTACTTGCGTGTTCAGTTGGAAAACCATTGATTCCATTTTTGTCAGAGACTCTTGCAGGATATCAACTTTCTTAGATAAAGCCGCATTCTGTTCTTGAGAGTTTTTTAAATCTTTCTGCAAGCTATTGTTGTCTTGTTTGTTTTCTACAATATCGACACGACCATTCAGGTTGCGGATTTGTTCTTCGATATCTGAAAAACGGTTTCCGGTATCAGCGGTCGCTCTTTGCATTGTGGTTACTTGCTGTGCCATCACTTGGCGAGATTCGTTATCACGAACGTCGTTGCGTGTTTGCAGACAGCCCGTCAAGAAAAGTGCTGTCAGAGAAAGAGTGGCAAGTAACTTCATAAAACATCTCCGGTTTTTTGACGAATCAAACGAGCCGAATTTTCTGCTTTTTCAGCAGCAAAACGAGCTCTTACAAATTGTGTCTTAGCTTTGGCGAAATCGCGATCTTCAAAAAAAGCGCGGCCTTTACGGTAAGCTTCTTCAGCTTGATGCCAGTACCCTGGCGAATGACGGGCAGCTTGAACAGAACGGGCCGCATCGATAGCGGCCCGAGCTAAAGCGTAATCATCAATGGGTGCAGGAACTGTTTGGCATCCAAGGATCACCGAGAAAATAAAAATTCCGATGAAAGTTCTAGCCAGATTCACTGCACACCCTTTCGTTTAAAGATTACTGAGCAGGAACAAAGTTTGCGCGACGGTTTTTTGACCAAGCGTCTTCAGAATCACCAGTTGCGATTGGTTTTTCTTTACCGTAAGAGATTGTCGACAAACGGTCAGCTGGAATACCAAGGCTTACCATGTAAGCTTTAACTGCGTTTGCACGTCTTTCACCCAAAGCTACGTTGTACTCAATAGTACCACGAGAATCACAGTGACCTTCGATTTGAACTTTAGCCGCTGCATTTTTCTTCATCCAAGCAACGTTCGTTGCGATATCTTTTTTAGATGAAGCATCCAAAGAAGATTTATCGTAACCGAAGTGTACCGTTACTAGACCATCGATTTTGCCAGAGTCAGAACCCATAGCGTCGAAGTTCATCGGAGTCGCTTCAATAGCAGTTGATTGACCACCAGTTGGTGAAGTCTCAATGTTTGCATCCGACTGTGCTTGTTTACCTTTACAACCTACGATCATTGCGCATGCAACAAGACCTAGAGCTAATTTACGAACCATGATGTCCTCCTATGAAGTTCGAAACTGTATGCTTAACAGAGAAAACTTTAATTTATAGCAGCTCATTGTCAAACCTTTGATTTCCTAAGCGTGTTGCGTTGCTGTAAGCGTTCTCAGTTGAGGCAAAAGTATGCAGATTTTTTTTAAACAGTTGTTAATCGGTCTCTCACTTTTATGTTTTTCTCAGAGTGGAAATGCCCAATGGGAAGTCCAACCGAAAATCCGCTGGAAAACATTAACAACACCTCACTTTGAAGTCATATTTAATGCCGAGCAGCAAGACCTAGGTCTACTCTATGGAGAAAAACTGGAAAAGGCCTACGAGCAATTGCGCCCGTATTTTACGGAAGCACCTGAACGAACTGTCGTTGTTATCAATGACAAAACGGACATCACAAACGGTTATGCCACTCGCATCCCCTATCCTCATATTGTGACCTATCCGGTTCCTCCGGGCCCCGAAGACAGCTTAGCCGATACAGGTGACTGGGCCTTTGAACTTTTAGCTCATGAATACACCCACATTCTCAGTTTTGAGCCCGCACACGGAATCATGTCCCCGTTGCGTTCAATTTTTGGGACCGTCATAGCGCCAAACCTTCTTTTGCCTAATTGGTGGAAGGAAGGTTTAGCCGTTGAAATGGAAACACGCCTCGGGCAAAACGGCCGCTTGCGTTCCGTTTATCAAGACGCCGCCCTCCGCGCGATGGTCGAAGAGCAGTCTCTTTTCTTTTATGATTTAGCTGAAGCCAATGAATACATCCCCAGTTGGCCCAAAGGTTCCCGCCCCTATATTTTTGGATCTTTGATGTGGAGCCAAATTCTGGCAGATAAAGGCGACAAAGTTGTCGATCAACTCACTCAACGCCACGGCCGTCGCATTCCTTATTTTGTCGAAACTCCGGCCCAAGACTACCTCGATAGATCTTATCCCCAAGAATACAGTCACGCTTTGCAAGAAACCGAACTTAGAACTCAAACTCAGTTAAAAACTTTGCGCGAAGCTCTGCCCACACCTTACGTTCAACCCAAAAATGCTTATCTGTTTTTAACAGCGCCTTCTATTTCACCCGATGGACATCGCATGGCTGTAGTCACGGAAGACGACGCCCACAACCGCGCAGTCAAAATTATTTCTCGTTCCGACAATCAAACGAGCTTTCTTGATGCGAAAGACGCCGATACGGTTGAAAAATTTGATCAAAACTTCACACCGGGCGCCAACAAAGATGAACCACCTTCAGGCTCTATTCAACGTATCAGCTGGTTCCCGGACTCTACGAAAATTATCTACGACAAAGTCGATGTCACAAACCGCGTTGAAAGATTCTCTGACCTTCACATGTATGACATTGTGATGGGGAAAACCCAGTCTTTGACTCGTGGCTTGCGTGCCCGCGAACCGTCGGTGTCTCCTGATGGTCGCCGTATTGCCTTCGTCAAACTAGAAGGGGGCAGAACTCGCCTCGGCCTCTTGACCCTGAATGGGCAAGATCGCTCTGTGGAAGTAATTTACTCTGGCCAACTGCAAGAGCGAATTTCTTATCCGACTTTTGTTGATGACGGCACCATTATATTTTCTCTGCGCTCAGACAGTGGCGAAGAATACCTCCATCAGTATTCCTTCGCGACGAAATCGGTCAAAAAGATTTTACCAGACTTCCCTAATGCTCGTTTTGCGAAAAAGACCTCTGCAGGATTGCTGTTCGCTTCTAGTAAGAATGGGACTAGCAACGTCTATTTGGCAGAGAAAAATCTCAACAGCGCTCGCCCACTCACTCATACTTTGACGGCTCTTTTTTCAGCAGATCTCGACCCTGTTAGCGAAGAACTTTTTGCCACTATGATGACAGCAAAGGGTCCTAAAATCGCCGCCTTTAAAGCTGCGGACTGGAAGACCACTCCCCAAGAGCTGCCGCAAATTACACCTCTGTTTGCGGATCGCTACAAATCCAATACTGAAGAAGCTGCCAAAGCCGATGCGCAAGCCAAAGCGACCATTCGCTCTGCCTCCCTTGATGACTACAGCGCTACACGCTATTTGCTACCTCACTATTGGATCCCGTTTGTCGTTGGAACTTCCACAGAAACGGGCGTTATTTTTCAAGCTATGACCTCCGGTTTTGATCCACTCAAAAAACATTCCTATACCCTTTTGGGAACTTGGGATACCGGCACCAACCGCGGTGGTCTTGATGGCAGCTATCTGAACCAAGTCACTTCGCTTCCATTTTTATTAAATGCCTTTAGACGCAGCACTTATCTTGGAACTATTGATAACAAATTAATTGATACCGGATATTCGGCAGCCTTGTTGCCAGATATGTTCTGGCTGTCTCGATATGCGTCCCTGCAAATTGGCTGGCAGTATTTTGATCGCACAGCGGAAAGTACGACCTCGATTAACATGAAGCGCACGGGACCTTCTGCTTTTTTGATCTATACGAATTTCAGCAAATCGGGGGCGCAGATTTCTCCTGAGTCAGGGGTCAGCGCCTATCTAGGGGCCTATAACTATATCCAGACCCAAGATTACCTTCATCACTCTCAGTTCACAGCTGGCAGTACGATGTACTTTTCTTCGTTATTGCCGAAACATCATGCGTTCATGTTGAAAGTAAATGGAATCTACACGCCAGAGAAAATCCCGTCGATTTATGGTGCCTCCACGGAAAGCATTGTGTTTAAGCAGGATAGTCCTTTCCCGGAATACATTATGCGTGGCTATAAAAAAGGGCAGTTTTATGGTCGTGACCTGGTGAATCTGAATGCCGAGTATCGCTTTCCAATTTGGAATATCTATGACGGCACCGGAACCAACCCCATCTTTTGGCGCCGCTTGACTGGGGCCCTCACCCTGGATGGCGTTGCGACGAACGGAAAATTCGTTAATGAAAAGGGTCTGACTGCTGCCGACTTTTACCAAGACGTGACTTTGCAAAGATCATTCTGGAGTGCCGGGATCGAAGGGCACCTTGAAACGACATTGGGATATATAGCTCCGGTGAATTTCATTTTGGGAGCCTATCGCTCCTTCAATCAGCCCAACGGAGGCGAAACTTCCATTCAGACCGCTGTTCAAATCGTTGGCTTCTAAGAATCGGGCTCACTAACCCTTTTCCGCTCTGACTTGTCTTAAAACAGAGCGGATGGACCGTCGCCCGATTCACCAGAAGGTCCCCCAACCGTCTGTGGGCGACGGCTTCGTTGCGCTGAGCCAAACTGCTCTATCTTGACAAAGAGTGAGGCCCTCGAAATTATTGAGGATAACGACAACTAGTGGCGAGGATGCGGCTTGTTGAACGGAGGGGTTTCAATGGAAAAAATTGGCTGGATTAAAGAACTTGTGAAGGCTGAACAACAAATGGAAGAATCCGGACTCATCGACATGAGTTTTGGCTTCGATGCTGACAAGATTCTTGTTCAAGAAAGCGTTCAATTCCTGCTCGCTTTAAAAACAGAATTTGTTGATTCTTCTTCTTCATTCAACGAATTAAAACCTTCTGCTTTGGGCCGTATTAAAATCTACGGTATCGCAAAGACTCACGCTGATTTCATGTTATTCCGTAATGGCTTTAAAATGATCTTTTCATTGAAAGCTCCAGGACAAATCAGCATCCGTTTCAACTTCATCGGTACAAACTACATCCCAACACCAGGCGCTGCAGATACTCAAGCAACAGCAACGAACGTAATGGATGAACATATCGTTGAAGCAAAATGGGGTGCGTTCGGTGAGATCGTTTGGACTTACCAAGGCCAACCTGCGAAATTGGAATACATGGTTCGCCATTATCTGACTTTGTTCATCAAAGAGAGCTCTAAATAGTTTTTCACTTAAATTTTGAAAACAAAAAACCCGCTGATGAAGCGGGTTTTTTTATGCGGCAATCGCCTTTAACAAAGAACTCAAAGTTTTAACGGTGGGATTAAACTCCCGTTTGCCCTCGATAAGATCATAAAGAGTCTGCCGGCCAATCTTGGACTTCCTTACAAGATCCGATTTATTTTGAAGTCGAATCTGAGTAATAAGAACATCTTTAAGCGTCTCAATATCACCCTCAATAAGGGCCTCAGCCAAGATAGACTTTAGAATATCTTTATCAAGCTTCTGCCCATCAAGAACTTTATGGGGAACTAAAGCCATGGGTTTTAATTTCCTCGAGGAGCTTTTTTGCTTTCTTAATGTCCTTGCTTTGGCCATGCTTTGTTCCTCCGACCAGTATAATAATCAGCTTGTGTTCGATCCTCGCCATGTAAATCCGTATGCCTGACTTCCATTTAAGCTCAATCAGCCCTTCAAAGAACTTAACCACGCCAAAATGTCCATCGAGAGCAATCCTATCGAGTCTCATCTGCACCCTGGCCTGAGTCTCAGCATCTTGTTTTTGAAACCACTCATCAAAGTGGTTTGTTTTAAGCAAAGAAAATACGGGTTTCAAGCAAGGTCTCCCACCATTGTACGCTATTGCGTACAATAAGTAAATATCCTCTTTGTGGGAGCAAAAACAATGCAGATTCCTGAGAGAAACTGGTTATTTAGACACGATCGCAACTCCGTGAGCCGGACTATTCGATTCCACCATCAAGCAACATTACTTTTGCAAATTCCCCGGTGGCCGTAATTCTCATTGGGGTCTGTTGTATCAAAGAAATCATTGGCACCGTATGACTGCAATCAAAGTTTGAAACGATCGGGTAATTTCTTTTACCGACAACTTCCATAAATAATTCGTCATAAGTAAATGGTGCGCGCTCTTGGTCATAAACTTCTGGTTTGCCAATGATCAATCCCGCAATTTGCTCAAAGACCCCCATTAATGAAAGCTGTCGCAAGAGTCTTTCGTTGCGAGACTGAGGGGCCCACATGTCTTCCAAAAGTAAAATTTTACCCTTTAGATCCGGCCAGTAAGCTGTTCCCGCGGCCGTCACTAGGGTATTCATATTTGCCACTAGTGCCGGCGCCTCTGCCACTCCTGCGTTTAAAACTTTCCACCCTTCGTTGGGCTTCCACTGGCGTGGCAGGTTTTTCCAATCGCCATTCGCCCAATTGCGGCTATGATTGCTCCACTGAATCGGCGGCACCAGTTCGCGAGCTCCTGTTGTGTGATTCACTACCGCATCCAAAAACCACTGACTACTTTCTGGAATACCTTGAGGCCACTCTCCAAACCAACACATCACACTGGGACTGTAAACTGTGCGAAGGCCCGCATACTTCAAGATCGCCAAATGCAAAGAGGTGACATCACTAAAACCACAAATGGGCTTTCGAACTTCACGTATTTTTTCGAAATCCAAATAAGGTATTAAACTGGATGAATTGTTGCCACCAATAGTGGATATCAATCCCTCCACTTGCGGATCACTGATCAGCTCCATAAACTCAGCCGCTCGCTGCTCGGGATTTCCAGAACGATATCCCTGTGAACTTCGTTGAGAGGTCAGCGAACCCAATTTGATTTTGAATCCCAAAATTTCCAACGTCTTTAGGCCGTTTTCGAAAAGACCTGGATTATCCTGATAGGACGGCGAGGATGGTGTGTAAACACCTAAAGTCGCACCTTTTTTCAGAGCTCGAGGACGCAAAAGCGGCAATGATTCTTGATTCATCTAAAACCTATGAACGTTGAAGATACCCATATCCACAAATGGCTTTTTATTTTCCAAGAGGTCAGCCACTAGTAATCCAGTCCCCGCTCCGCTTTGTAAACCCAACATCTGATGGCCCACCGCCAGCATCAAGTTCGGTACATCTTTGTGATAGCCGATCAAAGGGACACCATCAGGAGTGCACGGTCGGAGCCCTGCCCACAGCTCTTGAATTTCGATCTGTTCTGGTAAATGTAAAAACTCACGCGCGCCGTTTTTAATGTTCTCTACGCGACGTTGGGTAATCGAGAAATCCTGATCGACCAACTCTAAGGTTCCTGCAATACGCAAAGTATTTTCTCGCGGAGTCACGGCGATCTTTTTTTCCACAATCATGATCGGATACTTTGGTTGTTTTTCAAGCTTCGGTACGATCATCGCGTAACCTTTGCCACCCAAAATAGGAATACGCAGACGTAAAAGTTTTGCGAAAGATTTAGACCAGCTGCCCGTAGCGACCACAACTTGTTTGGCTTTGATTTCACCTTGTGACGTCAAAACCTTATCAATTTTATTGCCGGACATTTCAAAGTCGAGCATCTCGCAACTTTCAAGAATGTCGCCACCATTTTTGCGAATCTCAGACGCCATGGCCTGCACAATTTGGTACGGCTCACCCATCGCTTCATGAGAAAAATAAACTCCTCCTAACATGGGGGACTTCAAAGCAGGTTCCATTGCAAGGATCTCTTCGCCCGATAGTTTTTTACCAGGTACGCCGACATCTTTCACGTATTCAAGTTCTTCCACGGCAGCCGCCACTCCGGCTTGTGTCCGGCTAGCCATCAGCAAGCCTTTTTGTTCAAAGCGAATCTCTGGATACTTTTGTCCCAGCTTTTCATATTCCATCAGGCTTTTCTGGGACAAAACGACCAGACCATCGACAGCGCGACGGGCTTGCGTGGCATTCATGGCCTTCATAAAATGAAACAACCACGCGGCTAAATCCAAAGACAAAGAAGGTTTAATATAAAGAGGTCCCGACGGGTCCATCATCCATTTCATGGACTTGACCAACATTCCAGGCATCGGCAACGGCATCGCAAAACAAGGAGTCATCCAACCGGCATTGCCGTAAGAACAGCCTCTGCCAACGCTGCCTTTATCAATCACACAGACGCTGGCTCCGCGGCGAGATAACTCTGCCCCAATGGAAGTCCCGATAATACCCGCGCCAACGATCAAAACATCATATTCTTTTTTTTGCATAACCTATTTGAGCAGGTTCTTTTAGAAATGCAAGTCAGACCACGAAGAGACACGCAATGCCTCTGCCAAAAAGAAAACCCCACGACAGTCTCCAGCCGTGGGGTCTTCAAGTTTAATTCGGAAATTTAAACTATTGTACGTAACCGTTAATCCATTCCATCGCTGCGTTTACTTTAGAGTAAACACCTGGGTAACCCGCACGAGCGCAACCACGACCCCAGCTTACAACACCGATCAAGTATGTGTGACCGTCGTCAGCTTTTGCCACCAGAGGACCACCAGAGTCGCCTTGGCAAGAATCTTTACCACCTTGAGGGAAACCTGCACAGATCATACGATCTGTGATTTTACCCGGGTAAGCTTTATCACATTGAGCTTGAGTGATAAGTGGAACATCAACTCTTTGAAGAAGATCTGGAATTGAATAAGCGCTTTCTCTTAATACGCCCCAACCAGCAACTGTCGACATAACTTGGTTACCTTCTTCTGGAATTGCAATCTCAGTTGTGTTCAATTCAGCAGGAGTGTAAGCAGAGTTACCGCTTAACTCGATCAATGCGAAATCCCAGTCAGTACCAGCACCTGGGTAACCTGGATTTGCGATGATACGTTTTGCAGTGAATGTTTCAACGTTCGTCATATCTCTTTGGCTATGAAGACCTACTTTGATGAACTTAACTGAGCCACCTTTTACACAGTGAGCAGCAGTCAAAACCCAGTTAGGTTTAATCAAAGATCCACCACAAAAGTGATTACCTGATGTTCCTTGCAATGAAACGATGTATGGAAACTCACCAGCTGCTGCCTCTTGGCCGCCGACGATGTTAATACCGACTTTTGCCTGAGAGATCCCCGCTGTAAACATAAGACCTGTGATCAATAGATGGTTCAATAACTTCATTTCTGTCCTCTCTAGTCTTGATTCCTTCAAAACTGTACTCAACATTGTTTGCCTTTTTTTGAATCAGGCTCAAATGCTGGTTCCAAAATGGGTATAAAACTATCTCTCTGTCCAGTTTTACACGGCATCAAACCTTGGTCGGCGCTAGACCACACGCTCAAATTTTACGGAATTAAATTCAAAGATTTGGAACTCAAGAGGATCGGTCGACTTGACCTGCAGGCGAACTGCTTGGCCCTTTTCAAAAGCCTTTCCAGTGTAATTGGAAATTCTTAGCAGCTGTCCGTTGAAGTTACACAAGATACCTAAATCTGATTGTTTCTCCTCCACGATAGAGTGGAGGATCTGACCTTTAATTAAAGACTTTAAAAAGCCTTGGTTCGCCACTAACCAAGATCTTTCGCTAAATCAATGCGACGAAATTCCACTGGGCGAACCACAGAATCCCTGACCACTTCTCTTCTCGGCGTTGGAGCCGCAGTCGGAACAGCCGTCTGAGGTTTTTCTCCGAGAAAGTTTTGCGCAATATCTTGAGTCACATTAAAGATGGTCGGCGCTTGGGGTGTCTCGTCGTTCTCTTTGCCTTCTTGAACGGCCGCTTTAAATGCGTCCCCTAGTTTTTTCATCGCATCGCTATCAGCGCGAGGAATTTCAAAAATGGAGCTGATATCTGTGCTGCTTTCTCTTTGTAAGGGCTTCATAAAGCTGATGTCGTCAACATCACTGAAATCTTGATTGGCACCCGGAGAAACATCTTCATCCGTATTAGCCCATTCCGGCAAGCTGTCCTCGCAGAACATCAACTGCTCACGATTTACTTTGGCAATAAACTCGATTTCTCCGCGTGCTAAATCCACTTGAGACGCAATCTCATCGACGTTCATACCTTGATGGGCTAAACGCGCCGCTTTGACATATTTAATTGTATTCTGACGTTCAAGAATTTCATTATGCGGAATACGGTCTTGAAAAATCTTAGCGACTTCTTTGCTTTTTTCCATGCTCAGATCAATTTTCGCAATTTGCTTTTCAGATGCTTGGATTTTAGCTTGGATGTCTTTCACTTTTTGCTCTAACAAAGCCGTCAACTGATTCACCTGCGTTTCCGTGCGATCAGAAAGATCTTCTAATACAGCAATTTTACTCTGTAAGAGCTGAAGACCTTTGCTCAAGCGTGGATCATCTTTTGGAGGACGGCTCAACCGAACCCATACTCCTACGACCCCTGCAAAAAGAACAATGTTCACCAACAATTGAAGTAAGAACCAGAAACTCACCTAAAGCCTCCCCGGCAACATAGACTTAATTCTACGTGGGGTAGTCCTGTCTCACAATGAGACCTTGGTCTGAATTGTCTCAAACCCAGACTGGACCTGGAGAATTTTGAGACAGTCTATTCTAATGTGCTATTCTTTCGAAAGGGGGATAATGGGTATGTTTCTTTCAGCAAATAAGAATGCCTTGGTGATTTCTTCACTTTTGGCAATCGGACTTACTGCTTGTAGTCCGGCACAGTTTTCATCAACTTCAGGTTCGAAGTCGACAACCGTCACTCCCGAATCGACACCTAGTCCGTCTCCAACTGTGACTCCAAGTCCAACGGCCACGCCTTCTCCAACTGCGACGCCGAACCTCCGCGACTTGGTATACAATGATACGGTTGCAGCGAAAGATAATAAGCTCGATATCGT
Source organism: Bdellovibrio sp. (assembly GCA_046070625.1). Classification (GTDB taxonomy): domain Bacteria; phylum Bdellovibrionota; class Bdellovibrionia; order Bdellovibrionales; family Bdellovibrionaceae; genus Bdellovibrio. The sequence continues at coordinate 8,907 of JBJTMR010000265.1, read as the reverse complement.
TTTAGTTTTGGACGATTCCAACTCCATGTTGGCAGACAACCAAAAACTTGCCGCGAAACTTTCTAGCTTCGTATCCACTTTGCAAAACAACAAAAGCCTTGATTGGCAAATGTGTGTGACGGTGACAAGAGCTTTGCCAACAGGACCGGAAACTTCCTCTTGGGGTTCTTCTATTTATTGGCAAAACTCGGCGACGCCAAATACCAGTCTTGGATTGGTTCTTAAAAAAGGTCAGTCTAATCTTTCCAACATTTTCGCCAATACGATCAACTACGTAGGCGCCGGCTGGGTGGGTTCCGATGACGAACGCGCTATCAAAGCGATGTACCACCATATTTACAATGGTGATTATCACTACTCTGGAGTCAGTGGCTGTTACCGTGAAGATGCTGCTATCGCGTATATCATTATCTCCGATGAAGACGAACGCAGTATTGGTGGTGATAAAACTCAGCAGTACTACAAAAGTGAATTCTATGCCCTTGAGAATGAAGATCAGCCCGCAGTCCTGGTTGACTATGTTAAATCGACTTTTGGTAATTCCAAACGCTTTACCGTTAACTCAATTATCGTGAAGCCAGGAGATTCAACTTGTTTGGAAAGCCAAGATAAGGGCGGATCAAAAAGCCATTACGGTACGAAGTATGCTGAGCTCTCAGAACTGACTGGCGGCGGTGTTGCCAGCATTTGTGCTAATGATTTCTCTACGAACTTAAATCTTTTTGTTGATAAGATTGTGGATTCTTTGACATCCGTTTCACTTGAGTGCGCTCCCGTTGGCGATATTCAGGTTAAAATTACGCCAACACCAACGACTGCGGTACAATCCCGCGTTCAAGGTATGATGGTGATCTTTGATACCCCAGTTAAAGCAGGAAGCACGATCAACATTAAATACCAATGTAATGATTCGCGTGCGCCAAGCTCTTTGACAGGCGATAAAGTCAAAGCTTACGATGAGCCTGGCTTCTTTGTAAAAGTCGTAAATTTCTTTAAAAATTTATTCTAAGAAAAATATTTATTAAACAAAAAAGGGAGCTAAACAGCTCCCTTTTTTTATTGGCATAGCAGTTTGGTTACATATTGCTCAGCATAGACGCTAGCCATATCCTCATCCCCTTCAAACTGATTCAGTTGAAAAATTGCAGACGTCACTAATGTTACTAGCATCTTTTTTTGCCCTAGTACTGTGCTAACATCGGTGTTTCTGATCTCAAAGCGAACCTGCTCTTGCGCCATCACATCAGCATCGACTTTTTCTTTATGGTATTGATTGTAGTCCACAGGTTCTGTTTGCAGAAGTGCCACAACATTATTCCCCCGTATCGTGAGAATCAATTCAGCTTTGTCATCGGAGCTTCTGCAAGCCTTTGTTGCGTGCGCCAAGGACGAACCACACAGTAACATGATAACTACAAATATTTTCATCTCGCCTCCTGGAGTTCTCAAACTTAACGAGAACTCCAACTGGGCTCAAATGACACATAGGAAATATCTAGTAGTTATATTTTAATACTTAAACAAGAGCGGATACTAAGGTCTTCATACGGACTACAGCACGTTTCATGGTTTCTTCACTGACAGCGAAACTCAATCTCATAAAACCATCCATGCCGCATTCGACACCTGGCACTGTTGCAACAAAGTACTCTTCCAAAAGGACATCACAAAAATCTTTTGATGTTCTGATCAGACGGCCTTTGTGGGTTTTTCCGAGGTGAGCTTTGATGTCGACCCAGAAGTAAAACGCGCCATCAGGCTCTGCGACCTTAAATCCACTGACGGATCTCAGTTCGCTCAAACCAGATTCTTTTCTTAACACAAGCTTCTTCACAACTTCCGCAATATCAGGCTCGCACCCTTGGATTGCTGCCATTGCGGCATGCTGGGAAATACTTGAAGGAGAACCCGTCGCTTGGCTCTGATAATCTGCCATGGCCGTTATCAAACGCTCCGGCCCGGCAGCCCACCCAATGCGCCATCCCGTCATAGAATACGCCTTGGAACCACCATTAACTGCCAAAGTGCGCTCCCTTAAATCTGGAGCTACTTGTAAAATATGTGGAGCCACTTTTTCACCATTAAACACCAGGCGATTGTACATATCGTCAGAAATAATTGCGACCTGCGGATGTTTCCTGAGCACATCTGCCAAGGCTTTCAATTCTTCGACAGTGTAAAGTAAGCTTGTCGGATTGCTTGGAGAGCAGAATAGCAATGCTTTTGTCTTTGCGTTGATCGCCGCTTGAAGTTTTTGTGGTGTGATTTTGTAGTTCTCGGCTTCGCCACATTCGATGATGTGAGGAACACCATCGGCAAGCTCCACCATCATAGGATAACTCACCCAATAAGGGGCTCCGATGATCACTTCGTCCCCGGGGGAACACAGCATTTGCAAAGCCGCAAAAATAATAAATTTAGCGCCGGATGCAACAGTGATTTCTTTGGTCGAATAACTTTGACCAATCTCGTTATTAACTTTTCCGGCAATAACTTGCCGTAATTCCACGGTCCCATTTGCCGGCGTGTACTTTGTAATACCTTTGTTGATCGCTTCAATTCCGGCCTGGGAAGGAATCTGGAATGTGGGCCAATCAGGTTCACCAACTGTTAAAGAAATAACGTCATGACCCTGGGCTGCCAATTCTTTTGCTTTTGCCACCAAAAACAAAGTCGGAGACGTTTTAAGATTCTGAGCTCTTTTAGACAGCTGAACCATGATCGAACCCTACTTTTTAATTTTTTCCGCTATTGCTGCTTTTACAACTTCGGGCACAAATCCATTCAATGCACCACCGTTAATTGCCAACTCCTTCACTCCGCGCGAAGAGATGAAGTAATATTCCGGACTAGCAAAGACCAACATGGTTTCAATATCCGGAGCAATTTTTTTATTAATTTGCGCCATGGTCATTTCATATTCGAAATCCACCACCGCACGCAGACCTCTAACAATAACCTGTGCATTAACACGTTTCATGTAATCAACGGTTAACCCTTCAAAAACATCCACTTTCACATTTTTCAAATGAGACAAAGACTTTTCGATGAGCACTTTTCGTTCTGCCGGGGTAAACATCGACTGTTTTTGAGAAGACTGTGCTACCAGTACGATCACTTCATCATACACCGGAGAAATACGATTGATGATGTCCACATGGCCCATCGTGATCGGATCAAAGCTGCCTGGATAGACTGCGATTCTACTCATTGTCATTTTCTTCCTTAAGGGCATTCTCGTGACAGAACATACTTAAAATTTTATCGCCAAACTCTTTTTTACTATAGCGCACCAATTGTCCGTAACGATCTTCCATGCGCTCTTTGCGCTCAGATTCAATCGCCATCACCGTATGATGGCCAAAGGCTGCACTTTCGCTGGCCGCCTCAACCACAAAATGAGCCATTTTTTCTGTAAACGGCGGGTCTGCAAAAATAATATCAAAGGCCTCGCCTTCATATGATTTTAAAAATGCAATGACTTCCATGTTGATAACTTTATAACTAGAAGACGGCACCTTAAGCTTTTCAAAATTCTGACGAGTGATCGTCAAAGACTTCGGATTTTTTTCAACGAATGTGCAGAATTTTGCATCTCGGGAAAGGGCTTCGATCCCTAGATTTCCGGTACCACAAAAAAGATCCGCCACCACAGCTCCTTCTAATTGGAACTGCAATTTATTAAATAATGTTTCTTTCACGCGATCTGTGGTCGGACGAATGTGATCCGCTTTAAAAGCTACTAACTGATGTCCGCGATATTTCCCGGCTATAATTCTCATGACAACAAATCCTCTGCCATTTTCACAATGGCAAAAATATCTTCAAATGGCTTTGGCACAAAAAGATCCGCTCCCATTTGCAGGGCTGTTTCCATATTGTGCTCGCCTGCAAAAGCAGACATCAAGATAACCTTACCCGAGCGTTGAGAACCGATTTCTTTCAAAACTTGCGGCCCCGTCAATCCTGGCATCAGTACATCTAAAAAAACTAAATCCGGCTTATCGGCCTTCCAATGTTCCAACCCTACACTGCCATCGACGGCTTCAATCACTTCGTGGCCTTTAGCCTTAAAGGCACGACCTAGCGAACGACGGACCAAAGCTTCATCATCTACAACCAAAACTTTCACTCAATATCCCTCAAACGCTCTTACATGGCAGCACGATAACAAAACGGGCTCCGTGAGGCTCCAGATTATGAACCTCAATAGTCCCACCAAATTTTTCAATAATAGACTTCGACATACTTAACCCAAGACCCGTTCCATGTCCTTCTTTTTTTGTCGTAAAGAAGGGCTCAAAAATACGCTTTTGAATTTCAGTCGGAATACCCGGGCCCGTATCTTCAATTTCCAGATAAACTTTATCTTGAACGTATTTGGAAGTAATAGCTAGACGCCCTGGATCCTTCATCGCCTGACAGGCATTGTTCACCAAGTTAAATACGACCTGTTGTACCAAATGCGGCTCGACATGAACGGACTTATCTAACGTTTCTAAGTCGACTTCCAAGCGATGCGTCCGCAATGCTGATTTCAACATCGGCAGTGTGCGCTCTACAATCTCATCAACACTAATATCTTCCGCAGGCTGATCTTCACCCTTCGAAAAATCCAAAAGATTTTTAATGATTCGTTGGGATCTCGCGGCCGCCTTCTCAATTTCCACAAGATCTGAATGCAAGTTCGTTTTTTGATCCGCTTCCTGCAATAATACCTGACTTAAGGAACGCAATCCGGTCAGTGGATTATTCAGCTCATGGGCAATATTTCCCGCAAGCATGCCGATGGCTCCCATTTTTTCATTTTGCAACATACGCAGATAAAGCTCTCGCGATTGCGTAATATCCACATACTGGTTGACCACATTCGTGGCCCGCCCGCCTTGATCTAAGACGACAGGATAGCTGTGCACCTGATAGATCCGCCCATCGACTTGAATTTGCCCCGTCTGATGTTGGCCTTCTTTTAAAGATCGGGCCACAGGACAGCCTTCGCAAACAGCTTTCTTATGCGCAAAGCTGGAAAAGCACTTGTTGTGCATAAATCGGTCGCTGAATTTACGATTCGCACGTACGACGTTGTAATCCATATCAACAATAGCAATAGGGTCACGCATGCCATCGAAAGTTTTTTCCCAACGATAAGAAAAACCTGAAAGCTGGTTTTCCAGCAACACGCGATCCAAAGCCATACTCAACGGCCCCATTCGATCGCTCATGAACTCCACAAAAGGAGCCATCTCTTTATCCTGCAAAGAATTTTCAATGCACAGAATGGCTTCGCCTTTGCCGCTCAAAAAATGATTTGTTAAACGAAGCTCCAAAGGCACGACATAGGTTTTTACAAAAGGCCGACCGAAATGATTTGCGAAATGCCTTACCAGCTCCGGCGTCGGAACCTGAGCACTTTTAGGAAACTCAAAATTGACTGAAGACTCCGATTGCGTAAGGTTCCCCAACTGGAAGCTCATGAAATAAGTTTTTGCCTCGTCAGATCGAAAGGCCAAAATTGGGTCACCAATCTTATGAAACTTTCGAAGCTCCCGACGTAGCATAACCAAGATGTCTTCGAAAGAATTCTGAGTCGCCAAGTCCTTAATAAAGCGAACCAGCTGACGCTCACGATTGAGCTTATCACTTTCTTCTTTATGGGACATTTCGATGTACTGTGTGCGTTCTTCCACCATAGCTTCAAGGGAATGAGTCAGGGCTTCTAACTCTTTATTTTGCGAAGAGGATTCCCTTAACAGCAAAGATCGAGACAAATACATCGAATGCTTTTGCAGGCCATCTTCAAGCTGGGTCCACATTTCTCTTTCAGCCATGGGCCAACGGACAAAGCGATACACTTGCGCCTTGTTAATCCCTTCACGGACTTCAGCCTCACTTAACTCACTGGAAATATAAAAGCGCGGGGCCATCGGCTGTAAATGTCGCGCCTGGACCAGAAGTTCAAGACCTTCTCCACTTCCTAAATCCTGGACTAAGATCGAGGAAAACTTCTGAGACTGCAAAAGCGAAAGGGCTTCTGCAAAAGAAGCCCTTACCATGATCTCAACTTCCCGCTTTTGAAACGGAAAAAAATGAGGAAGTCTAATTGGCGATACGTTTCCGACCCATAGAATCGGATCCAACTTGTTTGGTTGGGACAGATTGTCCTGTGTATTCGCCATTGAGCATTTTCTCCAAGACTTGCAAGTGTTCACTCCACATCTGCAAGGCATTGTTTAGATCATACTCTAGGACATCCGCTAATAGAACAAAATCCTTATTTTCCAGTGCGCGCAAAGCTTCTAATACCGTTTGTTTGCTTTGCTCTTCCGCTTTCACCCAATCAACTGGACCTGTCACCAAATAGCGATCCCCAAAAAGTTCTTTAAGGGAGATCACGCTGTCGATCAAAAACTCACAGTTTTGTACCAACTCATGGATAGATCTCAGCATCCCGCTCAACCCCTGAGCACGCATTCTTTTAGATAAGGATTCTGTTTTTTCCTGGAGCTCCGGCAACGCTTCAATCCAGGCTCGCAAAACCTCGATAACCAGGTCATTGCTGTTTTCTGTCATGTACTCAAGAGTTTCAATTTCTGCTAAAGAAACTTTTCCAAAGCGGCCTTCATCGGCCTCTTTGATCTCAAGACCATTGATAATGTAACGGCACACAACTTGGTTCGTCGCTTTTAGGTCATTCTCAATGTCGTTAAATACCTGAGAAAGCTCTAGCTCCGTTTGTCCCTGATAAAAATTACGCAACTCTTCGCCTGTAACTTTAAAGCGTTCCATCTTGGATCTCCTCGCGAACGGTTTCTTCATCTTGAGGAATGTAGACACGAAGATGTTGCTTAAAACGCTCGTGGACATTCAAAGTTGCAGCACAAAGTTCCTCTTGATTGCCTGGCGCAATACGAACTTTCTCCGTATGATACCAGCTAATAAGAGGACTCAGCTCGGGTACTAATCGGCTAATAGCTTTGATCACTTCTTCGCCATTTTCAATATAAGCCGCAACGGCCTCGATTCCCTTACTGGATGCCACTTCAATTTGACTCATAATGAAGTCATTAATTTCATCTAATTTCATCGCTCCTTGAATCACCTCAAGACGCTCAGCTAACGGATAAGTCCCACCCAGGTAAATGGCTTGCACCAACTCCCACTGAAAGCGATCTGCGGCTGTTTCATCTTTCTTTTCATAGCTGACTAAGCCACTGGCACGGGAAATCAACTCGTCGTCAGCATGTCCTTCCAACAATCGAGCAGTGATTTCACCCAATCGTTCCGGCGCAAACTGGCTGAGGTCTTCCATGCGATAAATAAAGCCCAAAGATGCTTTCGGACCTGTTTCCCAAAAGTTCACCTTGCCAACACTCACATTCAACGTCGGAGTGTCCGTCAATGAAGCCATGTGAATCGGAGCACTATCACAACCAATCAACAGATCGGCGCGATCAATAACCGTGAACAGCTCAGCCATTCTTGTCTGCCCCACTAAGTTCACAATATTGGCATCCGCCGCCGTAGCGATAATGTCTTGAGCGATCTCTTGCTCCGCTTTGGAACCAATCAATACAAAAGGCAACCCCGGAAAACGTTTTGTAACATAGGCAATGGAACGTCCCCAAGCCTGTCCCGGAATACTCTTATGGGCCTCACTTGCACCCACATGAACCGCTACATAGGTTTCTGGCAACGCAAAGGAAACTTCGGGCAGTGTTGGCGCCGCCCAGTCCTCTTCTGTATATTCGACACCGATCATTGAAGCGAAAATGTCAGTAACGTGCACGCGATTTGGTTTATCAATACCCACTTGCGCATAGAAATAACCACTGATGTCGTCCGCTGCACAGAAATAGCCATCACGGAATCGGGTATAACCCAAAACTTGAGTCGTCAGATTCGTCAAGGAATGGGTCAGATAGCTAGAGAACGGCGAAAACGTCAGATTGATAATCTGATCAAAGTTTTCAGCACGAAGAGCTTCAGTAAACTCTTCCATCCGATTCACTGAAGTTTCCAAGTCAGCATCTGGTTGCACCAAAGGCTCAAGAATATGAGCACTTGGCAAAACATGATGCTTATCAATCGCCGTCAACCCTTCCAAAGCGCCTTCAAAGCGCGGGCGAGTCACTAGATGGATTTCCGCGTTGGGAACTAAACGGCGAACCGCGCGGATCGCGGGCCAGGTCATGTAGATATCGCCAAGTCTAGCGAGCTGCAGAATGAGAATTTTCATTTTTAATCTGTTCCTTTGCTAGTTCAGCAACAAGTTTAATTGCTTCCGCTTCAACGTTATAGGTCTGCGTCTTCGTAATTTCTGCGTAGGCCTGCTCCAGCTTCTTCAAAGCCGCTGATAGATAATTTTCCAATTCCGGTTGCATAGTAGACTCCTCCCTTGGAAACGACGTCCATAAATCGGGTCAAATTTTCACGAATATTATTAAGTTCATTAATTTCTAAAAGAACGGCATCAATACGATCAAACACCTGAACTGGGTGAGCAAAGCGCATGGTCAAAGCTTCCACGAAACCTTGGAAATACCCAAACTCATCCTGTTTCGATCGCAAAATTTCTTGCGCACACACGATCAAATCAACCACGTCAGCAGAGTTGAGACTTGTTTTCGCTTGTAGACTTGCCCGCGTTGGCAAAGCTTGCTGAACACGTTGACTCATTTTTTGTATTTGCACGGACTGCTGCTTAAACACCGACAGAGTCTTTTGTACGTTCTCTGCCCCAAATTTTTTTACTAATTCCAATGCAGCATTCGCGAGGACACTTTCATCCATAGCATTTTTATTATCTAAATAGACCGACCACACCACACGTTCAAGATCTCGGGTCTTCAGAGTTTGTTTCTGCGGACCATGAGATAATTGGTCCCATACTGCGGCAAAAACTTGATC
>JBJTMR010000264.1:0-3617 GCA_046070625.1 Bdellovibrio sp. | reverse complement strand
GACAGTCTGCATGCCGTCACCCGGCGTAATGCTCATGGCGAAGTTGTTTTCTTCGTTGAGCCAGACTTGCGTAAACTCCGCCTTGCGGAGCGTGTTGCCAGCACCAAGTGACACTGCTCCTTTGAGCGACAGGCCCGTCTTTGGAAACGCAGACTCAAAGTGTGCAACAAACTCGGCTGCAAACGATCGACAAGATCCGGCGCAACTACAATTTCATGAAGTTCTCGCTCCTTCCTGAGTTAGCAGACTTCAAAAACGACCTTCGCTGGATGTCCTCCAAGGTCGGAGTCAGCATTGAAGAGTCTCTGAATTTTCAAGAGGAGCTTCTTGCTGTTGGGATTTGGTCAAAGAACAACTCTGGTGAGATCCATACTTCAGAAAAGTTTGTAGATTACTTCCCAGAGAGTGAATCCCACAAAAGAGTACTCGGCTTCCTAACTACGAATGCGAATCTGGCATCAAAGGTTTCAAATGACGGACCTTGCTGGTTCGAGTACTCAACGGTGGTTACAACCGAAGCCCTACGGAACGAGTTTATTAAAAACATAAATTCCGCTTATCAAGAATTCATCAAGAAGTCCCAAGAAACAAAAGGAACAGAGATCGTTTCTTGGTCACACATGTTCATGGATGCACTCGCTGCGAGCAACAATCAGGAGGAACAATAATGAAACACCTAGCACTTACTTTATTAATCACATTAGCTTCTTCTCTTGCATTTGCATCTGGCGGCGGTGGCGGCGGCGGCTGGCGCCCAGGCACAATGATGATGACGAATCCTGGACTATCTGAGTTTGGTGGAACTGCCGGCGGTGGAGTTATAAAATCTCCTGAAATCGTATTCCACATGGGACAAAAAAATGGCCTTGTGAAATTTGCTTATGGGCAGCTATCTGGCAACCAGTGGCAAATTCAAAAGATTCAGATTCCAGAATTCGACTTAGTTCAGAATCCGAACATTGCTGAAGCTCTTATGCAGTCACAGCAAGAAAACAATTGGACTCTGATCAAGTAATAACTTGAAAAAAGCTGATCAAAAAATCATAAATGAGATAAAAGAGACGTTGAAGGATGCTTACAATCCTTTGCGTCTCTTTTTATTTGGATCTCGGGCAAATAGCACGGCAACAAAAGACAGCGACTACGATTTTGTGATGGTTGTGCCGAACCCTAAGAAATCAACACTACATGAAATGAGCAAGGCGCGATCTTTAGTGTTTAATAAGCATCTCGTTTCCGCCGATGTATTTATCTATTCCGAAAAAGAGTTCGATGAGTGGAAGGACGAATTCAGTTCGATTCCAGAAACTGCTTTGAATACGGGCATAGAGATTCCACTCACCAAAAACCCTCGCAAACGGATCCAAGGTTAATCTATGGACCGAGTATTTCCAAAAGCACCAAAAGTAGAAGCACAAATCTGGAAAGAGCTTTTTAAGGATTCTGCGGAATTGTACAGACTCGCGCCTTGGAAGTGGATGACAGACGAAGACATGTTTGGGGTTGAGATTCCAGATACCAAAGAGATTTACTTCGTCTGCGTGATGGGCAATGTTCGACAGACTTATGGAATTTGTATCTATCGCGGCTTTGAAGGCTTTAAGTTTTACAACCGCCTTCTGCGTGGGATCGATGACCACGACGATCCGGAGTTCAGACTCCTTCAGAATTCACTTCTTTTGGAGTTCACCGAAAAAAAGTACATGCAACCAGAAGACCTAGCTGCCATCGAGGGAGCTGGTCATAAACCGGCTTCTTCGAAGGCATGGCCATTCCTTCGAAGCATCAAGCCTGGGTGCCCTCCGTGGTTCATCAACGATACTGAGGCACGAGGCTTGGCGACCGTTATCGAAGTGCTTCCTGAAATGCTTGAAAAAGTAAAAGAGGATCCTGATTTCACCTTTGGTGAGTCCGGGCAAACCTATCCGGTGCTCGTTAAGAAGCCACGGGGCTGGAAAGTTGAATGGATGGGACCTCGAAAGCTTGGTAATCGTGAAGGTTTTGATCCTGAAGGTGATTTCATCAAGATCAACGAGTTACTCCTTAAAAAGGTTCAGCAGAAAAGTCTTCCAGTCGTTGATTCTGTTTGGGAAGTTGCGCAGTTTTTCTTACCTTCCCCCGTTGCTGCGAATGACAGGCCTTTCTATCCGAAAATGCTTGCTATTGTGGAGAGAGGAACGGGATTTGCGGTGGGTATTGAGATGATTTCTCCAGAGCAAGATCCGATGCTTGCGATGAAGGATCTGTTAATGCAAAAGATGTTGGAGCATGAATATATCCCGGCGGGTGTCACTATGGACGACTATTGGCTGAAACTGCATCTTGATGTGTTGGCAATGAAATTGGATTTTATGACTTTTGCTTCGGAGCTAGAAAGCATGCCGGAGTTTAAGGAGCACGTTTTTAGCAAAAGTGGATCGTTGGAGTAGATCTGCCCCCTAACTTTTTCGCAAACTTTAAAAAAGGATCACTTGATGAATAGACACTACAAGGTAAAGGCTAAACAAGATATTTCCGGTTCCGAAATGAATCACAACTTGAACATCAAAGAAGGCGAGATTTTCGATGCTCAAGATATCGTGGTGACAGTTAACGGGTCTGAGCAAAGACACCTAGGTATTCGGCTCGAAAATGAAAAGCTAATTCCTATTGAAAAACTGCGTCACCTTTTTGAAGAAATCAAATAAGCTTTCTTCGAAACCTAGTAGTTCTTAATCAACAGCTCTGACACATTTCTTCGTGAGGCCCCAGGGGTAATGTGCCACTTCCCGTCGATTTTTTTAGTCTTAAATCCTTTGTACAGATCTAAGATATAATCATTCTCGACATGAGAAAGTGCGAACTTTATCCCCATGCGATCCAGGTCCACACATAGATCTCTTAATCTCAGATGATCAAAAAGGGAGAATCTATTCGCGTTGTATCGAACAAAGCCTTCATCTGCGTGAGGTTGGAAATACGGAGGATCGAAGTAGACGAAATCACCTTTTCTAAAATCGGAGACCGTATCCTCAAAATCCCCAATTCGCAAATCGGCTCCCGATAATGATCGTGCTACTTTCTCCAACTCTCCCGGACGGTATATGGGACGATTCGCATAGGCACCATAAGGAACGTTAAAGCGCCCTGAGGCGTTCACCCTAAAGACACCGCGGTAGCAAGTTCTATTTAAATAGATCAGTAGAGCCGCTCGCTCTGTCGTGGACAAGTCCTTTGGATTCAACTCACGATAGCGATAATAAGCATCTTCACCGGCGCGGAACTCCTTCAGATTAGCCTCTACAGCTCTCCAGGACTTCTTCACAGCCCGATAAGTATCGACAAGCCATTCGTTCGTATCCGCCAAAACACTTTGCTTAGGGGCGACGCCGAAGAAGATACTTCCGCCGCCAAGAAATGGCTCGATGTAACGATCAATTCGCATCGGCAATTCGCTTAAAATATGTGCAGAAATTCCAGATTTACCGCCGGCCCACTTCAAAAATGGTCTATCACTGCTACCGTTGGCCTCATTCGTTATTAACATATTCCTCTTGCCGTCCCCTACCCCTCTAAATATCATTATATTTATTGGAGATGTCATGACGCAGAAGATCTTAGCAGCAATGAACAAAAAT
>JBJTMR010000263.1:0-15039 GCA_046070625.1 Bdellovibrio sp. | reverse complement strand
GGGTTGCCGATCTCAATATGAGAAGCCTTAGACAATTCAAGAAGTTAGCGACCCTTGGCACGACATTCAGATTTGGCCCATCCTTAGCTTTATAAGTAAGTAGGAAAAAGGGTCTGGAAGACCCATTAACTAGGAGGACTTATGAAATTCACTTATTCCCAAAAAAAATGGGCCATGACAGGGGTTTTGCTCGCTGTTCTTGGATTTAATGTATCAATGAATAAACACTCTGACGGTATTGCATCCGCAGACTTCGCATCTGAAAGCGGAGATCTTGTCGAAAGTAAAATCGTAACCGCAGATGGCGTTTTCAACGTTAAATATATTAAAAGTGGTGATAACGAGGTTATGGCGGTTATTCCAAAAGTCACAGAAGGCAAAACATGCGATGTCTGTGGCACTACTTATACCTTAGACGCCAGCCTTGAAAAAAATAAGTCCAATATTGATGAACTCAATATGCAACTGTTGAAACAAATTAAAGCTACCGAGAAGTCAGCACCAGCCAAACTCCAAACTTCTTCTGAGTCAGATGAAAAATCTAGCGACATAGAATATATGGATCGCGTAGATAAAATCGAAGACCAATGTTCCGGCATTTCAGATGCTGACCGTCAAGCGCAATGTCTTACAACTAAACTTGTTCGCTTGATTCCAAATAAAACTGCATCCGAAAGCTCTAAAATTCTAAAATTGATTAACAAAAAAATTATTCCTGCGATCGGGTCAAAGCTTACAGATCTACGTACTGAAGCTTATGAATCTGGTGATGCGCAAAATCTGAAAGCAGATTCTCGTGACGCTGTTCAACCACTAAAAGACCTTGCTGAAGCTGCAAAGAAAGATAAGAACTTTACAAAATCGTTTATGGGGCTTCAAGCAAACCTACTGGTTTCTGAATTCAGAAAAATTAAAGAACTTGAGAATACTGCCATTGCTAAAGCTGGCACAATGGAAGGACAATCGGCCGGATCGCAAGCAATCCAACGCAAACTAGGCACCACCCAACTCGTAAACCAATTAGTAGACGCACAAATTCTACCTTCAATCCAGAACCTGCAGGAGCAATTCTACATGGCTCAAGATTTCGAAGAAAAGAAAATGATCAAAGAGACTATAGATCGTTCTAACGAATATACACAATTGCTAGAACAGAACATGAAGGAAATTTCTGACAGATACCTTCAAAATGCACAACCAGCTCCAGGCACAGCACAATCTGGCAACACGGCAACTGGCGTACGTGGCAGCGGAACTCGCGATGGGATTCAAGTAACTCCAGGTGGAACTACAGCATTGCCAGCTCCTGCAAGCATCAGGTCCTCTGGGGCACCAGGCCCAATCGCCGCACCAATGCAAGGTGCGCCAACTGCACCAGTTGGTATGACTGGTTACCAACTTCAATCGCAGCCAACACAAGATGCACTGGCTCCTCGTGTGCAATTGGCGCCTCGCGGTTACTAAGACCTAATAACTCTAAGTCCGAACTCCAACGGGTCCACGAAGGACCCGTTTCCTATTTGTCCAAAGCAACCTAGCGCATATAAATCTGCAACTGTACCGGAGCATTTTTATTTAAACTCATAACGTCCATACGAATGTTTCGAATTTGATCTGCAGGGAAAGTCATTGCCGCATCTCGAGGGCTGCGATAGTCACCTTGAATCGGCCACAATGGAACCTGACCATGATTTTTCGTCTCAAGAAATGCATTCTGAATGCGAGCCGTTCCAAGAGTCACACGCACCAAAATGTTTGAATACTTTTCCGCAGAGTTCACAGAGTAAACTTTCATCATGGGGAACGTCGACCAAACCGTATCCGTCGCAACCAACTTCCAATCACCGGCAAAGGCAGAAACGGAAACCAACATCGCTGTCACCATTATTGCTAACTTGCTCATAAAACCTCCTGTAAGTCTTGATACTGAAATGAATGAATTCTGACCAAGGCATCTTCCGTATACAAACCAATAGCGCCAGCATGGTCGTACAAGGCTTCAGGCATTGATTTTCCTTGATAGTCTATAATCAAATCACCATCGCGGAAAACACGAAATCGATTATTCTCTTTGATATAATAAAATGTATGACGTGAGCCAATCTGCAGTTCATTTCCATCCAACGTTTGTAGGAAGTGCTGGCCGACATCCTCATAAATTCGACCCAACTCGGCTCCTGTATGAGGTTTTAGAATAAAGTAATTCGCAGTCTTTGCAGAACCCACTGGTTTACTATAATTTCCGATAAACCAAAAAACTTCCCACTCGTTCGGAGTTGACGAGCGAAACTGTCGAACGGTCGTGATATCTGCTTTAACCACATAGTTTTTGATAGGCTTTAAAAGACTGTCCTTCAACAGCAAGAGCGTTGAAAACGTTTGCGCCGACGTCTTTGCTATCTGTGGGCCAAACACCAAGTCTCCGGAACCATCAGGGTTAAAAGCAACTTTTCCGCCCCCGTCGTATTCAATCTTCCAGTGATAGGGAGTTAAAGGCACTGACTTCAGCTTGTAGTTCATCGGAACTCCCCCAAGCATGGGACGCTTATGAACACATCCGGCGAAAAACACTAATGGAAGTAGTAACAGTAAAGGTTTCATAGACTTAAAGCATAGGTCTTTCACGTATTTTGGGCAAAAAAAATCCCCGGGGGTTTCCCCCCGGGGCCCTGCTCACCACCATACAAGTCGTATCATGTTGTCATCTAGCTGTCGTACAAGTTGCAATCAAGTTGTTATCAAAAGCTGATGGCGGCTTTAGTCGTAAATCCAAATGTAAAATCATTACCAAAATTGTCCGAACCATTTTTCCAAGCGCTACCAGGGAAAAGAAGACCAATCTGATTCACCCACTGAACTCGTTCAAGTGGTTTGTAAATCAAGTCGATATCCCATTCTAGGCCCAAATCTTTTTCAGCATCAACTGAATTTTTTTGAGTGTTCAGCATTTGCGCATACACCACGGTGTTGCGAACATCAAAACGGTCATTCCAAGCGTACTTCACTGATGGAGCCAAATAGAACGTGTTGCCGATGCTTTCGTCGTCCGCTGAATCTCCAACACTCAAAGTGTTGTTTCCAGCTTCATTCTTATGAATGGGCTTAACCACGTTGGTGTTAAAGAAGTCCTTTTGACCCAGACGATGATTGAACATCAACATGGCGACATCATAGTTTTTATTAAAGGCATAACCGCTAAAGTTTGTCGAACCGTTATAACCCGTCGCCATCCCCGTTTTCAAAGTCCAATCCCATTTAGATTCTTTGATCGGGAAATAAAGTTCCGCGGCAAGTCCGTATCCATCCAAACGAACATCGTTGCCCGCTGTATTCACAATACCCGTTGCCCCGGATTGGAAACCCGCTTCCAATTTGAAACCAAAAGAATCCCAACCACGACCCAACACAAAGTTCGTCGACTGGACGTTCAATTCAGACCCAATCGTTCCACCTGTGCCACCAGTTGTTCCTGTATAACCGTCAATCTGGGTGTCGGAGTATTTCAAAGAAGATTTAGATCCTTTTCTTTGTTGGACATAAATACCAATCAAAGACTTTGCTTCGATATTTTCATATTGAAGTTGCGCACCTAAAACTGTCATGTTGTTGCCTTGACCAAAATCATCAGCATTTTCACGACCAATTAAAGGCATCATGAACCAGTCGCCCACGATAATTTTATAGGCAATCATGTCACGTGTTGTATACCAGTGATCAAAAGCCCCTTTACCAGCACTGTAAGTCATTCCCAAACCGAATTCGAAAGGCGCACGACCTACGATCAATGAACCGAATTCTTGATTGATGTTTAAATACAGTTGGCTTGCCTTCACATCCGCGACACCTTGGTCACCAGCTGTCGCCGCGCTGTCATTGGCATTCATACCCCAGACATTACCGACCTGAGAGTTCGGATACATATTGCTATTGAAAATATCAATGCGCGAAATGATGTTAATGCCATCCGCTGCGATAACTTTAGGGCTCAAATAGAGATAATTAAGACCATAAGCTTTTCTTTGAGTCGGACTTGCTAAAGAAGGACGATCTACCTCAGTCCACTCTGCGCGATAGCCGCCAGTCCAATCCAATGACATTGCTTGTGCCGAAGTAGACATCAAAGCAACGGAAAGACCAAAAACCTTTAAAAGATTTGCTTTCAACATTCTATTTCCTTTATTTAGAAACCACGCCCATCACTTCAGATTCACGAAGGATGACAAGATCTTCATTTTGTAGATTAATTTTTGAACCTGCGTAGGCAGAAAACACAACTTTGTCTCCGACTTGAACATCCATCGGCGTCAAATGACCCTTCTTGCTGACATGACCGCGACCAACAGCGACGACAGTCCCTTGCAAGTTCCCAGAAATATCGGCCACTGTGTCAGGGATGTACAATCCACCCGCAGTCATTTTATCAGCCCCAGAAGCTTGCACGATCATGCGATCATCCAATGGCGTAACAAAATCACTCAAATCGACAAGCTTCTTCTTTGAAGCCACAGCCTTCATCAAGTGCTGACTTACAGAAACCTCAGCAGGCTTTACGGCTTTAGCTGCTTTAACTGGCTTCTTTACAGCTTTTACGCCTTTAACTGGCTTTACTGCCTTGGTCGTCTTTTTCGAAGACGCTTTAACCGTCGCTTTTTTGGCAACTGGTTTAGCTTTCTTTTTAGCGACTGGCTTTGCAGCTTTTGCTTTTGGAGTTGTTTTCTTAACGACCTTTTTTGCGGTCTTTTTCACAGAATTTTTTTTAGTGTTGGATTTTTTAACACTGGCTTTCTTCACAGAAGATTTCTTCTTAGCCACAGTCCATCCCTTTCGCGCAAATTCAAATTTCACGTGATGTAAATTTGCTTCAGACAGAGTTTCGTACTACTCTTATTGCATGTTGCGACCACGATTAAAGACTATTTTAATTTGTTTTACAATCCTTGTGACGCTTGTAATCATCGCGGGACTAGGGATTGGCGTTTATTCCTATTTTTCACTCGAGAAAGAGATGACTCAGAAGCTCGAGTCAAAGAAGTTCTTGGTCCCAACCGAGTACTATGCGGGACCTCCCGTTTTCTCTGTCAGAAATCTAGCAAAACCGGCTGAAATCGAAGCTGTTTTCGTGAAACAAAATTTCCGCCGCCGTAACTATGATCAACGCCTTCTTCAAGGTGACTATTTTTTGGCCTCGCGCGAAGAATGTAGCGCTCGTCTTCAGATCCAGATCGATGAAAGTCAAATCGGCTGCTTTGGCTGGGTGAACAAAGATGTTGCAACCGACAAAATTGACTCCTCTTTGCAAGTCCTCGTTTTTCAGAACGACAATACAATCTCTAAAATCTTAATCGGAGCTCCGTTTCAAGAAGTTTCGGTAGCCTATGGCGAAGCCCCTCTTCTTGCCCAATACATTGGCAACGAACCGTTAATGCAAAAAACCGTGAGCCTCGGCGAAGTTCCACCGACTTGCTCCAATGCGATCATGGCCATCGAAGATGCCCAATTCCTTGAACACGGAGGCGTTAGCATCAAGGGTATCTTCCGGGCCTTACTTAAAAATGTGACTACGGGACGCAAGGCTCAAGGCGGCAGCACCATCACTCAACAGCTCGTCAAAAACTACTTTCTGACAAGCGAACGAACTCTTAAAAGAAAATTCAATGAATTCATCATGTCAATTTTGTTGGAATCACGTTTTTCCAAAGATGAGATTCTAGAAACTTACCTCAACGTGATCTATATGGGGCAAAATGGCCCTTTCCAAGTCCGCGGGTACGGCGCCGCTGCAAGATACTACTTCAACAAAGAAGTCAGCGACTTGGATTTGCCCGAGTGTTCTTTGTTGGCAGCCATCGTGAACAGTCCGGGACTTTACAATCCCTTTAAAAAACCAGCCAATGCTCAAAAACGTCGCCATCTGGTTCTTGAGAAAATGCAAGGCTTAGACTTCATTACTCCGGATCAATCAGCTGCGGCAAATAGCGCAGCATTGCCAAGTGCGCCAGTCAGTTTGGCTACGGAAACAGCCCCTTATTATCTTGATGCCGTTCGCAAACAAATGGAGACATTAAAAATTTCCCCAGAGGGACAGAAAATCTATACCGCCTTGGATCTTGAAGCTCAGCAGGCGGCCCAAGAATCTTTGCGCAACCACTTGGACCAATTAGAAACCAATAATAAATACATCAAAGGCCTTAAGCAAAAAGGCAACAGCCTGGAAGGCATTGTACTGAGCGCAGACAATCTGACTGGTTTGGTTTCAGTAGTTGTCGGTGGAAGAAATTACCGCATGACTCAATTCAATCGCGCTATTGATGGTCATCGCCAAGTGGGTTCCACCATGAAGCCTTTCGTTTATTTAACAGCGCTCATGAACGAAACTCCAGAGGGCAAACCATATACGCCGATCACTTTGCTGAATGATGAAAAGTTCACCGCAAAATACGAAGGCCAAGTCTGGTCCCCAGAAAACTATGGCAAAAAATACTTCGGCTCCGTGCCTATGTTCTATGCTCTTAAAAACTCTATGAATGCTGCAACAGCGTCTTTGGGCATGTCCGTAGGGCTTGGAAACATTGTTGATGTGGCCCACAAGTTTGGTGTTGATTCAGAGCTCAAAGCCTTCCCCTCTATTACGTTAGGTGCATTCGAAATGTACCCGCGCGAAGTTCTCCAAAGTTATATGACCATCGCTAATATGGGATTGCGAAAAAACATTTCCTACATCCGTAAAGTGATCAACCCTGAAGGCGCAGAAGTTTTCACCCACGACCCGAAAGCTCAACAAGTGGAAGATCCCGCAACGGTCGCCAGCCTTATCAGCATGATGAAGCAAGTGGTTCTGTCAGGTTCAGGTCGCGCCATCACCTTAAGTGGATTCCTGAATCCTGCTGCAGGAAAAACCGGAACAACGAATGATAATCGCGATGCTTGGTTCAGCGGCTTTACGCCATACTTAACTACAATTGTTTGGGTTGGTTATGACAATAACGCTATTCACAAATTGACCGGTGCCAGCGGCGGCGTTCCTGTTTGGACAAACTTTATGAAAAAGATCGGCAGCCGCTATCCTGCAGATGATTTCCCGTGGCCTGAAGGCACAGAAAAAGTCTCTCTGGACGAAGAAACGCTTAAAGCACTGAACGCACTTCAAGGTGCTGACGATCCAAAATCTGTAGAGCTCATTTTTAGAAAAGGAACGGAGCCTTAAAGCTCCGTTTATCCTAACTGAATCTCAAGGCCTTCGTGTGCGAAGTCCCATTTAACGGGAAAGAGCGTATCTGCATTTTGGGCCGAAGCCCGGGTAACCGCATCATAGTACTCTTTAGTCTGACGTCTTAATTCCAAAATATGATCTGTGCGCGCGCCCGGATCATGATGCGCAAACATCACTTGTTTGATTTTTTCGCGGAAGGCAATCTCAAGACCGACCTGCGCAGCACTGTGTCCCCAATTCGCTTTTTCAGCCAACTCCGGCAGAGTGTATTGCGCATCGAAATACATTAAGTCCACATTCTGATACAATGGCAAGTCGTCACCCAGTTGTTCACGGGTAACACGAGTCCCTTCAGTATCAACACAATGAGCATAAACTTTGCCACCGGCTACCACCCGATAACCCCAACAAGGATCTGGATGGTCCAGCTGATAAGGCGTGATTGAAAAATCGCCGACCTTGATCTCTTTGCGAGGTTCAAGGAGATGAAAGACAACTTTGGCTTTCAAACCTTCAAAGGGAACTGGAAAATAAGGCTTTTTAAACAACCCACGAATCAACTGTTCTAGGTCAGATTGAACCGCATAATAGTGAATTTCATTCCCCGGAATAAAATGAGGCGTAAAAAATGGCAGGCCAATAATATGATCCCAGTGAAAGTGGGTCATGAAAATGTGATAAGGTCCTCTGGCACGACCTGCTGAACCACTCATAATGTGGTCACTTAATGAACGAATACCACTGCCACCATCAATAATGAGCTGAGTGTTGCCGTAATTCAACTCTACGCAAGTTGTTGCAGCTCCATAACCGCCCACTACTGGCTCTTCTAAACTTTGGATGTACTTTGTTACATGTGACTGATCACGATGACCCATAGAAAAGAAGTTACGAAGCACTCCTTCGATATGATAAGTCCAAGCGGTTGGTGACGGAGAACTCGGTAGTGACCCACGAACTCCCCAAAATTTTACGGTAAATGACATACCTTATTAGAATCGCCTGATAATAAACATGAATTCAATACATATTTTTACTTCGCGACCTAGCACCAGGGATCGTTAGTGCAGCTGACATTTATAACTGATAGATTTCCCTTTTTTATGCTCTTTCAAACAGCCTTCAAGTGAAACAAGACTTCGGTCGAAAGCACTGTATGTGGCCTCAAGGTAACGTGAGTAAACCACAAGGGTATCCTGCTGCAAATCTCCAGCGGGTACAAAAGGCATATCAAAATTTAACAAGATAAGATCTTGCAACGCGCGGGATGTTCTTCCGTTACCATCCGTAAATGGATGAATAGATACAAACCATCTTTGAACAAGAGCCGATAACTCAATCGGTGCCAGAGATGGATTGCCGCTTCGATATTGTTGCAAATTGTATTTGATAAATGCAGAAAGCCATTGGATCTGCGGCATAACCATTTTTGAGTTCACATAACTAAGCAAAATTTGATTATCTTTGTTTTCACAGCTGCCAACTTTAGCATTCATACCGGCACCGAGCTGCGCTTGTTCGGCATATTGAGGGTAACCCATCATTCCCACAAGGCTTCTAAAGTCGATATTATTTTGCGTTTGCCATCGAGCAGCCACTTCTTGGTTTGTCTGTTCTACCAAAGAAACTTTTTGCAGCACATTCACATCGTAGGGTTGGCAATAAGTCGTTTCCTGACCAGGACGACGATAAAATCCAACGTGAACGTTGTAAGAATCCGGAGCATTATCAATGCTATCATTAATGAGGCTGCGATTAATATGAACAAAGAAATCTTTATCTACAGTCTCTGAAAATAAAAACCCAGGAGCTTTGTTTCCAGTCAACTCCGCCATTCCAGAACTCCACACCTGCCAAGTTTCAGGAGCTGGTTCATAGATGTTTTCCAAAGGCGTTTCTTTTGGCTTTTCTTTTTCCCACGTATATCGCTCGATAAAACGAAGAGCCTTGTATTCATTAACATTATTAAGATCAATGCCCAGCTTAGAAAAGCCTTCTTTCACCTTATGAAATCGATCTTGAATTTTACATTCTTTATGAAAAGAACTATTTCTGCCGGCAGCTTCAGCCTTCATTTTCAAAACATCGTCACAGGCATAGGCTTTAAATGACATCATAAAACCCAAAAGAGCGACGAACTTAAAAGACTTTACTTGGACAGACATTCAAGACCTCCACTTCAGATCAAAAATGTAATATGCAAGGCTGCTTCCACCCCGAAAGGTCCTCATATAGAACTCGGCGGTATTCACTGGCTAAACCCTGTTCACAGCGACACTTTTTGTCCCTTTTTTGGAAACCTCTTGAGGTTAGTAACTATTTGTTACTTCGAAGCTTTATCGTAGTTAACGACCAAATCACCTGATTTAGGAAAAGCTTGGCATGTGCGAACGATCGACGAATCTCCCGTGTCTGCAGTGGTCTTTCCACTTTCGATGTAGGCCTCACAGGAACCACAAGTTCCTTCCATGCAAGAGTATGGCGGAGACAAGCGCGCCATCAAAGCGGCATCGAGCAAGGTTCTGCCTTCATCAACATCAATTTCGACAGCTTTCCCCTGAATAATAAACTGAACCCGCTTGGACAACCTGACTCCTTTGTTGCTTCAAATCATTGGAGATGCCTATCTAGCAAGCACCATGTTCATAGCTTCAATCTAATTCGGGCCAATAATTCATAACTAATAAGTATTGCATGATACTTGTGAGACATCGCCTGAATCTCTTTATTGTCAGACAAAGAAGTACACAAAACAATCTTACCCGTGTGCTCAATACTAATTTTTTCAATAAGATCAAAACCCGATTCTTCATCAGAAGATAAGACTAAATCAGCAAAGACGGTCCACTCTCTTGAAGACGACCTTTTCAAAATCTCCAAGGCGTCCCCTACCGAACTATAGCGATGGATAATAACACCATTATTTATATCAGAGCCTAGGTATGACGAAATCTGATTATGAGACTCTAAAATTACCACATTCGGGTTCACAGTAAAATCAACCCTCTCTAAGTCCAATGGCAATCTAATTTCAAAGCAGCTTATATCCTCATTTTTTGTATAAACGACTTTCCCTCCGTAAATTTCCAACTCTTTGCGAACTTGATAAAGCCCTAAGCCTGACCCTCCAGGCTTTCCGTGCGTCGCTTTTTTCTGAAAAAGGCGAGGTAAAATTTCTGCTGACACTCCCGGGCCATTATCAGATACAGAAATAAAACAAATCCCATCTCGAAAGTCAGTCTTCACACTGACAACTGATTTGTATTGTTCTTTAAAGCTTCAATAGAGTTGTTTATTAGATTCGACAAAGCTCTTTGAAGGCTATACTGGGGAACAAAAACGAATAGATCTTTACTCAAATATCTCTGGAATTTAACCTGAGGATACAAAAAACCATAAGAGCCCAAAAGCTCTTCGATGAGATTCCCTAAATTTGACCGTTCAATAGCTTTATCAGAAGATTTACCTTCTCGATATTTTTGCAAAATATCATCCGCAATGAACTTCAATCGGGCTGTAGATTCTACTATGAGATGTTCCAAATCGTCAGAAACTTTACCTCTGATAACGGAACTTGCGATCTGCAATGCCATCAACGGACTTCGTATATCATGCGAAACTCGCGCTGCCATTTGAATACTCAAATCAGCTTTCGCTGCTTTGACTACGAAACGAGTTTTGACTCTTTCTCTCTCTTGGGCTTTCTCCATCTCTAATTTATCAGCGTCAGTTTTGCGTAGCACTCGGATCAAAAGAATCGGAATTCCAATATATTGAATTAATAAACTGCCCAAAATCCCCCGAGTAAAGTCCATATTTAGGGAGTATATTTTATAGAGAACTCCGCCAATGATCGGAAACACCAACAACCAAAAAAAACTCATTATGATTCCATTGAACCGATCTAAGAAAAGAAGCGATGCTAAGATCAAAAAGTACCACAACGACAGCCATAAAATATTAAACCAAGATTCTGGAGCTCTTATGTATTCGCCAGAGCTTAGATTGACCAGATAATTTTTGATCGTCTCTGCATCCATTATAAAACCATTTTTTATAGATACACTTCTTAGATCTTTTCGATAATTGATACTAGGAGTGCCCATCAGTCCAAAAGTATCAAATGTACCTATGACTACTATTTTTCCTTCGAGTTCAGGTCTAATTTTCTCTAGGTCATTTATAGAAGACAGATGATAGATGCCCTGACGATCATGAGGCCAGATTTTCATATAGACTTGCAGAGAGTCGGCATACTGGAAGTATCCCATCATTTTTTTTGGATCAACAACTGGGTATTTTAACTCATGGGGAAGTGTTATAAAATCGTCATTTAGGTGCGTTTTTCCTTCGTCATAATACAAAATAATTCGCCGTGTGACCTGATCCAGGGCTGTATCATGGGTCAACAGCAGACCTAAGTGCCTTGGGAAGCTTGAATATATACTGTCATAGTAAAAGCCCTTCGTATTCCCTCTGGTTGTATCTGAAAAAAGAAACAACCTAGGAAACATTTCCAATTCTTTCAAAAAACGAATGGAACTTTGCGTGCTAATTTCGAGCGGAGAAAATGCCCAAATGACAGATCCCGCGTTGCTATCAGATATTGTTTTCGTTAAAGACAATAAATCGCCTTCACTCAACTGCGGCGTTGGTGTCCCCCGCTTTAAGCCAGATATATCCAAAATCATGACCGAGTTTTTTGGCGGATCTGCATTCAATAAAATCTGTCGCCAATCGAGAAAAAACATATCCCACGACCGGAAGGATATATTCAAAAGTAGGGAGGAAGCTCCAACCGATATGAGGACTATTATTAAAATCTTGCCTATTTGAAATTTCTTGAGCTTTAGATGCATAGAGTAAGACTAAAGAGCCCTAAGTACTTCGTCACTGAAAAGCTCTTAATCAAGCATGTAGAAGTTACCTTTTGGCCCCAAAAAACCACGAAATTCCCGTAATTTAGCGCGCTTCCGCCTGGCCTATCTCTTGCAATCTTAAGCCCTGGTGACGAAGGGAAACCAGATGCAATTGCGCAGACATAAAGACATTGTAGCCTTTAAGGTAGGGTCTATGAACCCGCCTGTGGCTTTTCATGCGCGCAATTTGGAGGTTGCTCAAATTTCTGACTCAGCCTGGGAATCCATGGCGCCGACGACTTTTAACAACGGGTTTGTGATGAATATGGAGTCCAACGAAGCCGGAGTTAATAGCGCAGCCCTCTCTTCCCTAGATGAGTGGGATCAGGAAAGTAGTCTGGAAGCAAAAACCATTAATCTTGGAAGCACCATCCGCAACCTCACACTAAATGTTACGCAGATCTGCAATTTACACTGCACATACTGTGCTGCGGGTGGTGATGGTACCTACGGCGATCCTATCACTCGCATTTCTATCGAAAGAACGTTGCCACAAATTCAGTTTTTCCTAAACAAGCTCACTCCTGGTGAAAGATTCAGCATCACCTTTCTTGGAGGCGAGCCACTATTGTATCCTGAAGCGATTCAACTCATTGGTGAATATACAAAACAAGTTGCAGCGGAAAAGTCTATTAACGCATCTTTCACCGTAATCACAAATGGCACTTTAATTAATGAAAGAACCATCTCTGCGTTAATAGCCATCAAGGCAAATGTCACAGTTAGTATCGACGGCGCCCCAGAGGAACACGATAAAGCACGCCCACAAAAGAACGGCCAGGGTTCTTCCGCTGAGGTTATTTCAGGCCTCAAGAGGGTTCTAGAGAACAAAGAGCATTTAGGACGTATTAATCTTCACGCGGTCTTTAACCGCAATAATCTTGAAGTGGAGAAAGCTTATCGCTTTTTCTCTGAGCTCAATGCGGACACTTACGAGTTCACATTTGATGTGACTGAATCCGATCCAAAAGCAAACCAACGCTTTATGGAGGAAATGACTCGCACTGCCGAATTGGCTTTCAGTCAGGGTGGGGAAGGGGAGCTTCGTAAGATTGTTCTTTTCGACCACTATTTCGAGTCCCTTGATGAGCAATTGCGCACAGAGAATCACTGCGGCACAGGAAAATCGCTTCTAAGCCTTGATTCGAACAATAAGATCTATGCGTGTCCTCTTGACGTAGGTCATAAAAAAGAACTTGTTGGTGAAAATGATATCGTGAGCCAGGACGCCTTGAATTACCTACAGAAATCTTTAATCGAGGCAAACAACTGTCAAAACTGCTGGGCGCGATTCCTATGCGGTGGTGGATGCTTATTTGTTCACAAATCCCTCTCTGGCGACAAGCACAAGAAACATATTAGTTTTTGTGAAAGAACCAGATACTTGATTAGTCTCGCAGTTATGTATTATGAAAAAAGCCGAACATAGAAAGACCCTTATGAAAAAAACAGTACACATTAAAAAAGTAACTCCAAAAAAGAGCCCCAGCTCTTCCACGAAAGATCCCGGTGATGGCTGTAAACCACTAGGACTCTAGATGGCTTTACCTCCAATCCCAGGTCAGCTTAATAGCTCTCAGGGCCGCCCAAAACAGGCCGCTCTTATAGGTTTAAGGCTTCTCTTAGCCTTGGGGTTCTCTATTGCGATATCACATGTAAAACTCGACTATCTCGAGAGTTTCTTTTATGACCTTCGAGTCAAAACAAAAGCCACCTCTCCAAATTCAAAGAAAATTGACCTAGTTCTGTTTAGTTCTCAAAGTGCAGAGAGTTTAAAAAGTGATTTATCAGCCACCATTCTTTCAAAAACTCTTCAAAAAATTGAAGAACAAAAGCCTCGTTTCATCATTGTTAATTTGCGCCTTAAGGATATAACCGGAACTGATATAGAAAAGAAAAATCTTTCAGACATGGCTGCGGCCATTCCTGGATTATACCTGACTAGCAATGAACTGTTATTGAAAGGCGAGCAAAAAACTCTTTCTCTCCCATATCCCTGGGACACATTCCCAATTGCTTCTGCTCCTCAGACTTCTGATTCTAAAATTCTTGCCAGGGACAATGTTACCCGCAGAATGTTGATTTCATATCAAGATATCCCACTGCTACACACGAAGGTCGCGGCAACTTTCAATCAGAATATTCGCGATCTAAATAACATCCATGGAAGTTTCGAATTTGCTGGCTCTGACCAGGTTTACGTAGATTTTGATCCACCTGGATCTTTTCCCAAATATAGTTTCCAAGAAGTGTTAACCGCCTCACCAAAAACTAACTTTAAGGATAAAATTGTAATCATTGGAAATGATACGGACCTAGTATCTAG
The DNA here is from genome assembly GCA_046070625.1 of Bdellovibrio sp. Lineage (GTDB taxonomy): Bacteria > Bdellovibrionota > Bdellovibrionia > Bdellovibrionales > Bdellovibrionaceae > Bdellovibrio. The sequence goes on along the minus strand of JBJTMR010000263.1, from coordinate 584 downwards.
TGACTATGTGCAAACTCCATATTCTCGAGAGCTTGCAAATATGACCACAGCAGAAATGCACGCCAACATGTTTGATACCCTCCTGCTAAACTCTGCTCCTCGGAAGCTGCCAGATTGGTTCAATACAGTCCTAACCTTCATTATTGCGGCCTTCACTGTGCACATTGTTCTTTCTATGAAGCCGTCTCAAGGGTTGATCCTTTTAGGAGAAATTCTTTTGGGTTTTGTAGCTCTTTGCTATTTTAGTTTTTGGCTTTTTGAGCTTTGGATTCCAATGGCGACACCTATTCTGGCGGTCTTTCTATGCTACTATTTTCTTATCCCCTACCGCCTGATCATCGAAAATCGCCGCAGCTGGGAATACTATCAAAAAAATAAACTGCTCAGCCAGGTCGAAGAGCTTAAGACGAATTTTATCTCGATGATGTCTCATGACCTTAAGACTCCCATTGCACGCATCCAAGGGATGACGAATGTGATCCTGACGGACAATGTGGCTTTAAGCAGTCAGCAACGCGAGGCCGTTGATACGATCAAACACTCCTCTGACGACCTGTTAAAGTTCATCAATGCGATCTTGAACT
>JBJTMR010000262.1:0-45443 GCA_046070625.1 Bdellovibrio sp. | reverse complement strand
TGTTGGTGGAGGCTGGCAGCGATTGAATCCTTCGGGCGATACCATGGCTGCAAACATTCAGGGTAAGTGGCATAAATTAACTAAACTCAGTCGCCAGGTCATAAATCAGCCTGGAGCTTTGGATGACGAGGGCTTTTTTGTTGATGCGGCTGGCGGAGTTCAGCACTCAGGAAACCTAGGGCCATTCCAAACTCACGTGCAAGGATCTGTTGGCTTCCGCGAAAGCCAAGTTGAAGGCGCGAGCTACTATTCCACAAATGTCGAGGCTTCGGCCCAATATCAATATGAATCCGGTCGCGGCACTCGCGCAGTTGTTGGCGATACCCTGAGATTTCATGATGAGGGTGCAGAGCAAACCGCGTTTTTTAGATTGGAAGCCGTTGGGAAGCACTTTACTTGCGGTATTGGAGTGTCGCGGGTTTCCGGAGATGTAATGAACTATCAAGGTTACAATCTTCCGAACAAATCAAAGGGGCGAATGGACTTGATCAGCTACACTTACTGCCAGAAGAAGTTCTAAACATCTGTTGGCCGCGCTTCTTCCCCGATTGCGCATCGTTTCTGAATTGAGAGATTTCTCTTGGGGTTTTTACAAAAGTGAGTAAGCATTTCATTTGTATTTATATACAGAGGGGAATGTTTATGAATCGCTTGATTTTGCTTGCGCTGATGGTGACGTCAGTAGCAGCTACCGTGTCTTATGCGGCTCCAGTTCAAACGGAAGCTGACAGAAAATTAGAAGAACGTGTTCGCAGAGAGTTTAGTAACTTGCCATCGAAGGCAATGCCTATGGCGTTTGAAGATGGCTTACAGGCTTTACAAAAATTTAGTGCGGCAACATCTACGAAAACTGTAAAGTGCGTGGATGCGAAACGTACAGTTTTTGCGAAGAAGTACGTTCTTAGTTACGACGCTGAAGGCAGTCCTTGCCGTATTTACGATCTTTCCTTTCCGACGGTAGAGTCCTTGGTGAAAATGATCACCATGCAGCTGCCGGTGCAAACTTTGGAAGCTCAAGATTACTCTGACTGGTTGGATGGCAATTTTGCAGCGATCCGTGCAAGACAAGTGGCATTTAAGACTAACTTCAATGCAAAAAAAGTAGCGCAAACAAGCTGGATTTCTCAGTTGAAGTTCCGTCGTCAGCCGGTTCTTGTGAATGGGTTACCGCAATCGTTTAAAGCGTCTGATCTAGATCTTGGTGGGCGTTTCCAATTCGATTCTGGAACCCAGGCACAAATTCAAAAACTTGTTCATCAAAGTCATATGAATGCAATGGCTGTAGGATCTACAGACCCGTTGATTTCTGACTTCTGGCTTCAGGTTCTAAACAAACCAGAAACTTTCCTAGATGGCGTTAAGTTCCAATGGAACGACCTTGAAAAAGTATACGATGTTGTTCTTGAGGGCGACTTTTTGCCAATCATGGGCCCAGTTGCTTTGGTTGATTACAAAGTTCAATACAAATATGCCGTTGAAAAAATGGTTCGTTCGATCCTAAGCTCGGGCTTGCAAAAAGCTGCTGGGTTTATTCCAGAACCAACTGTGGCAAAAGCAATCTCTGCTCTGGTCAGTGATGCTTTTGAACAGCTTGAACTGGCTTATCAATATCAAATGAATCAGCTTGAATCGACTCTCGCGGTCAGCATGAAAGACGTGACTACGGGTATTGCCCCAGCTGATTTAAATAAAGGTTTGAACATCCTTTACGGAACTCGTTCAAGCTTATTGACTGCCTACATGACGTCTGTCGCAAAAGGAACTCCATTTGACTGGTCTGCGATGGACCGTATTGGTGCTTCTGCTCGCTACAACGAAGAAAAACAAAAACTTATCAGCCGCGCTAACATGAACTCCAAAATGGTTTTGGAATACGGTTGCCAGTCTGCTTTGACATACGATTATTTCAGTCAATGCACGATGAATGGTCAAGTTGACGGAATCTACTCGTTGATTTCTGAGCGTGTGGTATGGACGTACAGCTTCGGCGCGCCATTGATTTATCGCTTTGCTCGTCCGTATGAAGTTTCATTGAAACGCGGAAGCACATGGGCACTGTCTTTGGGGTTGAGAATTGCACCATTGCCTTTGCCAGGTTGGGTCTTGGGTCAATTGGATCAAGTTCTTAAGAATTACATGATCACTGGTATTACGGATGAAGCATACCTGCGCAACTCTATGTACTTAGCAAATGCATCGGGCGAAATGATGGATTGGTTGTATATCCAAAACTTAAATCCATTCCTTCCGAAATCACCAGCATTTGAGCAGAAAATTATTGAAGCAAATATGGGGAGCTTCTAATGAAAAAAATCTCAGTCTTAGTATTGTCTTTATTGATCTCTATAGGAGCGCAAGCTTCTAAAGTAGCAGTGGTGGATTCAGGAACTGATTTTTCCCATGAGTGGTTGCAAAATCGTGTATGGGTTAATAGCAAAGAAGTCGATGGGAACCTTGTCGATGACGATCGCAATGGAAAAGTTGACGACGTTGTAGGATGGGATTTTGCCGGAAATTACGGACAAATTTTTTTCCCAGAGCACTTGTACAGTTTGGATACGAACAGACTTTTCAAGCTTTTTGATGTGATTGGTCGCATCCAGGGTGAAACGGATACGGCTGCAGATCGCAAATATCTTGACGAGAACGTCCGTAATTTGCCGAAAGAGCAAAAAGAGGCCTTGATCGCACAATTGAATTTCTATGGGCAATACGCGCATAGCACTCATGTGTCGGGTATTGTGGCGTTGATGGCTCCACAGGCTAAGATTATGTCAGGCCGTGTGTTTCCGGATGCCCCTTTGGCGAACGTCAATATTCAACAAGATAAAATGGGTCCGGTGGACTACATTTATAAACTCTTGGCGATGGTTTCTAGCCAAATGTTCCATCAAGTAGGTAGCTACCTTCAAGAGCGTGGCGCCCAAGTCGCTAACTACAGCCTTGGCGTTCCGTTGAGCATGATTGCGAAGCTGTCGCTGACAGCTCGTGGAAACAAAAATCCAACGCCGGAACAAATCAGCCAAGAAACTCACCGCATGGCTAATCAATACATCCCTGAAGGGGAAAAGTGGATGGCATCTTCGCCAAAAACTTTATTCGTCATAGCAGCCGGTAATGATGGTCAAGACAACAACGTATTCCCAACGTTCCCAGCAAATGTGCGTGCGACAAACTCCATCACAGTGGCGGCGACAATTGGTAATGCGAAATTGGCAAGTTTCTCTAACTACGGACAAACAACAGTTGATATTGCCGCTCCAGGAACTGCGATCCTAAGCTCTGTACCGAGCTTGGATCACAAAGCCGTTGTTCCGATGTCGGGAACTTCAATGGCAGCGCCTTACATCACGGGTGTCGCGGCTCATATCTTGGACGTGAATCCCGCTTTGAATGCGCAACAAGTGAAAGCGCTCTTGATGGGAACTGTGGATCACAAAGACTGGCTCGTTAAGAAAGTTGTCAGTGAAGGTGTTGTGAATCCAACGCGTGCTTACAAGGCGGCAGAGCTGATGAAGTCTATGCCGATGATGGAAGCCTTGGCACAAGCCAAAGCCCTTGTTGTTGATCAGCCTGTAGCTGATGTACCGGCAAGACCAATGAGCGCTTTGAATAAAGACCTTCGCGATTTGGCGAATTCAATTGTGTTCTAGGTTTTCTTGGAAAAGCCACCCTTGCAGGTGGCTTTTTTTTGGCAAAAGCACACGTTTTAGAAATAAAAAAGGCTCTCTTGCGAGAGCCTTTTTTATTTAACTTTTAAAAGCTGCGAACTAGTTTTGTTCGTCTTTGAATGTACCAGCTGGAACTTCTTTAACTTTTACAGTTTTGTTCAACAGGTTGATCACTTTTTCTTCAGTGATTTGGTAAGTCAAACGGCTTGCTTGATCTGGGCGACCGTAGAACTCTTTAATACGAGATTCTTCGATACCAGTTTGTTGAGCGTACTCAGCAAATTTAGCATCAAGGTCTTCTTTTTTCGCAAACAAATCGTGTTTTTTAGCGATAGCATCAACCAAGAATGAAGATTGGATCATTTCAGTTGCTGTGTTTGTGAAATCGCCATCCCATTTTTCAACGTAAGATTTGAAATCAGCTTCAGCCATGCCTTGTTCAGTCATGCGGCGTTTGAAGTCTTCAACCAATGAAGCTTTTTGCTCTTTCAACAAAGAAGGCGGAACTTCAACTGGATTTTCTTTTACAAGAGTTTTCAAAAGGCGGTTTTTGAAGCCGTCTTCAACACGTTTTTGCTCAGTTTTCTCAAGATCTTCTTGGATTGTTTTTTTCAAAGCAGCCAAATCTTCTGGGCCACCCAAAGATTTGATGAACTCGTCGTTCAACTCTGGCAATACTTTTGCTTTGATTTCTTTCAAAGTGACTTTGAATTCAACTGGTTTACCAGCCAAGTCAGCAGAGTGGTATGGATCTGGGAATTTCAAAGACAAAGTTTTAGTTTCGCCTTTTTTCATTCCAACAACGCCTTCTTCAAAACCTTCGATGAATTGTTTTGCGCCCAATTCAAGGTGGTGATCAGTGCCAGCACCATTTTCAAGTGGCGCGCCACCAATGAAGCCTTCGAAATCAACAACTGCAGTGTCACCGTTTTTAGCTGCGCGATCTTCAGTTACTGTTTCAAAAGTTGCACGAGAAGAACGGATGTTCTCTAGAACTTGGTCAACTTTTTTAGAGTCGAAATCGATTTTTTCTTTTTCAACTTCAAGACCTTCATATTTTTTCAAATTGATTTCTGGGCGAACATCAAATGATGCAGAGAAAGAAAAATCTTTATCTTCAGCTGGGTCAGCAAACTCAAATTCTGGATAGCTGATTGGATCAATTTTGTGTTCTTGCAAAGCTTGCGCGTAGTGTTTTTGAACGAGGTCTTGAACCACGTCTTGTTTCACACGGTCGCCGTACATTGATTTGATTGTGTTCAAAGGAGCTTTACCTTTACGGAAGCCTTTGATTGTTACGTCTTTTTGAATGCCGTTAAATACTTTGCTGAAAGATGCTTGTACAATAGCTGCAGGGATCTCAATGTTGATCTTTCTTGAAAGGTTCGACACTTTTTCTACGTTTGATTTCATGCCAGTTCTCCTAGGATAAGCAGGTAGTTACGCGGATGCGTTAAAACCGAACGATAGTAGGTGATGCCCCCCCTGAAGGCATCATTTAACACCATGCGTAATGCCTATATTTCCCAGGTCAGAGACACTTTAGGCACTTATGAAGCAAGAGATTCACTTTGTAACTGGAAAAGGGGGCGTGGGAAAGTCCGTTATTGCCGCTGCCCTAGCCTTAAAACTAAGCCGAGAGGGCAAAAAAGTTTTGCTCGTAGAGCTGGGTAATCAGAGCTTTTATAAGGACTTTTTTGATATTCCCGACGTGGGATTTCATCCCCAAGCTATCCGACCAAATCTGTCCGTGGCACTTTGGGCCGGGGAAGCCTGCCTGCGTGAATACGCACAGTATTTGATTAAAGTGGAAAGTCTGGCGAAATTATTTTTCGACAATGCCGTGATGAAAGCCTTTATCAATGTTGCTCCGGGGTTGCCAGAGCTTGCGATTTTAGGAAAAGTTACCAGCGGTCCCCGGCGCTATGGTCCTCCGATGAATTTTGATTGTGTGGTTGTCGATGCATTTGCGACGGGACACTTTAAGGCCCTGATGGAGGCTCCTCACGGAATGGCGCAAGCTGTGCAGTTTGGTCCTATGGGCGAACAAAGTCGCAATATTAGCAAGGTTCTTAAAGATTCAAATATTTGTAAATACCACATCGTGACCTTGCCAGAAGAATTACCTTTGAAAGAATCTTCAGAACTTCATGAGTATTTGAAAGATCAATTTTCGGTGCAACCGCGCTTGTTGGTGAACAAGGTGCTGGAAACAAATATCTCCCGAGATACTTTGCACCAAGCTGAAACTCAACGTCCCAATGATTTGGGAAGATTCGCGCAATATCTTGAACAGCAAATCGACCGTCAGGCAGAGATGTGGACTGTCGCGCAAACTATCGAGGCATCGGCCCTGAAAGTGCCATTATTTTTTGAAGCGGATCCGTGGACTCTTGTGGAAAAAATCGGGGAAAAGATCTGATGGCGAATCCGATTTTTAAAGATACAAAAGTTTTAGTCTGCGTGGGCTCGGGTGGAGTGGGAAAAACCACGGTCGCTGCATCCATAGGTATCTTGGCGGCAAAAGAAGGCAAGAAAGTTTTAGTGCTGACCATTGACCCGGCAAAGCGTCTAGCTCAGACCTTGGGGATCGAAGGCAGTCAGGATCTTACCAAGGTTCCAGGACAAAATTTCAAAGGGGAGCTGTGGGCTTCTGTAATAGATCACAAAAAAACTTTTGATGATTTCGTTGAAAGAGCCGCGCAAAAATCAGACGCCGTTCGCAAAATTTTTGAAAACAGTCTCTACAAACAGCTTTCAACTAACTTGAGTGGCTCTCAAGAGTTTACTTCTTTAGAGAAGCTTTACTCTGTCTATGAATCCGGTCAGTTTGATTTGATCATTTTGGATACTCCGCCGACAAAACACGCTATTGATTTTCTGCAGGCACCCCAGAAATTATCTGCTTTGTTTAATGAAGGTGTGGCGAAGTGGTTTCGCGATCCTGAAGGCAAAAAATCAGGTTTGTTTGGACATTTGATTCAGGCGGGAACTCGGCAGGTGTTGAAAGTTTTGGAAATGCTCACAGGTTCTCAGTTCATTCGTGAACTGGCGGACTTCTTCCTGAATATTGAACAATGGCAGGGAAAACTTTTACAACGAACCGTTGATGTACAGCGGATGATGGTGGCGCCGACCACGCGTTTTTGTCTGGTGACTAGTTTTGATAAAGCGAAGCTGAAGGAAGCCGAGTTTTTTGCCCGAGAAATTCGCAAAGGTGGTTATCGCTTAGAAACTGTGATTTTAAATCGCGTGTTTCCGCACTGGCTGGACCTCCGTGTAGGTTACGAAGCTGGAAGTGGCGAGCAGGACCTTGTGGAGTTGTACTCCCAGATGAAGAACTACTACAATCAACGGGATGTCATTTATCGGCAGTTCGAGTCGAAAATGTCCAAAGAAGCCCGCGTTTTCCGTATCCCGGATCTGGTGAAAGATATTTCAGATCTTTCGGGAATTGAAGAACTCAGTGCCCTCATTAGTGAGGAGGAGAAGTAAGTATGAAGTTCTGCCTAGCCCTTGCTGTTGCCTTAAGTTTATTGGGCTGTAGTTCTTTTCCAGGTCGCAGTGATGACGGTGCTTTGCAAAATCAAAAACTGGTGGAAGAACGAGAGCTGCAAGCCGCGGATAATCTGATGGCGCGAGGGCAGTTCCCTGAGGCGCAAAAAATTTTTAAAGAATTCCAAGAACGTTATCCTCAGTCGATCTATTTTCAGGCGTCACGTTTGGGGGAAGCTCAAGCTTTACAGGGACAAGCTAAATGGATAGAGGCCGTTGCGATCGAGCGCGATGTCTATCTGAAAACGAAAAACTTGCAACCTGATATCGCGGCGCTAGCACAGTATCGGATGTCTTTTGCTCATGAAGCCTTGGGGGATGAACAAAAAACTGTTGCTTCTTTGCTTGATGCCAAAAACTTTGGAAATGCTTTACCGAAAGAAGTCGTTTGGGCTGAAATTCCGGCGCGCCTTGCTTCAGTATACAGTCGTTTAGGGCGAGAAAAAGAAGCCGTTCAGTATTTGAATGAGGCAGAAAAAGGCATTGCGAAGATCCGCGAAGAGGAAGCAACACTTCCATTGCGTAAAGGTTGGCTGGCAAAGACCTATGTACAAATGGGAACGGCTTCTACGAATCAATTGTCGGTGGAAAACTTTGAGTCTTTTGTAAATGGCCAGAAACTTGTGCAAGTTTATTTGATTAAGGCGATGGAGCTTAATGATCCCGAGTGGTCGGCTCAGGCCTTGAAACAACTTAAGGGGACTTATCAAGACCTCTCTGGGCAAGTGGAGGCAGTTCGCAACAACCGCAGTCAGCTCGAGCAGTTAGGCGGGGTGTTGGTAGAATTAATTGATCGGGCAGAATTATATCGTCCGCTGACTGGACAATCTAAAAATAGTTACCAAATTGAGTTTTTTGCTCTACTTGCGAATATTAAAGCCAAAACGGAAAAGCTCTTGTATCAAGGCCAGGAATCCATGGGTTTGACAGAGGAGTCGCAGAAGTTAAACAGTTTGAAGCGAGCAGGTCGCGTAAATGTAAAGGAATTGCTTCCGGAAGAAAAGACTTCGAAATCCAAGGAAGTCCCGAAGACAGTTCCTTCAGAAGATCCAAATTTATAAGAGACCCTTTAAGGAGAAATAATGGCGAAGCTCACCCTTCACAAACAAACTCTCGCCAACATGAACGAGATTTGCGCTTGGTTTTCTGCTAAAACAGCATCCTTGTCGTATCCAATTTACTCAAGTTATGACATTCGTGATTCGGGCTATAAAGTTTCAAATGTTGATGCCAATATTTTTCCAGCGGGCTTCAATAATATTTGCCCAACGGATAAAGAATCCTCGATCGGGTTGATGAATAAATACATCGTTCGTCACTATGGCGAAGCTGTTAAGAAGATCTTGTTGGTGACTGAAGAACACACCAATAACGCGTTTTATTGGGAAAATGTTTATACGATTAAATCCTTAATCGAAGCTTCGGGTATTACCGTGAAAGTAGCAATTCCGCGCGAATTGCCTGAACCGCTAAATATCACGAGCTCCGCAGGTCATGAAGTTCAAGTTCACTCTGCTTTGATGACTGGCCCTTTGATGAATGACTATCAGCCCGACTTGATTATCAGCAATAATGATTTTTCTGAAGCCTATGAAGAATGGGCTAAAACAGTGACAGAATTTCCTATGAATCCTCCGCGTGAGCTGGGTTGGTATCAACGAAAAAAGAGCACTTATTTCAAGTACTACAACCAGCTGGTTGAAGAGTTCAGTGCCATTGCGAAAATCGATCCCTTTCTGTTAGCAGTGGAAACAGAGCTTTTTGAAAATTTCGACATTGGCGATGAAAAGAGCCGTGAAGCATTGGCCACCCGGGTGGATGCGATGATCGAAAAATTGAAGGTCGAATACAAAAAGCGTGGCATTGAGCAGGAGCCTTTTGTCTTCGTAAAAAACAATGCCGGCACTTATGGGTTGGCAGTGATTCGTGTGGGCTCTGGCGCTGAAGTGAAACAGTGGAGCTATAAATCCCGCAAAAAGATGAAGGCGGCAAAGGGCGGTCGGGACGTTGAGGAAGTGATCATTCAAGAAGGCATTCCTTCGATTGTCCAATCTGACGATGCTTCTGCAGAGCCGGTCATTTACATGATTGGCTGTGACTTGGCGGGTGGATTTTTGCGTACTCACTCTGAAAAAAGTTCGACCGAAAGTTTGAATAGTCCCGGCGCAGTCTATAAACGTCTTTGCGTCTCGGATCTTGCGATCAACACTCCAGGATGTCCTCAGGAAAATGTATACGGGTGGACGGCAAAGCTTGGTTTGTTGGCGATTGCCCATGAAGCGCAAGAATTGAATGCGGTATTCAAGGGTTACACCCAAACTTCAGGTTGCGATAAGTCGCCTTAGTCAGACCAATGACTAGGGCCCATGTAAAAATTGAGTTGTCCTAAAAACAGGCATGTTATCCTACAGCTACTAAGAGGATTATCTATGCAAAGGTTTGTGGGAATTTTTGGGCTCTTCTTTGTCTGTTTTGGAGTGGGCTATGCGCTTATGCACTACACGACAGACCCTTATCAGGTAAATCGCGATCCGGCTGCAGTTCGTAACAGCTATGATTTCTCTCATTTATCCGGTGAAAAACTTCATGAAGCGGCCAAGCAGCGTTTGCTTGCTGGTTTTGAAATGAAGAAAGGTCCTGAGGGAGCAAGTTTTGCGCTGGGGCATTTTGTTTTTGTGAACGCTCAAGGCGAAAAGAAGTTGGCTTGTCAGGAGTTTAGCAAAGTAAGCCTAGTGTTCGAAGCAGAAGGAGTTTCGGTGGCGGGTGACCGGCCATCCATGGAAGTCGAAGGCCACTGTGAGTTTTCCAAAGACATGGCTAAGATCAATCCACTGCTTCTTCCGATTGCCAAAATCATGGGTGAAAAACCAGGGGATGGCGAATTTCAGTTTAACGAAAACAATGCCGTCATCGTACGGTTTACCAATGTACCTGATGAGTGGCCCCATACCTGGTTGCTAAAATCCGTAAAATTGAAAAGCGAAAATAACAGCCAAGTTCTGACGGTGGAAAGTAACGAAGTGGCGCGCATTCTGGGGCATCCGCTGGTTCTGAACTTTTAGATTTCAGTCCATCATTAGGTGGAGCGTGTTTTAAATGAATTGAACACATAAAAAAACCCCTCGCACCAATTGGTCCGAGGGGTTTTTAATTTGAACCTAATTAAAAACTAAGCGTGTTGCTTAGCGATTTCAACGAACGTACGAATCATCGCACCAGAAGCACCTTTTTTAGGGCAATATGGCAGACGGTTGCCGACAGCCCAGCCCGTGCCAGCGATGTCGAAGTGAGCCCAAGGGATGTCTGCGCCAACAAACTGTTCAAGGAATGCTGCTGCTGTCGCAGAACCAGCGCCTTTTCCAGAAGACATATTTGAAAGATCAGCGTATGTGCCCTTCATGTCTTTAACGTGGAAATCTGTCAAAGGCATGTTCCATACCCATTCACCAGAAGCAACGGCTGCTTTTTCAACTTTGTTTTTCAAAGCAGAATTGCGAGTGAAATAGCCTGTGTGAGTGTTGCCCAAAGCAACAACCATAGCGCCCGTCAAAGTGGCAGCATCACAGATCATTTGTGGAGCAAGTTCAGTTGCGTAAGACAAAGCATCTGCCAAGATCAAACGGCCTTCAGCATCTGTATTGTTGATTTCAAATGTTTTACCGTTGCGAGCTGTGTGAACGTCGCCTGGTTTTGTGGCAGAACCATTCACCAAGTTTTCAGTAGAGGCAACCAAGCCTACTGCGTTTACTTTTAGTTTCAATTGAGCGATTGCAAGCAAAGTACCGATAACATTTGCACCACCGCACATATCGTATTTCATTTCTTCCATACCCGCAGATGGTTTAATGCTGATACCACCGCAGTCGAAAGTCAGACCTTTACCTACGAAGCAAACTGGCTTTTTAGAAGCCGCAGCCCCTTTGTATTCCATGATGATGAAGCGTGGTTCTTGGTCAGATCCTTGAGCTACACCCAAAAGACCACCCATGCGTTCTTTTTTGATGCGGGCTTTATCCCAAACTGTGACTTTCAAGTTTGCGATCCCTTTGGCCGCAGCCACAGTTTCATCAGCTAGGATTGTCGGAGTCATCAAGTTGCCTGGCATATCACCAAGGCGGCGAGAGAAGTTGACAACATCAGCAAGAATGAAACCTTCGTGGAACGCTGCTTTAACTGCTTTGTCAGTAGCAAGCTTCGTTACGACGTGGAAAGTCATATCTTCAGATTCTTTTTTGTTTTTGGAAGAAGACTTCAATTCGTCAAATACGTAAGAAGTCATTACCAAGCCTTCAGCAACGGCTTTAGCAAAATCAGCAGCGTCTTTTTTGCCAGTGATGATGCCGTCGAAGTGAATGGCAGCTTCTTTAACATTCAATGATTTAACAGCTTCAAAGGCAGAAGCGATCGATTGACGAACAGATTCATGAGTGATTTCGTTTTCTTTGCCAAGGCCTACGACAACAAGGTGACGGTAGCCCTCAACGTTGTATTCACGGAAGCAAACCGCTTCTTGGTGCTTACCAGTGATCGTTTTTTCTTCGATAGCGTCAGTCAGATGCTTTTGAAGCTCATTATGGGTCACTTTTGCGAGTTTATCTTTTTGCGAAGAAGCCTTAGAAAACACGACCAAAGCCGGGCAAGTTAGTTGATTAATATCTTTATTCATTAGGTTGAAAGCCATATAAACCCCTTAAAATGTTTAGAAAAATCGGGCATTGTTAGATGTAACATAGCACTATTACTGGTCAAAGGCTTTTTCATAAAGTCCTGCTGGAGTATTCCGATAGGTAGCACAGCATAAGACCCAAGTTACTTCGGCGGTTAGCCGAGGTGCTTCAGACAACTACAGGAGAACATCAGTGGCACTCATTCCATACGTCGTAGAGCAGACTTCAAAGGGCGAAAGATCTTACGATATTTATTCCCGCCTTCTTAAAGACCGTATCGTGATCCTAGGATCAGCGGTCACGGACGAAGTTGCTAATGCCATCATCGCTCAATTCCTCTTCCTGGAAGTGGATAACCCTGAAAAGGACATCCATTTTTATATCAATTCACCAGGCGGCAGCGTGTCTGCGGGGCTTGCGATTTACGACATCATGCAGTTCGTAAAATGCGATGTGGCGACATATTGCATGGGTATGGCGGCCTCTATGGGGTCACTTCTTTTGACTGCAGGTGCAAAAGGGAAGCGTTATAGCCTTCCGAACACACGCATCATGATCCATCAGCCACTTCTTTCTGGAGGCGGTTTGTCAGGTCAGGTTACTGACATCGAAATTCATGCGAAAGAGCTTTTAAGAACAAAAGATAAGCTTACTCGCATTTACGAAACGCACACAGGCAGAGATTACCAATTCTTGAAGGATCAGATGGAAAGGGATAACTTCATGGACCCTTACCAGGCTAAAGAATTTGGTTTGCTTGATCACGTAGTTGAATCTCGTAAGGCAAAAAAAGGATAACAGCAGATGACAACTAAAGACACGAACGGCGCATTGAAATGTAGTTTCTGCGGCAAGGGACAGAAAGAAGTTAAAAAACTGATTGCTGGCCCTGGCGTATATATCTGTGACGAGTGTATTGATCTTTGTAACGACATTATCGACGAGGAAAAAGAGAAAGAGACCGCGGTTAAGGGTACGTTCAAAGTACCAAAACCTTCGGATATCAAAACTTACCTTGATGATTATGTGATCGGACAGACTCAAGCCAAAAAAACATTGGCAGTAGCGGTTCACAATCACTACAAACGTGTCAACGCAATGTCGAATGGTAAAAAAGGCGTGGACGTTGAGATGCAAAAATCCAACATCCTTCTTATTGGGCCGACAGGTTCGGGTAAGACTTTGCTTGCGCAAACGATTGCTAAAATTTTGAACGTTCCATTCGCGATGGCGGATGCAACGACCTTAACTGAAGCAGGTTACGTAGGTGAAGACGTAGAGAACGTAGTTCTGAACCTTCTTCAAGCATCTGACTACGACGTAGAAAAAGCCCAAAAAGGTGTTATCTACGTGGACGAGATCGATAAGATTTCTCGTAAGTCTGAAAACCCATCCATCACACGTGACGTGTCGGGTGAAGGTGTGCAGCAAGCTCTTCTAAAAATCTTAGAGGGGACTGTCGCAAATCTACCGCCAAAAGGTGGTCGTAAGCATCCACAACAGGAATTCATCCAAGTGGATACGACGAACATTTTGTTTATCGTGGGTGGTGCATTCGTTGGTTTGGATAAAATCATCGATAACAGAACTTCAAATAAGACAATGGGTATCGCGGCGGACATTCGCACGGCACAAGAAGTTGAGAAAAGTGCCAACTTGCTTGCGAAGGTTGAACCAGATGACTTGTCGAAGTTCGGTTTGATTCCAGAGTTCATTGGCCGTTTGCCTGCTATTGCAGTGCTAGGGCAATTGGATGAGGAAGCTTTGATGGATATCCTTGTGAGACCAAAAAATGCGATCACAAAACAATATCAAAAACTTTTCTCTTTTGAGGGTGTTGAGTTGAAATTTACGGACAAAGCTTTGCGTGCAGTTGCACAGATGGCTTTGAAACGTAAAACAGGTGCCCGCGGTCTGCGTGGAGTACTTGAGACAGCTATGCTTGATATCATGTACGATATTCCTTCCAGAACGAACGTGAAGGAAGTGATCATTGATGATAACGTGATCAACGATGGCGGCTCTCCGATGCTTGTTTACAAGACGGAAGAAGAAATTAAAGCTGAAGAAGAAGCCAAGAAGACTTCTGCTTAGTGGTTGGGCCCCGCAATAGCGGGATCTTATAAAAAGTATTATGCGAATAAACCCAGAGAGAAATCTCTGGGTTTTGTTTTTTGAACTAGTAGCGAATAACGTAAGCTTTTAAGTTAATGCCTGGAGCGAGAGAGCTCGTCACAGACACATTAGTGCCTTTAATAAGATCTTCTAGTTGAGTGTTTTTATAGTCGATATTGAAGTCATATTTTTTTGAGCGATCATCGGGGCAAGTGAAAACGCCTTTAAAGGTTTTGCCGGCCGCCAAGAAACCCAGGTCATCAATGTAAGCACTGCTGCCAAAGTTATAAGTGCCCTGACATGTTGGTTCTTCTCTGCCATCTGGATAGTAGCGAGTGATATCGAACTCGTGATTGTTAACAATATGAATCTTCACGTAAGCGTGTTTGAACATATAAGAAGCATCAACTTTGTAGCGACCTAGGATGTTCTCTGGAGTCAGGGGCGTTGCCCAAGCGAAAGCACTTGCAAGAGTCAAAACTGTTGGCAGAACGAACCTCATCATAAATTCCTCCTTGAAATTATGGGTATCAGAGAATTTTATTTATACGAATCTTTGGCGACAACAACCAAATTAAAACGCGGCCTTCGTCGGAATACATGATAGAGATTGTTCGTGTAACAATAAGAAAAAAATAGCGAATTAGAAATTCAGATTGAGATCTATTTTAAGAGCTTCCCCGAGAGCATTGAAATCCACAGGCTTACTTAAGAAGCGTTGAGAGCCTAGTTGTTCGGCACGATTTCTAAACTCGGAAGATTCATAAGCGCTGACAATATAGAATGGAACATTGAGATTGAACTTGCGAACTTCCTGTAAAAGTTCGAAGCCGTCCATATCGGGCATATTAATATCTGACATAATGAGATCAACCGGAGGAGTGTCTTTAAGGCGAAGATAGTTCAGGCAATCAGCAGCACTCAGAAATGATACCAGATGCACTTCGCCTTGTGAGGCAAAGAACTTCTTAAACTTCAACTTGTAAAGCAAATGCGTATCTGCTTCGTCGTCTACTATCACTATGTGAATCATGCATGAATTCTTTCGTGAATCATGGGGATAGACATAACAAACTCTGTCCACTGACCAATCTCACTTGTGTACTTTAAAGTACCACCATGCTTTTGCGCAATATTAAATGCCACGGTTAATCCTAGACCTGCTCCTTCGCCTGGGGCCTTTGTGGTCAGAAATGGATCGAAGATTTTTTCTCCGAGAATTGCGGGAATTCCAATGCCATTATCACGAATAGAAATTTCGATATTGTCGCTGCGAACAGCTGTGGAAATCGTGAGCTCAGGCTCGAACACTTTTCCGGAGAGAACTTTCTTTTCCAGAGCATGAATCGCATTGTCCATAATATTCGACAAAGCACGTAATAATGAAACCGAGTACACCTGAACCTGTGCGTTGTCTGCAAGGCGATAGGTGACTTTAGGTGGAATGTAGCTAGAGCCAAGAGCACGAGTTGAAATCGTTTGTTGGTAGGCTTTTTTGACGATCTCGTTGATGTCCGCGCTTTCCAAGATATCGCTGTCATAGCCCGACAGGATTTGCATAGAGCGTACAATCTGGTCGATGCGTTGACTGTGTTTCAAGACGACGCGACTGATTTCACGCACTTCTTCTGTGTCGTCGGATTCTGTTAAAAGCTCGCTGAAATTTAAAACGAAATTCAATGGATTGCGGATCTCATGGGCGACGGAAGCAGTTAGGCTGCCCAGTGAAGCCAGTTTTTCCTGCGCTACAAGAGTGGCTTGCATGCGTTTGATCTGGAACATGGCTTTTTCTAAGCTTTGATTTTTTGTTGTTAACTCGCGCGTTCGATCAGCTACTTTTTGTTCAAGCGCTTGATTGAGCTGTTCAAGTTGCTTATTTGCATCCACCAGCTCTATTTTAAACTGATTGATCGACTCAACCAGAATATCGAGTTCATCTTTTTCATCATGCGTGGGTCGACTTAACTTGAGCGCGCTGACATCTTTGGGATGCGACTGTAAATGCTCGGCGATGCGTTTAATGTGAACCACGACGATGCGATTAAAAATGAAGTACAAGCAGAACACCACGACGAGTGTTTTGGCGGCCTGACGGATGAAGATCCAGATAGCCTCACGGAAATACTTTTCACGTAAGTTTCGAACGTCTAATTCGACATCTAAGCTGCCTAAAGTTTCGTTGGTATTTTTATGCAAAATATCGAAGCGGCGATGGCTTTCTTCAGTGGGATCGGACTTGCCGGTTTCATAAATAGTTTTATTGTCCGCCACGAGCTTGAGATAGCTAACACCTTGCAAGCGACTTAAACCATCGAGCTGAATTTCTAACAGGCGAGTGTCGTAAGACCACAGATGCTCAGCCATGGAATCCAAATAGGAATTTTTGATGATGGAAAAGTTGTTTTGGAGTTTATCGAAATCTTTTTGATAGTCCAATATGAGTTGCCCCGCCGTTAATAATAACGTCGCGAACGAGCTGACAGCCCAAGTTGCGATAAGAAGCTTGAGGCTCAGAGAGTTGGTGCGAACCCAATTGGAATCATTACGTGTCACATTGCACTTATCGTGCAAATTGCGGAAAAAAGGGACGAAAATCTTACGCCGGGGTATTACATTTAAGAAAGGATCTCAAATTTGATCACAAATAAGAAAATTTATCGGGACTCATAATGAGCACTCGTTTTGCTGAAAAAACAAGCACAAATTCGATACTGACAAGGGCCAGTCTTATTCTTCTTCCTCACATATTTACTTCCCAGCAATCGTACACATAGTTAAGCTAAGAACTAGGATTCGCGAAGGTTTTTAAAGGAATATTAACCGGAATGAAGATCCTCTTGTCTTATTAGTGCAAGAAGCTCGTTAACCCAAGGGAGGGAGAGGATATGAGCGAGGGAAAAGTACAACAACTACCGCTTTTGCCCCTAAGAGACCTCATCATTTTTCCACATATGATGATGCCTCTGTTTGTAGGTCGCGAAAAGAGCATTAATGCTCTGGAAGAAGCGATGAGCAAACAAACTGACATCGTATTGGCGGCGCAAAAGGACGCTAAAACGAACAATCCTGAACCCAAAGATATCTTCTCTGTCGGTACGGTTGGAACAATCATCCAGCTTCTTCGCTTGCCGGATGGAACTGTTAAGGTTTTGGTTGAAGGTAAACGTCGCGTAAAGATTAAGAATTTCGTAAACAACGAAAACTTCTTCACTGTGGCCGTAGAGGCTTTGGATGAGGACGCAGCGAATATCGTCGAAGCGCAAGCTTTGGTTCGTTCAGTTAAAACGACTTTCGAAACTTATGTGAAGCTGAATAAGCGCATTCCACCTGAGATTTTGATGCGTGTTTCGACTATCGAAAATCCAGGGGAGCTTGCGGATATCATCGTAGCTCAATTGAATTTGAAACTTGAAGACAAACAAGCGGTTCTTGAGATCATCGATCCAAGCAAACGTTTGGAACATTTGTTGAACTTGATGACGGGCGAGATCGAAATTCTTGAAGTAGAGAAAAAGATCCGCACTCGCGTGAAGAAGCAAATGGAACGTTCTCAGAAAGAGTACTATTTGAATGAGCAAATGCAGGCCATTCAAAAAGAACTTGGCGAGAAAGACGATTACCAAGCTGAGCTTCAAGATCTCGAGATCAAATGTAAAAACAAGAAAATGTCTCAAGAAGCTAAAGACAAAGTGATGAAAGAGATTAAAAAACTCAAAATGATGTCACCAATGTCTGCTGAAGCGACTGTAGTTCGTAACTACATCGATTGGATCTTGTCTCTTCCATGGGCTGATTACTCTGAAGAGAAACATGATCTTAAAAATGCTCAACGCATTTTGGATGACGAACATTTCGGACTTGAGAAAGTTAAAGACCGTATCCTTGAGTACCTAGCTGTTCTTTCGATTTCGAAAGATATGAAAGGGCCTATCCTTTGTTTGGCAGGTCCTCCGGGCGTAGGTAAAACGTCTTTGGCGAAATCTATCGCTGAATCCTTGAATCGTTCTTTCGCACGTATCTCTTTGGGTGGCGTGAGAGACGAAGCAGAGATCCGCGGTCACAGAAAAACATACGTTGGTGCGATGCCAGGTAAAATCATCCAAGCTTTGCGCAAGGTTGATAAAGGGAATCCACTGGTTCTTCTGGATGAAATCGACAAAATGGCCAATGACTTCAGGGGTGACCCATCAGCAGCAATGCTTGAAGTTTTGGATCCAGAACAAAATTCAACATTCCAAGATCACTACTTGGAAGTTGAGTACGATCTTTCAAAAGTGATGTTCATTGCGACGGCGAACAGCCTTCATACAATCCCACGTCCATTGTTGGATCGTATGGAGATCATCCAGCTTGAGGGTTATATCGAGCAGGAGAAGTTCAATATCGCGAAGAGCTACTTGGTTCCAAAACAATTGGAAAACCATGGTTTGAAAGAATACAAAGTAGTTGTGAAAGATGAAGCTATCCGCGACATCATTCGTTACTACACTCGCGAAGCCGGCGTTCGTAACCTTGAAAGACAAGTTGCAAACGTTTGCCGTAAGGTAGCAAAAGACATCGTAATGGGTGAAACGGTTGAGAACTTCAAGGCAGAGGCGACTCCTAAAAAGACAGCCGCTGCGAAAAAAGGTTCGAAAACTGCTGCTACTAGCAAAAAGACTGAGAAAAAATCTGATGGTTACGTTGTAACTTCTCAGAAGTTGGTTGAGTTGCTTGGACCGCACAAATTTAAGTTCGGTCAAATCGAAGCAGAGAACGAAATCGGTCTTACAAACGGTATGGCTTGGACAGAAGTGGGCGGCGACTTGTTGGCAGTTGAGGTGAGCGTTGTACCTGGTAAAGGTAAGTTCACAGTGACAGGTCAATTAGGCGATGTGATGAAAGAGTCTTGTGCGGCAGCGATGAGCTACGTACGTTCAAGGGGTCCTTTGTTCGGTTTGGATAAAGAATACTTCGCGAACATCGACGTACACATCCATTTGCCAGAGGGTGCTGTTCCTAAGGACGGTCCTTCAGCGGGTATCGCTTTGACCACTTCGATTGTTTCCGCAATCACGAAGATCCCTGTAAAACGCACAGTTGCGATGACAGGTGAGGTTTCTCTTCGCGGTCGTGTAATGGCAATCGGTGGTTTGAAAGAGAAAGTTCTTGCGGCTCACCGTGGTGGAATCAAGATGATCATCTGTCCTAAAGAGAATGAAAAAGATCTTAAGGACATCCCTAAGGAAGTGATGAAAGACTTGAAAGTTATCTTGGTGGACCATGTGGATCAAGTGTTGATCAATGCTTTGGATATCAAAAATCCAAAAGAGATCTTCAAAGTCCAAAAGGAACGCGAATTCGGCATCAAGGCTCAGTACACGGGCCAACAAAATGTTGCTCATCACTAAATCAGAATCTAACAAATAGATTTCAAAGGGCTGGTAAAAATACCAGCCCTTTTTTTTGGGGTGCCTGGCACTTTTTCTGCGACGGCTTGTGTTGTGAAGTTACACAGGGCTTTTTTCCCAATGAAATATGACAATTTGCTGATCCTTAACCGCGGGTCTACCCTTTGGGCAAATGATTCACGGAGGTGAGTAGTCATGAGAACAATCTATCTGATTTTGTCTCTGGTCTTTATTTCATTTCACTCAAATGCGGCTGGAGTTGTTCCAGATAATCCGCAAGCCAAGGCAGCCTATAAGGAAATCGAAGAAACATTTGGAATGGTTCCAACCTTTCTTAAAGAGTTTCCTCAGGAGTCTATCTCGGGAGCTTGGCAGGAGATGCGCGACGTACAGCTGAATCCGACGACAGCGCTGACGCCAAAATCCAAAGAGCTGATTGGCTTGGCGGTAGCGTCTCAAATTCCGTGTGCTTATTGCGTATACTTTCATAAAGCGGCTGCGAAATTCAATGGCGCGACAGACCGGGAAATGAAGTACGCGATCGCAGTGGCTGCGGAAACTCGCAAATGGAGTACCTTCTTTTATGGTGCCCAAGTTCCTATGGATAAATTCAAATCAGACGTAAAACGTATGGTTTCGTTTGTTAAATCCAGAAAAGACAAACCGATGACTGAATCCGCAGCGACGCCGCTGATTGGTGATGTGAATGGTGTAATGAAAGACATAGAAAAAACATTCGGTTTTGTTCCTGAGTTTGCCAAGCAGTACAGCACGAAGGGGTTACCAGGATCTTGGAATGAGCTCAAAATGCTAAGCATGAATCCCAGAGCGCCATTATCTCCGGCAACGATTAATTTAATCGGCCTTGCGGTTTCTGCGCAGGCTCCGTGTCCGTATTGTACTTTGTTTAATACCGAATTTGCGAAGTTAGATGGCGCAACCACAGAGCAAATTCACGAAGCTATCGCGATGGCAGGAGTGACTCGTCACTGGAGTACTTTCTTGAACGGGTTGCAACAGCCTCAAAAAGATTTTGAGAACGAAGTGAATCAAATCTTCAAACGTCTTGAGATGAAAAAAGGACAACTCGATAAATCCATCTCAAAAGTTGAAACCCCACAAGCTACAGAAATTGAATAACCCGAAAAGGTGCCTGCTATATTTTCAGAAAATGTAGCAGGCACCTTTCCGGTTTTCTCCTGAGGCTTCCGGGGTGCGGATTGTTTTGTCAGCAGATTGGGAATGTGGCTATACTCCCGGGCATGAACAGCAGCGCTTTACTTCTTATCGTTTCCGCATTTTTGCATGCAAGTTGGAATGCCATTGCTAAAACCACCAAAGATAAAGAGGCTTTTTTATTTGGCGCGATGACCGTCAGCAACCTGCTGATCGCCCTGTCGTTTTTATTTTATAAACACGACTTCACAGTGGGGAAGCCTATTGGGTGGGCGCTGCTTTCGGGAGTATTTGAAGGCGTGTACTTTGTGACTCTGGCGTTTGCGCTAAAGCAAAGTCAGCTCGGTAAGGCCTACGCGGTGATGCGCGGGGGAGCGATGATCTTTGTTTGGATTATCTCCACTCTGTTTTTCGGAGAGACGGCAAGTATCTGGCAGGGCGTCGGGGCCGCAGCCGTTTTAGGTGGTATAGTCATTCTAAGTTTTCCTGATGTTAAGAAAGATCAAAAGCTTGAATCGTCAAAGTCTGCTAACGTGCCCTGGGCGTGGGTGTGCGCGATTTTTATTGGTGGTTACCACTTGTCCTATCACCAGGCACTTCATCACGGGGCGGAGCCGATCAGTCTGTTTGCGGTGGCAATGCTAATCTCATGGCCCTTTCTGTGGTTTGCCATGAAGGGGAAGCGCAGGCAGCGAATCCAAAGTATTTTTCGCCAAGAGTGGCGGAAGATTCTTTCTGCTGGGGTGTCTTGTAATCTGTCTTTTGTAATTTTTTTGTACGGTCTGCAGGTGTCAGTTCCCGGTTTTGCGATATCGTTAAGAAACAGTTCAATCTTTTTTGCGATCTTGTTTTCGTTTCTGCTGAAGGAGTCTTTGTCCAGAATTCAGGTGTGTGGAGCGCTTGTTGTGGGTATTGGCGCCTTTATGTTAAGTTACAATTGACTTTGACTCATGCCGCCAAAGCCTTATCGGGTAAGGCTTTTATTAAATTGCTGAAATCAATTCTCATTATGCATTCTTTTTAAGCAACTGCCTGCATCTTGCATTGACGACATCCTGACAATCTGACAAAACCTGTCTCTTCGATTCCGCACTCTTTTGTTTTGGAGTTTTAATACTTTATGGGTCAATTCGATCGCGCTCTTGAGCTCGGCAAGCTTTACTGCGATCGTGGGGATTTCAGTTCAGCACTGGAACATCTCCGCGAGGCAGCTGATGGCTATCTCGCCGAGAAAAATTATTCCCAGTATCTTAAGTGCATGCACTTAATGTTGCGCGTATTTGCCGAACGCGAACAATTTGAAGAAATCAATCAGTTCAAAGACAAACTTCAAGATCTTGTGCTGAAAGAGGGTTTCGAACTTAACTCTAAAACTTATTACACGCTTGCCGTTTGTGCAGTTTACAAAAACCAATTTGAAACTGCGATCGACTATTTGCAAAAAGCTCTTTCTATCGCTTTAGCTTCGGACGTAAAAGAAGACATCTGCTACGCGATCTTCGGTCTTGCGAATGTCTATTCTCATCCAAAAGTAGGCAGACCTACAGATGCTCTGAAAGAGATCTACAATCTTCAAGTGTTCTTCCAAGTTTACAAAATGCCAGAACTTCAAGCTTCATCATTGTTGGTGAATGCATCTATCTTGAAGCATATGAAAAAGTACGACGAAGCTATCGAAATCTTGTGGCGCGCGTATGACATCATTCGCGAAACTCGTAACGTTGTGATGAGCAACGTGATGATGGGTGCCCTAGCAGATATTTACTGCGAGATGGGTGATAAGGACATGGCAAGAACGTATATCACTCTTGCTTTGCGTTCTATTGATTCCGAAAACCACGTAAGAACTGCGCGCATGGCGAAAGCCTTGGCTGAGAAAATCGGTGGGGAATCACAAACTAACTTCGATCTTGTTTTCGATGAAGTGAATCACGCTGTTATCGAAAAAAAGATCGGTCGTATCGATTTTAAAAATCAGTTCATTCTTTTAGATCTTTTGCGCCTGTTTGTTACGAACCAAGGCACAATCTATTCGAAGGAATTCTTGGTCGAAAATGTTTGGAAGCAGCCATATGATCCTGCAGTCCATGACAATAAGATTTACGTGACGATCAAACGTTTGCGTAAGTTGATCGAGCCTGATTACGAAAAACCAAAATATATTTTTAGAGCCAAAAACGGCTATTACATGAATAAAGCGGCTCGCGTTCACTTCGAGCACTAGGGGGGGTTCATGTTACGGATTTTGCTAGCAACACTATTGGTATTCTCAAGCATGACCACATTTGCGTTCGCACAAGCTCAAGTTGATGACGAGCATGTGATGCCGACAAGTGATGATTGGACTCATTGGCCGTGGAGTTTGGCTCAGCCATTCCCTTGGTCGGATCTTCAAGGTACATGGAAAGTCGAGAAAGACGATTACCTTTCATATTTTGTCTTTAAAGTTGTTCAACTTAAGAGTGGTGTGAAGCAGGTTCAAGTAAAGCAAATTGATGGTCTTACTTGCCGAGTGATCGCAACTGGGGTTGGTCTTGAAAAAGGCTCATTGCTTTATGCTCAAATGACAAGCAGATCTGGTAAAGTTTACCGTTTGAACCTGACGGCATTTAAGCGTTCAGATTCCCCGCAGCCTCCATTAAAGGGCAACGTGTACACTGATGCCGTGATGGTTCTGTCTATGGGCGAACTTGATAATGAACTAGATGATATGGTTCATCTTCAGATCGTTAAGATTTCGGTCGGCTTGAATAAGCAGGCGTGTCTTTCGGACATAAAAAATTAGTTTTTTTAAAAAAAGATATTGCAAACAGTGAAGGACCTTTGGTAAACATGGTCCTTCGAAACCAATAGGGAGTTAGCTCAGTTGGTAGAGCGCCACCCTTACAAGGTGGATGTCGCAGGTTCGAATCCTGTACTCCCTACCAAATAAATCAACCGCCACCAGGCGGTTTTTTTATTTGTGGATACCGCAGTCATAAGGTCGCCTTCAGGCGACACCCGCTCCTTGCTTTCATTAAAAAATATATCGCATAATTAAGGCCGATGATTTCTTAATGGAGACTTATTGTGGAAATATCGACCTCACAAAAGCTTGTCACTCTGATTCGCCCTGCTGCGATGGTGAGGAAGTTCAGTCTCAGTAACGTGTTAACACCTCCGATCGGAATTGCGTACTTGGCAGGTACTCTTCTTAAAAATGGTATCGACAGCAAAATTATTGATGCGACCGGTGAAGCTCTTAAGAAATTCACATATCTTGAATACGCCGGTGGATATTCTGTTGGTTTGACCAATCACGAGATCGTAGATCGAATTGACGCTAATACGGATATCATTGGCGTATCGTGCATGTTTTCCAGTTCTTGGCCAAACGACTCACGCTTAATAGACCTCATAAGATCTCGCTTTCCCAATGCCACTATTATTTTGGGTGGAGAACACGTGACAGCCTGTTGCGACTATATTCTTCAGTACCATTCGTCCGTTGATTTTTGTGTAAAAGGGGAAGGGGAGCAGACGTTATTAGAGCTCATTCACGCGATAAGAAGCCAGTCAGACGTTTCTAATGTTGCCGGAGTCGTACGACGAAGCCAAGGCAAGATCGTTCACAATAATAATAGAAAGCGCATTGTAGAAATAGATCTTATTCCAAAGCCTGCCTGGCATTTGGTTCCCTTGGAAAACTATCTTTCTAATTTGATCGGCCATGGAGTTTCAAGTCAGCGCAGTATGCCTCTTCTGGCGTCGAGAGGTTGTCCCTATCAGTGCACCTTTTGTTCAAGTGCGCAAATGTGGACCACCAGATGGATTGCAAGGGATGTTAAACACGTGGTTGATGAAATGGAAGAGTACATCCAGACCTATCACGTTAAGAATTTTGATCTCTATGACTTAACAGCCATCATTCGCAAAGACTGGCTTATTGCCTTTGCCCAGGAAATCACTCGCAGAAACTTGCAAATTACCTATCAGCTGCCCAGCGGAACGCGAAGCGAGGCCATCGACAAAGAAGTCGCCGAATGGCTGAAAAAGTCAGGATGCACCCACCTTAACTACGCTCCTGAGTCGGGGTCTGAACGGACTCTTAAGAAAATTAAGAAAAAAGTGAACCTTGATAATCTGTTAAAGTCGCTCAAATACGCTTGTGACCAAGATATCAAAGTTATGTGTAATATTATTCTTTTTCCCCATGAAACCCCAAGGGATGTGCTGCACACTTTTGGGCTTATGTTCAAAATGGCCAGAGTCGGCCTACATGATATAACCTTTGTGCCATTTGTCCCTTATCCGGGCACTGAACTTTATGAAGAATTAAAGCGGCAAAAGAAAATTGCGGATTTTTCTGAAGAGCACTTCAAAAGCCTTCTGATTCATTCAGATCTTCTGAATGCAAATTCTTACAATCCGTATTTTGGACCTAAGGCAGTTGTCATGATACGCCTTTTATTTTTGGGGAGTTTTTATATGACGAGCCTGCTTTTGCGTCCCCAAAGAATATATTTTCTTATAAAAAACATTATTACGAATGACCCTCAAACCCGTGGCGAAGGCGGCTTGAGATTTTTGGTTCAAAAAGTCCTAAGACTTTCCTAATAAAGATGAAGATATTTTGTTGGATTTAGATGGGTTCTCTCTGGGTGTAAACCTTTCAACTCATACATAAGCACTCCTTGGCG
The DNA here is from genome assembly GCA_046070625.1 of Bdellovibrio sp. Taxonomy (GTDB): domain Bacteria; phylum Bdellovibrionota; class Bdellovibrionia; order Bdellovibrionales; family Bdellovibrionaceae; genus Bdellovibrio. The sequence continues at coordinate 20,190 of JBJTMR010000262.1, read as the reverse complement.
TGCGGCGAATCTGATAGAAGAAATTCGTTTATCAGCTCTTACTAGGAGAAGATTATGAAATTGCTTTTATCTGCGCTAGTAGCACTCTCATTTTCAGTGAAGGTCTTGGCTGGCGATTCATCGGCAGATGGCGTTGTTAGGAAATTGTCTAAACGTGACCAGGCCGCTCAACGATACATGGTTGAAGAGCCTTATGAAGCACCTTTTGGAAAGCTTTTTAACGAAGAAGCTTACCTGGCCGGCGAAACAGACCTAAATCAATTTGTAAATGTGATTGTCGTAAACAAATCGGCAAGCGGTCCCGGAGCTCAGACACTGCGCCTGTACGTGAATCGTCAATTGGTACTGACCACCAAAGTTTCCACAGGCACTGAAGAGTTGGAGTATATTTCTCGTTTCAAAAGAGTGATTCACTCCATGACTCAAGGTGCGAAGACGTCGCACTGGAGGCATACAAGTCGTGGTTTTTATACCGTGAAACGTGTCTATGGCGATGACTACCGCTCGGGAGAGAGTGGATACCAAATGCCCTATGCCATGTTCTTTGATGATGAACATGGTCTTGCGGTTCACCAAGTGCCACCTGATATTGCCGGGGGCGAGGCCGCAGCGGTGGCAGCGTTAGGGAGTCGTGCCTCTTCCGGTTGTGTGCGGGTTGGGGGCGACTACATTCGAACTATTCACGACTCTGTGGTAGCGGCTGACAAGGGGCAAATCCCGGTCATTGACTCTAAAACAGGTCTTCAGGTGGTAGATGCCTATGGTAAACCTAAGTTTAAAGTAGGTTATCGCTCAATTGTGATCGTGGAAGACTACTAGGACTCAGTTTCAAGAACTGCGTCTTGACCCCAATTCAGAAGGGGCATAATTAAAAGGCTAAGCACTTGCAGTGTTTGGCCTTTGTTATTTTTGGGGCTTGTTGGAGTAAGTATGAATTTGACTGAACTTGTGAAAATTCCGGATCAACAGCGTGACCACCAATGGGAAATTGATTTTTTCATGGCGATCACTTCTGGCAAGGTGAAGCTTGTCGATGAAGGTCCTCAACAGGGACCAGACGGGTGGCCTTACATTCTGGCATTAACTTCTGAAGAGGCTACAGAGCCTGCGAACAGAATCATGCAATGGGCGGCAACTAAAGGTGTCGGTCTGGCTGTGAATCCCAACAAGGATTATCCAGATTATGTTTTTACTTACGGCATGCTTTGGCATTTTAAAGAAACAGGATTGTTCTATAGAACAGCCGATGAGATTCCTTCGGGAGCTGTTGAAATTGCCGAGGGTCAAAAGGTTCATGCTGGAGCTCCGACAGCTCAATATTTGCCACAATATGTGCGAGAGATTCTTAAAGAATTCTTCAGAGACCAAGGCGTTCTGCGCCCACGTATTTTGGTCATGAGCACGGATCGTAAACATTATGATTTGGCATTTTCATTAGAGTCTTTAGGAAACCCGCCTGAAAAAGAACATCAGGGGATTGCAGAGGCGCTAAGCTGGTTTTTGCCGCCGCACTATTCAATCGTGCTGGTCGGTGAGCATGGTTTACCACAATTCGTAGAGTTATAAAAAAAGGGAGACGCAGTCTCCCTTTTTCATTTAATCCAACTCACCCGGAGTTGGTAAAAGATCCATCAAGCATTCTCTCCAGTATTCTGGAGCTTCGTCGCTATAGTCGATGGCCACATAGAAGCCTTTTTTACCAAGCAACTGAGTTCTTTTGATAACACCGGAAATTTCCAGGTTCATTTCCTCAAGATGCATGAACACGCGATCTCCGATTAGGCAATCAAGTGTCAGATTTTTTCGAAGAGCGGTTGGAATCAAATCATCTCTTTTAATAAGCAACAAAAGTCCTGTTGCAGAGGCTTCAACGATTTCGCAGTTTTTAGCGATCTTTGCGAAGTCGTCCAGAGAGGTCACGTAAGAGACGTGAATTGGAGAGACTTCTTTTCTTGGAGCGACTCGTTTGTTAGTTTGCGAACTTCCCATTTTATACCTGCCTTGAAAACACACTACATACTTCAGTTATTAAACTCTTCGGCAGGACCAGACCAAAGTTAAGTGCGGGCGATAAAAAATCCAAAACAATAGGAAGAAATTTTTAGGCAAGCACCACGTTCTCCAGAGGACAATCCATGTGTGCGATGATTGAGAAGAGTAAATGTCTCAAGTTGAGATTCAATATTTTTCCAGTCCCCTATAGAAATGTCTGAAAGGACCGAGGGCTGATTGTACTCACGCGTGGCTTTAAAAGCCGCTTCCTTTGCAGTCCACAGGGCGCTGAGATCGGGAGCTGTTTGTAGTTCTTCCGAATTTGAAACTCGCTCTACGACGCCTTTATGAATGCGAGAGATCAGCTCGACATCCACACCCAGAGGCTTATGACAAAGAACTAAGACACCCATGCCTTTCGTGTGGGAAATTGAGGAGTATAATTTGTCTGTCGATTGGGACAAGATCTTGTCCCGTTCTGCGTGCAGCAAACTGCGATGGTCAGGATGGTCGCTGCCCCATTCAGGTTTCGCATAGACTTGGAGTTCGGGGGCGTGGAGCGACTGACGAAGAAGCTCTAACATGTTCTGTGAAATAGTCATGTTAGAGTCCTTTAAAAACTAAACTGTGAATTGAGAAGGCCACTGAACGGCTTTGCCGCTAGTGATATCCATCATACGATCCAATGAAACCTGTGCTTTCGTGCGAAGTTCCTCGTTCAAAGTCACTTCAGGCGTAAAGGTCTCAAGGGCGCGTTTGATTTTCTCTAAGTTGTTCATTTTCATATAAGGGCAGTCGTTGCATTTACAGCCTTCGTCTACGACAGGGGCTTGAATGAACGTTGCATCAGGACGAAGCTTCTGCATTTGATGGAAAATCCCGGTCTCTGTCGCGACAATAAATTTCTTGTGCGGATGAGTTGTTACCGACTCTAGCAAATGTGACGTCGAACCAATCACATTGGCGTAAGTCAAAACTGAGGCATCGCACTCTGGATGAGCCAAGATCAAGGCATCAGGATGTTGGTGAATCAATTCTGACAGACGTTTGGCATTGAAAAGGACATGCACTTCACAAGCGCCATCCCAGTATTCAAATTGACGATCCAACTTTTTAGACAACCAACGGCCAAGATGCTGATCCGGCCCAAAAAGAATTTTGCGATCTTTAGGAATGGACTCAACAATTTGTGCAGCATTTGAAGAAGTAATGATCACATCAGAGATTGATTTAACTTCCGCAGAAGAATTGATGTAAGTCACAGCGATGCCATCGCGATGTTGTTGGCGCCAAGCCAAATACTTATCGTAAGGTGCCCCTTTAACAAGTGAACAGCTGGCTTCAGTATCAGGAACCAAAACAGTTTTCGTAGGATTCAGAATCTTTACGGATTCCGCCATGAAGACAACACCCGCAAGTAAGATCACTTGCTCTTTAACTTGTTGGCCCATCTTCGCAAGGTAAAAACTATCGCCTACGTAATCCGCGATATCTTGGATCTCACCATCTTCGTAATAGTGTGCCAGAATGACGGCATTCTTTTCTTTTTTAAGTCTTTGGATTTCATCAATTACGTTACTCATAGTCATTAACTCCGAGTTGTCATTATACCCTGAAAAGGTCACTGCACCTATAGCACAGCCCTTCCTTGGTCGGAACCTTCTTTTTTGCGCTGTCCGCTTTAGGTGGAATATAGGGGGCCTGGGCAGTGGGTTTTCTCTTCGGGCAGTGAATTGGACCTCCTGTCCAATTTCCTTCGGACTAACGCTTCAAAAGGCCCTCGTGGCCTTTTGATCCTCGCTCTTTTTGGTTTTTTGGCTTGCGGGTTTTTTTTCGGGTTCGATGGGGGTTTTCCTGGGTTAGTTTACTCTCAGGCGCTGTGGAACTTGATAAAACCCACTGCCCAAACCCCCTATATTCCACCTAAAGCTCATCGTAATAATGAAGTGCCCAAGGAAGGACTGCGCTATAGGAGAAATTCTTAGAGAAGAAGTGTTCGGAGTTAACAAATGAGTCGAGACCGCCCGAGGCAATGTCGAAACCAGCGGAGCGCGAAGCGCCAGCCTGTGAGAGATCTGATGACGAATTAAACCCACTCCTAGACCCGGTCAGGGGATTAAAGAGTCGTTCCGCCTTTTAGGACGTTGATAATAGACTTGGAAGCAGTCTTCAAAGATTCAAAAACCCCACGCCCTTCCGAAGCACATCCTTCGATTTCAGGAGCGTTGTAAGGGTTCAAAGCGCTTCTCATTTCAGCCAAGCTTGCGACATTTGGAAGATCGCGCTTGTTGTATTGCATGATCAATGGAATTTCGCGGATGTCGTAGCCTTGCTGTTCAAGGTTTGTTTCTAAATTGCGAAGGGACTCTAAGTTTTCGTCCATACGCTCGATTTGGGAATCGGCTACGAAGATGACGCCATCAAGACCTTTAAGGATCAATTTTCTGGAAGCATCGTAAACGACTTGACCTGGAACTGTGTAAAGGTGGAAGCGGGTTTTGAAGCCCCGGATTTCACCGACGTTCAAGGGCAAGAAGTCAAAGAACAGAGTGCGCTCAATGTCTGTGTTCAATGCCACAAGCTTGGATTTTTGATCCTCAGCTGTTTTTTGGTAAACCCACTGAATGTTCGTTGTTTTACCACCCAATGACGGGCCGTAATACACGACTTTGCAGTGAATTTCTTTGGCATTGTAGTTAATAAAAGACATTACAGCTCCACTCTATTTTGCAGGGCACGACCCATAGTTCTATCATCTATGAAATCGATGTCGCTGCCAATAGGAACTCCATGGGCAATGCGAGAAAGTTTCAAACCTTTGCCCTGAAGCTGCTTAGCTAGGTACAAAATTGTCGTGTCACCCTCAAGATCTGCGTCCAATGCGAGAATAATCTCTTTAATCACGGGGCTGTCGCCGCGTAAACCTGAGTCGACTCGATCAATCAGCTCATGAATTTTTAATTCTTTAGGGCCAATGCCCTCAAGTGGGGAAATCGCCCCGTGCAAAACATGGTAACGACCACGGAAGGCACCAGAAGATTCAACACGCATAATATCGGAGGGCTCCTCGACGACGCAGAGGGCATCATCGGAACGGTGAACGTCTAAGCAATAACGACACAAATCAGCATCTGTGAAGTTATAGCAGCGTGGGCACTCGTGTACTTCGGCGCGAACACGCAAAAGGGCTTCGCTTAAACGCTCTGGAAACTCAGTCTCTGACTTGAGAATGAAATAGGCCAAGCGTTGAGCGGTCTTCGGCCCGATACCGGGAAGACGGCTCATTTCATGGACTAATTTTTCAAGAGCGGTAATGTGTAGCAAAGTTACTCCAGCTTTCGCACCGTGGCCTGTGGCCTAGAACATACCTGGGACGTTCATGCCGCCGGTGATTTTTTCCATTTCTTTGGAAGAAGTCTCGCGAGCTTTTTTAACGGCTTCGTTAGTTGCAGACAAGATCATATCTTGAAGGATCTCAACGTCGCCATCTTTCATGACATCTGGGCTGATTGTTAGAGAAGTGATCATGTGATCGCCGTTAACTTTTACAGTGACAGCGCCACCGCCAGAAGTTGCTTCGTATTCAGCCTTAGCAAGCTCTTCTTGAGCTTTTTTCATTTTCATTTGCATTTGATTGGCTTGTTTCATCAACTGAGCCATGCCGCCAGAAAGACCTTTCATAAAATCTCCTTACTTTTTAGGCGCGTTGTCGCGCTTCAATTCTACGATGGATTTGATTTGGCTTTGGAAGGCTTCCTGAGCTGCTTTCACCATCGGGTTTTCGGCAATCTTGTTGCGGATTTCGTCTTCAGCCATTTGCACCTTTTTTTGCTGCAAAGCCTGAGCGGACTCACCGGTTTGATCACCTTTCATCAATACTTCAAAAGAATACCCAGCACCCCAGTATGAATCAATAAATCCTTGTAGCTTTTTACGCACCTGAGTGTCGGACATTTGCTCTTTAAGGAAAACCAATTTTGGCGAGATGCCTAAACTGATGAGCTTGCCTTCTTCTTTAACAAACAGAAGGTTTTCGACCTTGGCGGCAAAGAGGGCGTCATCTTGACGAAGTAATTCGACAAAGTGAACCCATCTTTCCTGAGGTGTATTGCCAGATGCTAATTTAGGAGCCGGTGGCTCTGGTTCTGGTGCAGGAGCTGCGGGAGCTATCTCGGGGGTGCTTTTAGGTTTGCTATCCAAAACCGCCTTCATGGCATCAAGCCCCGTGGGATATTCCCGAACACTTTGGGATTCCTGCAGACGTTGATGGCCTTTAACGGGAGGAGCTACCGGCGGAACGTAGGGCCTGGCCCCACCTGCACTGTGAGAGGGGATTGCTCCGCTTTGCAGAAGACCTTTCAGATCAACCAGCTTCGGTGCCGAAGCCATGCGAAGTAAAATCACTTCAAGCACAATGCGTGGATCCTGGGCGCGCGGAATATCGCTGCCGCCTTTAAGAGCCATATCAAATAGCATGTGGATGTCTTCTTCAGAAAGACGCCCTGTCATTTCTTGCAGAGCTTGCAACTCTGTGTCGGGCATTTCCAAAATAGATGCGGCCTGAGATTCAGAAATTTTCACCAGCAACAAGTTGCGGATCATCTCAAGCAAGTCTTGAGAGAACAAATGCGGCTCAAAGCCGGCTGTTGAAATTTTCTCAATCACAGACAAAACAGCCTTAGAGTCGCGGTCGACCAAAGCATTCAAGGTATCAAATAATAAAGCGCGATCAGTAAGACCCAAGATTTCAACGACATTGGCACGGTTCAAAGGACCATTGGCAAATGTGATGACTTGGTCGAGCAAGCTTTGGGAATCACGCATAGAGCCGTCGCCTTGGCGGGCGACAACCCACAGGGCTTCGTCTTCTGCTTGAACGCCTTCGCGATCGCAGATCACTTTCAAGCGTTCAGTAATTTGCCGAGTCGGGATTCTGCGGAAATCAAAACGCTGACAACGAGACAAAATCGTTTGTGGGATTTTGTGAGCCTCGGTGGTCGCCATGATAAAGATCACGTGACCTGGAGGTTCTTCTAAAGTCTTTAAAAGCGCATTGAAGGCACTGGTAGAAAGCATGTGCACTTCGTCGATGATGTAGACTTTGTATTTTCCGCTGGTAGGCATGAAAGCCACAGTTTCGCGAAGCTCACGAATAGAATCGACACCATTGTTCGAAGCTCCGTCGATTTCCAGAACATCAATGCTAGAGCCAGAAGCGATCTCACGGCAAGAATCACACTCGTTACATGGGACGAAGTCCACAGCATTTGGACAGCGCAGGGCTTTTGCCAAAATACGTGCAGAGGAAGTTTTACCTGTACCGCGAGGACCTGTGAAAAGAAGTGCGTGAGGAAGGCGACCGTTTTTTAGCGCGTTTGAAAGTGTTTGGGTAATATGATTCTGTCCGACAACGTCAGTGAAAGATTGTGGACGCCATTTGCGTGCAATCACCTGATAAGACAAGAATACACCCCTCTGATTTACACTCCGACTCCGTCGGAGTAGGGAGCAAAAAAGTGGCCGAGCACCCCACATCACATAGTCCCTCGAGTGCCGTTGCTTCCTTCCGGACCTAGCGGAGTTCGTCAAGAGAGCTATTGTATGGGACCCGGCCATGCGCAGGTGTATCTCACCGGGGGCTGGGTTTCATTCGATAACTCGTCGTGCCATCGAGGTAATTTAGAATATTGCCAGTGCTGAGTACAGCTGGGCTTGGCAGCCGCGGGGGAGTTAAGGTGTGTTGCGTTATTGAAAGGTGCCTGGTGGTTTTTTGCGTCTATGGTGTGTCATTGCAGGCCTGGGGCTTTCTTGGTGGGGGAGTGGTGCTATGCTTTTGAGGGTAAGGAGAAATTGGTGATGAGAATTTTATCTGTTTTGGTTTTGATTTTAGGGTTTCAAGTGGCTCAAGCGCAGTCGATCAATGTGAAAGACATTCCGTCTGACAGCGATTCAGATACAACGATTTCTGTTAAAAAAGGTAAGAATGCCGATCGCCAGTTCGAAATCACCACCGGTGAAGACGATATCGAAGGTGAAGAAGCGAATTTGATCAAAGAGGCTCGTGCGAATTGGAAAAAGGCATGTGCTGATTGGAAAAAAGAAACGAAAGAACTTAACAAAGACAATCAGGTCCTATCTTTGAATTGCGGCAAAATGGTTTGCAGCACCGAAAACATGGAATCCACTTGCCAATCTAAAGGTAAGTACAAATTGAAAGTCCAAGTTAAATAGTTATTCCGGCGGATTATACCACAGCTCCTTTGCATCGAAGGGGACTGTGGCCGGCAAAAGAGGGTTCGGAATGCTAATCAACGTCCGACCCTTTAAATTCAATTCGCGAATGGCTTTCGCGTAGTGCTTATCGAAAATCTTTTGATAGCCACCGCTTTCAATTAAAAACCGCATGCCTTCTTCCACTCGTTGGGCCATTAGGTGGCCATTTTTGGTGTCTTGAAACCAAAAGTAGGTCGGCAGTGGGTAATAGAGTAGCAAATTAGATTCAATAGCAAGGTTTGGATAGCGACCTTTAAATTTGCGATACTCGTCCAGGACTTCGACGACACCGCGAGGAAATACTTTAAACTTTCCTTCGTTCAAAGACTTAAACAAATCGTCATAGCGAGCTTCGGTTTTCACTTTCAATCCGGAATGTTCCAGAATTTCAATGTCGCCCCAGTCTTCGCCTTGTCCCATTGTGAACTTGCGCAGATCTTCAAGATTTTTGACTTTTGCAAGTTGTGGCTGAGCCTTTTTTTCGATCAATAGAATGCGGTAACCAATCAGGTTCTTATCAATTGGAATGCGCACGGGAGTCAGAAACTTTTCGTAATTGAGATTGGTTTCACGAATCATCACTGTGAGCTTCGGACTGTTTCTTTTCATTTCAGCGAGCTGTTGTGGTTCGCTCATGAATTCCGAAGCAGTCCAAGTGAAGGAGCCATATTTTTTGGTCGTAAGATCCAGCGCGGTTTTCAAGATTTCCCAGTGATACCGGTAGCGAAAGTCATGTTCTGATTCAGGGCCATGATAAACAAAATGCATTTCAGCAAAACCTGTTGAGCTGACCATAAAGACAGACAAGATTATAAGACATCGGCGCCAGACCATAGAACTGAAACTCCTCTGACTGTCATCGTAAACGAATCTCGGGTTTTGTGCAGGTTACATGCGCCATGGTAACGCTCGCAGTCGCAGAGAGCCTCAAAATGAGAAACAAGTCAGGGGGTACAAATACGCAACAATATATCCCAAACTTGTCATCTACTGCGACAATGAAAATGCGGCGATACTAGCTAAGTAAACACAAGAACATTCCTGAGGAGGAACATATGTCTACAACTACTTGGCAAATTGACGCCGCTCACTCCAGTGCGAACTTTACTATTAAACACATGATGATCGCGAAAGTTCATGGCGGCTTTGAAAAACTTAGCGGTTCGCTGGTTTTGGATTCATCAGATATTTCGAAATCGTCAGTAGAAGCTTCCATAGAGGCAGCCAGCATCAATACACGCGAGGCGCAACGTGATGCCCATTTAAAAAGTGCTGACTTCTTTGACGTCGAAAAATTTCCGCTTTTAACCTTTAAATCTAAAAAAGTCGAGCGCGCCGGTGACGAAGAGCTAAAAGTGACCGGAGACCTTACGATTCGTGGTGTGACTAAAGAGGTGGTCTTTGAAGTTGAAGGCCCTTCCGCAGAACACAAAGATCCGTACGGCAATATGAAAATCGGCTTGTCTGCGAAAACCAAAATCAAACGTAAAGAGTTTGGTCTGACCTGGAACGCAGCTTTAGAGGCTGGCGGTGTGCTGGTTGGTGACGATGTGCAAATTTCTTTAGACATCCAATTTGCGAAAAAATAGATCCCTCTCGTAAAACAAACAAAAAGCCCCGATCGTCTCGGGGCTTTTTGTTTTTTAAATCTTTCGATCTAAAAATTACATTGAAAGAGCTTTTTTAAGATTCTCATCCAATTTAGCCAAGAACGGCTCAGTATTCATGTATTTGTCTGTAGGCACCTTGTCGCCATAGATACAAACGGCAAGGTCTTTGGTCATGAAGCCAGCTTCAACCGTTTCAACGCAAACTTTTTCCAAAGTTTGAGCGAACTTCACCAAATCAGTGTTGCCATCCAAGTTTCCACGGTGCTCAAGACCACGAGTCCAAGCAAAGATAGAAGCGATTGGATTTGTAGATGTCGGTTTACCTTGTTGATGTTGACGGTAGTGACGAGTCACAGTTCCGTGCGCAGCTTCAGCTTCCATTGTTTTACCATCTGGAGTTACCAAAACTGAAGTCATCAAACCAAGAGAACCGAAACCTTGAGCTACTGTATCGGATTGAACGTCACCATCGTAGTTCTTACAAGCCCATACGAAGTTGCCATTCCATTTCAATGCAGAAGCAACCATGTCGTCGATCAAGCGATGTTCGTAAGTGATACCAGCAGCTTCAAATTTTGCTTTGAATTCATTTTGGTAGATTTCTTCGAAGATGTCTTTGAAGCGACCATCGTACTTTTTCAAGATTGTGTTTTTAGTTGAAAGGTACAAAGGCCATTTTTTTGACAAGGCTTGGTTGAAGCAAGAGTGAGCGAAACCTTTGATAGATTCGTCAGTGTTGTACATAGTCAAAGCAACGCCATCACCTTTGAAGTTGAACACTTCATAAGATTGAGTTTCGCCACCGTTTTCAGGTTGGAAAGTCACAGTCAATTTCCCTTTACCTTTAGTCACGAAATCTGTTGCGCGGTATTGGTCACCGAATGCGTGACGACCGATACAGATTGGTGCTGTCCAGTTAGGAACTAGGCGAGGAACGTTTTTGCAGATGATTGGTTCACGGAAAACAGTACCGTCCAAGATGTTACGGATAGTGCCATTTGGTGATTTCCACATTTGTTTCAAGTTGAATTCTTTAACGCGAGCTTCGTCAGGAGTGATCGTCGCGCATTTGATACCCACGTTGTACTTTTTGATCGCTTCCGCAGAATCAATAGTTACTTGGTCGTTCGTAGCATCACGATGTTCCATACCCAAGTCGAAGTACTTGATGTCGATATCAAGGTAAGGAAGGATCAATTGTTCCTTGATAAATTTCCAGATAATGCGAGTCATTTCGTCGCCGTCGAGTTCAACGACGGGATTTGCAACTTTGATTTTTTTCATGAGTTGGTCCTTTGTAAGTGGGCTATAAAGCCTAGAAAATATAGAAGAACCCCCGAAGTAAGACAAAGGTTTTCCATGGCATTCTTGATCAGAGATCCGTTCAGGACTGTGGCGTCAGCGGAGTGTGGGGCTTTATGACAAGGTGCTTCTGATTTTAGGCAGCAGAAAATGAAAAACGGGGCGTTTGGAGCCCCGTTCTAAGTAATTTGGCAGAGCTGGCTTATTGGGATACCGGAACTAACATCAAACCGTTGGTATTGTTTTCGTCAGTCAGAACCAAGCAAGCGCCCTGATAGTGATAGTTCAAACTCCCGCCGACAACTTCGGCTTGGCAAGTAAGTTTGTAGCCTTCACGAGTCACGGATTTTTCAGTGCGTTGATCACCAAGGACCGCGATCTTGCCAAAATAAATGGAAGCCCCAGCCCCAGCTGAAGTGGAAACCTTAGCCCCGTTGAAGTTGCAGTCATGGGTTAATTGGAAAAAGTTATTGCCGATATTGTAGGTTCTTACGAAAGAATAATTACTTTGAGCGTAAACAGCTCTCCAAAGACCGACCGGAGTCACTGGTGAGGCAGAACCAGGTTGGCAAGCCGTATAGTCAGTTTGATTAACCATCGTGTCGGCGCCACCTTGACCTTCTTTTTTATCTTCTTCCTGAACGTTACAACCTGACAGTGCGAATGTTAAAGCTGCGATAGCTAAGAAAAACTTCATGTCTTCTCCTGTGTGATTCTTAAATGGATGCCCTTAAGGATTCCGAGGTCCACAGATTGAGTCAAACAAAATTCTTGCCCAGGGTAACGCTATTTCTTGGTGATCGCCGTAATCAGATCTTTTAGGTATGCGGGCATTTCATTGCGGGGATACCAGGCCAGAGCCAGGTTTTCTTCCAGAACCACGGACTTATCCAAATTGATCAGAGTACCTTTTTTTAAAAAGGGCTCTGCGAGCTCCATCGTCAGCACAGAAAATCCCAAACCTTGTTCAAGCATCGTAATCACGGCATCAAGATTATTCGTCTGGTGTCTGTCGCGACGAACTTTTTTGGTAAGTTTAAACTTTGCCAGAAGGCTTGCAGTGGGGGATTCCAGATCACGAAAGCTGATCAGACATTCTTTTTCCAGAATGTCGGCGAGCCTGCGGCGTTTCCATGCCGCAGGCCCCACCAGTATATATCTTTCGGTCGCCATGATTTTTGAATCCAGCTCCAGACCAACTTGATTTTCGGGAAGGGCAGCAAGTTGGGCCAGGCCGTTTTTCAATTTTCCGACGATCCCGTTAGGATCCGTGAAATCTAAATTCATACGAAGTTGTGGATGCTTCTTTACGACTGCACCCACGCGCGAAAGAATTCGCGAGCGCATCGTGCCCGCGGTGCCGCTGATGCAAATATCAATCAGCGCTGAAGATTTTCTTCCAGAAATCTTCTCTAAGGTGTCACCTTCCAGATCCCGTGCTGCTTGGACATAGCGGAGCAGAGATTCTCCTTCAGAAGTTAAACGCATGCCTTTACGAGATCTTGTAAAGAGCGTCACCCCTAATTGCTTTTCCAAGCTTCGGATTCTTTGGGTCACACCTGTTTGGGTGAGACTTACTGTTTTAGCTGCTTCCAGGACCGTGCCTTTTTGAACGACGGCCCAGAAAGCTTCAAGGGAAGGGCTAAGTAAACTCATTAATAATGATAATAAAAGAAGATATATGAATTTTACAAATACTATTTTTAAGAATATTTAAGAATTTCTTAGAGGGAATAAAAGAAAAAAGTTTTCCACAGAGTGATTGTGGAAAACTTTCGATTGAATACTCAGATTAGAAATTAAGTTAGAATCTTTCTGACGATCCGAAGAATGTTAGCGCGTGCAAATTGCTCCACTTTTGTATTGGCCAAAAATGTTCTCTTCCCAATGAGCAGTTAAGGTCTTGTCGTATGCACGCAAAGATATTTCATTAGGGAAATCACGGCGGCATATATAGGATTCACCAGAAACCGGCTCAACGGATTGTGATGAACAATGCAGAGTTTCCACTATACAATTTTCAAATTCGCCACCCGAATGAGAATGGCAGGTAATTGCTTCTGTTAACTGAGGTTCACAGCCCATATAGGCAAGGGCTTGGACGACTCTTTCTTCGCAGCTAGTTTGAGCTGGTTTGCATCCGATAGTAACTAGTTCAGCGAATGAATTTAGTGAGACAAAAGTTATAGCGACAGCGATAATAGTTTTCATGAGGGCTCACTTTAAAAAATGCTGCAGACTCTGCAGGGTTTATAAATTTGCTGACTTCATACTTCTTATTGCTGAAATAGGGGAGCGGATCTATTGACAGATTTTGCTTTTTTATGACAATTCGGGGCTGTGGCAGCCCATTTGGTTTGTAATATGCGTACAAAAATTAGGAATTAATCTTCCAGGCAATCTTTTCCAGAGCTTCAACTTCTTCTGCCCAATAGCGGAAGGTATTAAACTCTGGAAACAGTCTTGGAAAGCTGGGATCAGCCCAACGCTTAGCAATCCAACCGGCATAAGAAATAATGCGCAGTCCACGTAACATTGGGATCCAAGACCATTGATGATCCGGAAATTCACGCAGTTCTTCATAGCCCGAGATAATCAGATCCTTTTCGTCACTGAAAGAATCTTCATCCCCAGATAAAAGCATCCAGAAATCTTGAATGGCTGGGCCATTGACGAAATCGTCAAAGTCGACCAGGAAAAATTGCTGACCGTTGTTCAGTAAGTTCCCTTTGTGGCAGTCGCCGTGAATGCGGATGAATTCGGAAACATCAAAGTGGTCATCAATAGCATACAAAATATCTTCAGCCGCTACGTTATAGCGATGGCGAACTTCGGGGGTGATCCAATCCTGCAAATGATCCAAAGTTTCCCAGCCACCGTAATAACTGGTATCTAAAACAGGACGGTGCAAAGCTTTTTTGCGAGCACCGATGTTGTGCACCTGAGCCATGAGGCGGCCCACTTTGCGATAGTCGTCGCCCAAAAATTCCTGCGGCATACGGCCCAGAACTTTTGGGAAAAAAGCGACGTACATGCCGTCGACTTCACTGATCGTCGAATCGTGTCCTTGAAATAAAGGGGGCACAGCGGGAATGCCTTCGTTATTTAAAGAAAGCAAAAACTCATGCTCTTCTAAAATGGCTTCTTTGCTCCAGCGGTTGGGACGATAGAATTTAGCGATGACGTTTTTGTTAAGCGCATTGGGTTCCACGGGTTCTTCAAGCTTGATGTCGAAGACGCGGTTTTCATAAGAGTTCAGTTGGGTGAACTCTCCCGTTGGATAAAAGCCGGCATTCTCTGCAGCTTGCAGAACTTTGTCGGGATCTAAATTGTAAAAAGAAGAGCTTTTATCCATTTTTACCCTTAAGCCGCCTCGTATTTACGGGGACACAGCGTACCTTAGATTGCCAGCTTCGCTCGCATAAGTCATTCTTTCTTGCTATGGGTAAGCACATCGAACACTTTCTTTTTGCGAAATGGCCTGTGGAAGTCCACAGAAAGGCCTTCCGCCGTTCGTTGTCGATCTATCTTTACCCAAATAAGCCGATCAAAGTGGTTGCTAACAAGATCACTTCCCAAAAAACCATTGTGGATTTTTTGATGGCTAAAAAGGACTGGATTGAAAAGAACTTTGAAAAGTTCGCTGATCTAGCAGAAAAGTTTCCCGATAAAAAAATCAAAGCCTTCGAAAAGTTCCCGTTTCTTGGCAAAGAGCGCGATCTGAAGATTGTGATTACACTTAACAAAAAATCCTTTGTCTCCGTCACCGATGAACAATTGTTGCTGCACATTCCACGCAATCAATGGAGTGCGGAAACTTCGATTTCGGAGCATCCCACGGCTTTAAATGAAATTCGCCATTTCTATAAAAGAGAAGCGGTAAAATTTTTGAGCGAGCGTGTGCAGTACTGGTCTCGCGAAATGAATCTGCATCCTTCGCAGGTCAAATTTCGTGAACAACGCACTCGCTGGGGAAGTTGTTCTTCGAAAAAAATTATAAATTTGAATTGGCGTTTGGTTGTTTTTGGCCAAGAAATCATCGACTACGTCATCGTGCATGAGCTGGCACATCTTCAGCACATGAATCACTCTGGTCATTTTTGGAGTTTGGTTGAAAAGTACGTCACCAACTATCAAGAGATCATGGGATCGCTGAAGCAATCCCAATACTTAGTTGAATTCTTATCAGAGAAAAATTAGCAGACGTTTTATTGGTAAAGGCTGTTTTTGGATTTAGCCTTCATCCATTTTAAAGCCAGTAAAGTCCCGACGTATCCCACGCAGGCGCCGAAAATCGTGTCACTTAAGAAGTGATCATGAACCACGATGCGAGTTCCGCAAACAAGGACCGCCACCGGAATCCACACCCAACGCAGGCGCGGAAAGGCTACGCTAAACATAGTCGCTGCCGTGAACATCACTTGAGAATGGCCAGATGAAAATGAATGCCAGTGCCAGTGTGTGGTAAAATGATTGAAAATAAAGGGATCAAAATCTGGAGTCTTATGCGGACGCTGACGGCCTACGCAAAACTTGATGATATGAGTAATCGCCCCTGAAACCAACAGCGCCACCAGCAAATTCAAGCCCCAACGACGAAAGTAATCCACGATAGCCGAATATTTTTTAAACCACTGGATGCGGAGAGCGAAAAATCTGCAAAAGCCCCAGGTTAAAAGCGCGATCGCAAAATAGTATTCAGAAAGACCCAAGTCAGTAATCACGCGAGCCGGTGCGCGATAGATATCGCGGATTTCGGGGCGATTGAAAAAGATAGAAACCTGTTGATCAAATAGCAGGGCTGCCACGACAGCCAGGGCAAGGCTAACGATTGTCACCAAAATGATATGTCGGCGGAGCTTTTTATTGTCAGCGAGTAGAGCGCCGAATTGTTGTACAAGCATATAAATCCTTCAAAAATTCATCCTAAAACATGAATGCATTCCAATACAAGGCCTGATGAGGGGTGACGAAAACTGGCGCGAGGATTGCTATTTTCTGAGCGGCTCCCTCTGTAACGTCAAGAAACTTGGAGGTTTTTAATGTTACCCTTGCTCCAAAAACACGCGCTTATCACCACGGCACTTATAGCGACCCTAGGTCTTTCTGCCTGCGGAAAGAAAACAGAAGTCTTTGGTGATCAGAAAGCCACGGCGGAAAAGAAAGCAGAGACTCCCACAGACACCTCCACTCCACCTAATTCATCAGATAGCGGTGACTCTGACAACAACTGCATTGAAAGTGGAGAGGTAAATACAAACCCCAACACCGGTCGCAATGATCTTGGGGATGTTATTACAGATCTTCCAGATCCGACAGCAGGCGGAAACACTTGCTACACGCCACCACCAGCATCCAACATCCCACCAGTTCGATCAGACAGCGGTGACCCTGTGTTGCCACCAGTGGTTGATACGGAATTAATGCCTGTTCCAAGTTCGCCAATTAATGGGAACTACAATCCGAAAGATTCTAAAAACGTAAATACCGATCAACATGGAAAACGTGTGACGGGTGGTATGACGGCTGAGGGGCTTTTTTATTCGTCGTCTTCTACGGATAACTTGTTAGACATCTTAAGAATGAGAAACTCTCGCGGTAATAATTCAGCTGCAGCACAAAGTGTGGTATCCGCAATAATTAGTACGATGGGTTCTTCAAACAGCAGTAATGTTGTCGTGACATTGAAAATTCAAGAAAATGGCCGAGTCAAAGTTTATAACCTGGCAGGGTATTCGGGCGCGGGGGCCAACTCCACGATTCAATTAGAAGCTGCTCGCAGCGGGAATGGTCTGTCAACGACGGGTCAACGTTCTGTCGAGGGAACATTGCGCTGTATGGATTACGATGGTGGTTGTGAAACTGCACTAGCGAAAATCAAAATCGGCAGTTCCACGGTTGATGTTGTGTTTAGAACCACGAATGCAGATTTGTATTTCAGTTTACCAGCAGCCGGTCGTTCCTCTGGCAATCCTGAATTTGAGCGCGTGCAAAATATGGCATTAAATACGATTCGCCGTATTTACAGTGATGACAACCGCGCCAAAACCGCAAAAATGAATTCTTGGGAAGTTGTGAACGGTCGATCTGGATTTAATGTTTCGATCAAAACTTTTGAAAACGAATTGCTGGCCTTTGCGGGTCCGTTGCTGATTCCTCGGTCGGGAACGGCAGTGAACGTAGTCCTTGCGAAAATCGGGAAAGATTCAGAGGACGCATTGGATTTGCTTTCTCGTCAAAACTCCAGTTTGAAACTCGCAAACACCATGGGGGACGCGCGTTTGGTGGCGAATAACTCTTTGGGACAGGTGCGTGTGTCTTTGAAAATGAGAAAGCGCAGTAATTATGCCCAAGATCAAATGGAAGTGACTTTCATGAGAAGAATCAAACCTTTGGTTGAATTGAATGATCGTAATCTAAAGTAGTCTATAGAGATAAATTTCTTAAACCGGGCTGCAGGCTTCAATCTGCAGCCTTTTTTTTTGGGCGCTTTGTGACACTAAACAGCTGGTATGCCCCTTGCTTTATGGCCATTTGCTGATTTTAATTGTTTTTTAGGGGGACAAAATGGCTCTGAAGCATCTAGTTTTTGCGATGATTTCTTTATCGACTGTATTTGGGCCAGCGATGGCTGATGAATTCCGACCTCATGGTGGTGGGCGTGGCGATCATCGCGGTGGTGGCGGACCTCGCCCATTGCCACCAGATAATGGCGGCCCGATTCCGGCTCCTCCAGGTGGGAATTACCCAAATCAACCGGGTTATCCTCCGGGTGGTGGTTATCAAAATCCAGTGGACCGAAAAACTATCCAAGTTCAACGTCGTGTCGTAAACGAGCGCCTTCCGCTTTTGGGTTTAGCGGGCCTTGGTCGTCGTTATGATGGCTACACTGTGGAATCCGTTGAAGTTTCAACACGCGGTGCGGGCCCAAGAACGAACATCGGTCTTTTTATTAATGGCACTTTGGATAATTGGACGGCATCTCCTCGTGGAATCGTGCGTTTGGCTCCGAAACGTTCTTTGGTTTTGGGCAGAAATATTGCCAGCGTAGATCTTGATGTGAACGGGATGGCAGACATTGATTGGATCGTGATCAACTTGCGCGGCTCGGATTACGGTGGTGGTTATCCTCCAGGTGGACAACAACGTGTGACGGTTCCTTTGAATGTGGCTCGCCGCATGTTGGGGAATGATCGTTTGGATCTAACTGCTTATATCAACTTGAATCAATATCGCGGTTATCGCATCGAGCTGATTGAGTTTGAAGCGGCGTCTTTGATGAACGTGTCGTTCTTGGATGTTGTTATCAATAACATGCAACAAGGTCCTCGCGTACAAGTGGGCTCTTGGATTCAAAGATACGCTGTGAATCCGCAAAACGCGGAGTTGAATCAAATTAGAGACCTGTCATTTTATACTTACGGCAATATGGATATCCGTCGCGTAACTTTGTATTTGGCTCCGTGTGGCCCAAATCAAGGTGGCGGTGATTGGGGTGGTGGGTTTCCGCCGCAACCTCCTCCACGTCCTCGTTAAGTGTGTGCCTTGATTAGGCCTAAGTTGCAGCACACCTAAAAAATGGGGGATCTTTCGGAAGAAAGGTCCCTTTTTTTATGCTTTGCGATAACTTTGAGCGGCGGATTTGAAATCCCCTTGTTTTGATCTGTCTTCTGCGTTCAACTATTTGAGCTAAAGGAGAACAAATTTCTATGCAAAACAATCAACCAGAGTTCGGCAAAGGCAAAGAAATTTCAATGGGTTCGAACGTTGCACCCGTATTATCTGATTACATGAACTACCGCGAATTTTTGGCGGCATTTTATCAGTTTAAGCGCAGGGCTTCCAAAGGCTCTTTGCGGGCTTACAACTATGCAGTGTTCTCTGCGGCAGCCAATATCAAATCGCCTAATTACTTGAAAATGATTATCGAAGGAAAAAGAAATCTTTCTGACGACATGATCGGCAAGTTCGGTAAAGCATTGGGCTTGAATAAAGAATACACGGAAGAATTCCGCTTATTAGTTCAGTTCACTCAAGCCACAGATCCCGCAGATCGTAACATGTACTTGAAAAAGATGAGTGAGCACCGCGTGGCGGGCAAACTTAAATCTGGCGAGATTGATCGCAAGTCCTTTGAAAAAGTACCGAACTGGGTGGCGTGGATTATCTATGCGATGGTTGATCAAGAGGGCGTTGCGTTTGATACGTCTTCTTTGAAGGGCCTTTTGCGCGGCAAAGCTTCTGACGATGAAATCGAAAATGCTTTAAATACACTGATCACGTCTGGTGATCTTCACAAGGATGAAGCGACGGGTGTGATTAAGAAGGCTCGCAGCCTGACGGAATCTCCGGAAGATATCCCGGTGGCGTTGGTCAGAAAATTGCAATCTCAATTGATGTACTTGGGTCTTGAGTCGATTTACCAAGATCAACCCACAGATCGTGAGTTCGGGACTTTGACGATGTCTTTGACGAAAGCAGAGTTTGAAGAAATCAAATTCAAACTTCGTCAGATGAGAAAAGGTTTGAACAAAGACAACTCTATCGCGCGCATGAAATCAAAAGGCGAAAGAGTCTACCAATTGAACATCCAATTATTCCCGGTCACCAATGCGGTGGCAGGTGTTCAAGCCGCTCCGGTGATTCAGTCAGCTTTGGACGTTAAAAACGGCGTGATCGTTGAAACAAACAAAGAAGTGGCAGAGACTGTGGCGGCAGCAGCCGTAGAGGTTGCAGCGTCAGCTCCAGTTCCTCAGGCTCCTCCCGTTCAACCTCAGCAACCCCAACCAGCTAAAGAGCGTTCCAATGTAAGTTCTTTGGCAGCAACGGCGGCTTCCGCAGCGGATCTTTTCAGATAGTTTTAGCGTAAAATTTTGAAGCGCAGTTGATGCGAAAAAGGGGGCTGAAAAGCTCCCTTTTTTTGTGCAAAATTGCGGGAATTTTGCCTGTGGAAAAGAACGCGAATATTATTTTATAAAATTTAAGATTCTTAAATTTTGGAGCCAAAATGCCC
>JBJTMR010000261.1:0-3581 GCA_046070625.1 Bdellovibrio sp. | reverse complement strand
TTGTAATCTGGAGAACGCAAGAAACCGTAACCATCAGGCAAGATCTCAAGAACACCAGAACCATAGATATCTTGTCCAAGTTTTGCAGCACGCTTTAAGATTTCGAAAATCATATCCTGACGACGAAGGCCCGCAGCGTTTTCGATTTTAAGCTTGGTCGCAAGCTCAGTAAGCTGCGTGATGTTTTTTGATTTCAAGTCTTTCGATGACAACCATGATTTCTCTTCATCCGTTAATTGGATATCTGCCAAATCAACATCTGGTTGCGCTTGAATGTTTTGAGAAGAGTCA
The DNA here is from genome assembly GCA_046070625.1 of Bdellovibrio sp. GTDB lineage: Bacteria > Bdellovibrionota > Bdellovibrionia > Bdellovibrionales > Bdellovibrionaceae > Bdellovibrio. The sequence continues at coordinate 3,290 of JBJTMR010000261.1, read as the reverse complement.
TCGCCACCTGGTTGACCTTCATCATTACGTCCATGACGGAAATCACGACGTTGATTGTTCCCACGGTCATGACGGTTGCGATCGTTACGATCTCCACGGTCATTTCTGTCGCCACGGTCGCCGCGATCACGATCACGGTTGTCTCTATTGTCACGATTCGGTCTGAAATCACGACGTTGCTGTTGTTGGTGTGGACGATCTTGTCTTTGCTCTTGTTGAGCTGGAGCTGCTGCAGGGGTTGAAACAGGAGTTTGAGGTGCTGCTGCGGGAGCGGGTGCCTCAGAAGGTGCCGGAGCCGGAGTTGGCGCAGAAGCTTCTTGAGTAGACTCAGCGGAGGTATTTTCAGCAGACTTCGTTGTACGAGTGCGCTTTTTTACGACTTCAACGCCTTGTGAATCTTTTGGTTCGGACAAACAAATTCTCCTTGTGGGATTTAAAAAAGAAAACGGAGCGATAAATTGGAAGTTGGATCCGATTGGATCGAAACTGTGTGCTTTCCCTCAATTTCCTTGAATTAGCCAGGCCTTGTCAACAGTAAAAACTATTGAAAAGTGGAAGCTTTGCTAACATCCCGAAATGAGACGAGTTACCTAGGGCTAGCTTCTATTTTGCCACCATAAGTTTGGATAAAGCCTCATACTTTCAGTATGTTAAATACTACAAAAGGTAGTCTAGTTTCCTCTGTTAACTGAAAAATAACGAAAAATAGGCAGATCTGCTATTAATTTCTACACAGTAATTCCGAAAGGTTAGTATCCGCATTTAAGCATAAGGAGTCCAACGTGGAGGATACTGACACGGTTCCCGCGCCAAGAACCCCTCTGAACTTAGAGGTTTCTTTTAAACGCAATTACGCGCGCGATGAAACAAAAGGCACGCTTAAAAATATTAGCATCTCAGGAGCCTTCTTAGAGTTCGCTGGTGGGCAAATTCGTGCCAACGAAAAGTTAAATCTGATGTTTGTCGTCGCAGGACGTGAGCGCAAAGTTGCGGCTCATGTTATTTGGGCAAACTCAATTGGTTGCGGCATCAAGTTTATGCCTGTGAACAACAGAGATATTCAGATCGTTGATGATTTGATCTATTTCGTTGAAAACGGTCGTAACGAAAACCGCTCGGTGATGGATTCCATCTTTAAAAAAGTGGGATAGCACCGTTTCTTTTCAGAGATATAACCAAATAAAAAGCCCACTGATAAAGTGGGCTTTTGTTTTTTGCATGTACTGCTTCAGCTTACGGGCCGACCGGCCCTTCAGCACTGCCGGCTATCGCCGTTATGTACCAACGTGAGTGTTGTCCATCGCTTGTTGTTCAAGTTCTTTCTGTTTACGTTTCTTTCTAACTACAATCAGAAGAGCCAAACCTAAAGCTGCAAGACCTACCACTGCCAGGGCAAGCGTCGTGTCATTATCCATACCTGGCTGGGCACCGTCTTCGCCATGACCTTTTGCGTGAGGAGCAGGAGGATTCATGGCTTCCGGCGGAGGAGGTGGTGGTGCCATTTGATTTTGTGCCATATCTGGAGGAGGTGGTGGCGGAGCCATCTCTTGCGGCATTGGTGGAGCTTCAGGCATTGGCGGAGGTGGAATTTCCGTTTGCGCCTGTTGAGGCATTTCCGGAGGCGGAGGAGGAGCCATCTCTTGATGAGGCGCCTCTGCCATTTGCTGTTGAGCTACATCAGCAGGGTGCTGCTGTTGCATTTGTTCAGAAGAAGATTCCATTGTTGGCGCTGGCGCCATTTCAGCAGCAGCGACTGCAGCTTTTTTCTTTCTTTTCTTTTTCTTAGGAGCTGGCTCACCTTGGTCTACAACAGTTGTTGAAGAAAGCGTACTTGTGGAAGTCGAGCTTTCAACCATAGAAGTGTTGTCTGGTGCCGGGATCGAAGAGTCAGCTACTGCAGAACTTGAGTCAGATGAAATATCTGCTGAAGGAGCTTGAGCGAAGGGGTCCGCCGGCATTGTCTCAGTACTTTGACTAACTGTTGTGTTTTCAGTTGTCGCCTGATTATCGCCGTGAGTGTCCTCAGCCGTCGTTGTTGTTGTTTCTGTAGTCGTAGTTTTTTCCTGTTTTGCAACGGTTTCACCCAAGGCATCTTCAGGTAACTGGTCACTTCCCATAGCCCCATCAGCATGAAGAGCTTCATCGCCCTCGAGCTTTTCGAGATCTGCTGAATCAAAGTCGGAAGTGACTTCAGCTTCAGATTTATTTTCTTTACTAAATAGGCTGCAACCACTGAGCTGTGCTGTCAGCCCTAAACACGCCACTAATATAACGAGTTTCTTCATCATTTGTCGTCCTTGAGTGATGCCACGAAACATACTGTTTCGGTGAAGCGTTATTAACAGACTAAATCCAAGATGGAAGGCTGGCAAATATTTCTGCTTACACTAGACTATGGATTGATTTTTAACTTGGACCCCAGCTTGATTTTATTCTTATCAAACCATCCCTTATTCATTTCTAGTGCGTATTTTGCGGGTTGCGCGCTGGCATATGAAGGCAAATCGGTGTCAGCCATACCTTTACCCGATTTCATTTCCTGAATATCAATCAGAATTCCATTTTTGTTGAAATAGGCTATAGAAAGGTCGATTAAGGTATTTTTCATCCAAAAGAATCTTGTTTCTTCATTACTAAATATGAAAAGCATTCCTTCGCTTTCACCTAGACTACTGCGAAACATGAGACCACGTTCTTGTTGTTCGCCAGTAGATGCTACCTCCACCACTAAGGTCTTGTTGCCGACTTTGATTTTCTTAGTTGGGAAATTTTTTTCTGCCGAAAAAGACCAAGAAGAAAAAAGAATAACAAAACTAATTGCGAAGCATTTCCAAAGCGACGCCATACCTTACCCCTTTTGTTGAAACACGGATTCCGTCCATATCTAAAGATTCAACAATCTTTAACAAGATCGAAGCCCCAGCAAAAATAATATCGGCACGACCACCAAGTTGGAACTTGGTTCGCTTTTCCTCGACCGAGGTTTGGGCGAAAGTATTTACCCAATACTTCAATCTTTCTGTCGTTAGAAAATAGCCATCGACTTTCTTCTCGTCAAAACCACCCACTTCTGCGGCCACAATGGATGTCGGCGTCCCAGCTACCGCCAGAATCTGCGTCGGTTTGTGTATTTGAATCTGTGGCAAGATGAGCTGAACCTGTTCCGTTACATACTTTTTTAAGTTTTCTTGTTCTGTTTGGGAAATTGGCTGTTGCGTGATGAATCTTTCCGTCAAGCGCACGGCGCCGATATTCAGACTTTCACCAAAAAATATCTGATTGCCATGACC
>JBJTMR010000260.1:0-41018 GCA_046070625.1 Bdellovibrio sp. | reverse complement strand
AAGTCCTCCTAGTTAATGGGTCTTCCAGACCCTTTTTCCTACTTACTTATAAAGCTAAGGATGGGCCAAATCTGAATGTCGTGCCAAGGGTCGCTAACTTCTTGAATTGTCTAAGGCTTCTCATATTGAGATCGGCAACCCACTAGGAGGCCGTTGTCGAACTTCTGGTGTCCTATCCTGAGAACCAATAAGTTCCTTTTGATTTCAAAGGGTTATCGGCGCAGCTGGGGAATGAGTGGGGGATTGCTAAAAGAGACTCTTTTGGGCACTTTGGGGAGGGGTGATTTTAAAAAACAAAAGTCTGCACCCTTTCGGAGCGCAGACTTTTTTAACTTTTCATAAGTGAATTAGTTCTTCCAAGCGCCGCTATCAGGCCTGATGCTTTTTTGAGTAAGGTCGCACATATCAGATGTCACGGAATGATTGAACTTGTAACCACCATTATCATTTTTGTCGAAGTGAAGGATCGCACACTTCAAAGATTTTTGCTGAACAAGAAATAGAGCCACATTCATGCTTCTTTCTGTCATAGGATACGCCATTGCATATTTACCATCACCATCGAAGCCTGCCGTTGCTGGTTCACCCAACAGACCCGCTACTTCTTTCGGTGATTTACCTACGTGGGCAGTACTGTAGTTGAAAGATTTGTCTGCATTTTCGTCAAATGCGCCAACGCTTTTATTCATAGTTGCACAACCAGAAAGAGCTAGAAGAGATGCTGCTGTGAGGATTGTTTTTTTCATGCTGTAAACTCCTAAATGATGTTTAGTGTACGACCTGATCGGCGGGCGATATATTTTCTGAAGAATAAATGTATACAAAGAATAGTTTGTAATTTTTTAGACTAGCCAACAAAGAACGAACAAAGGAGAACAAACAAATTTCTTTTACCGTAACATAAACGTCTTTATTTTAAGAGCTGTCCCTCCGAGAAGAGGGCTTCAACATAAAAAACCATCGGAGGTATTAATGAAAATCAGAATGTTTGCGCTTATCGCTGCCGTGGGAACTCTGGCAGCATGCAGTCAGGAATCAAAAGTAAAGTCCGCAGTTAAATCTCAGTTTCAGGAGCAAGTGACAGCTCAATATAATAAAGAACTAAAAGGTTCTGAGAAAAGCAAAGTCTGGACAGACTTTAAGAGTCTTTTATCGGCAAAAACAAGCGTCGACGTAGCTGAAGTTCGTATCGATGGTGATAATGCAGAAGGCGTTATAAAACTCACTTCACTTGATGATAAAACGACGCAAGGTTTGGTGATGCTTTTGGCATTCGCTGCCGGCGACTTGGATAAAAAAGGTATGGGCTTGGAAGCTGCTTGGGATGAGCTTAGAAAACAAGACAAGCGCATGCCGGCATTCGCGGACTATCCGATAGAAATTGTAGATGTTCAGTTTAAGGCTGTTAATAAAGACGGCTGGAAGCTGACAGAGTCCAAAAAAGTTCCAAAAGCCAAAGCAAAGTAATCAGAACTTAGTAAAACATACATTTGAGGTGCAGAATGTCATGAAGATAGCTGCGCCTCTCGTCTACTGGCTTGCCTCACGGGGGAATTTCCACGATAACACCCCTCAATGAAGCTTCATTTTCCAAAATCCCCTAAGCCAGCGCATATCGCAGAATCCGATTGGAATAATTGGACCTGGCAGCTTCGTCACTCCTTAAAAACCATGGCGGATTTTGAAAAGAACTTCGTGCTCAGTGAAAACGAAAAAGCGGCTTTCAGTGAAGGCAAAGAGCTCTTCAATATTCGCACGACACCTTATTATGCAAGCTTGGCTTCTGAAGGAAATGAATCCATCCGACAGATTCTGATGCCACAGAAATTTGAAATTGAAGAAGGCAGCCAGCAAATGCTGGATCCTTTAGGCGAAAGAAAAAACAATCCTACACCCAGAGTCATTCATCGCTATTCAGATCGAATTTTGTTTTTGATCACCGATATCTGCAGTGTTTATTGCCGTTTTTGCACGCGCAAGCATTTCACCGGACAAGAGCAAGCCTTTATCCGCACTGAAGAATACGAACAAGCTTTAGCTTATATCAAAAGTCACACCGGTATCCGCGAAGTCATTTTATCTGGTGGCGATCCACTGACAGTCAGTGATGCGCAATTAGATCGTGTGCTGGGGGATTTGCGGGCGATTGATCACGTCGAGATCATTCGAGTCGGGTCACGTATGCCTGTCGTGTGCCCGATGCGTATCACCGATGATCTGGTCAAGATTTTGAAAAAGCATAAGCCAGTTTTTTTAATGTCGCACTTCAATCATCCCAACGAGCTGACCGAAGAGGCCGCAGTCGCCCTTGAGCGCTTGGTGGATAATGGTGTTCCTGTGATGAATCAAATGGTTCTGTTAAATGGGATCAATAATCACGCCGCCCTGGTACAGGCCTTAAATCGTCGTTTGTTATTTCTGCGCGTGAAGCCTTATTACATGTTCCAATGTGATCCTTCGCAGGGCACGGATCATTTGCGCACCTCCATCGAAGACTCTTTGGAAATTCAAAAAGAATTATGGGGACATCTATCGGGATTGGCGATGCCGAATCTTTCGGTGGATATTCCCGACGGTGGTGGGAAAACGTATCTAGTTCCTAATTTTGAAACATCTCGCGAGGGTCAGGTGCGTAACTATGTGGGTTGGGATGGCGTCCACGCGCAGTATGTGAGTCCCACTGCTGATAAAATCAAAAAGCCTCAACTTCATGGTTACCTTGAAGAATGGGAAACCCTCAAAGCCGGGAAAATATTAAAGTAAAGGGAGCTAGGCTCCCTTTTTTTTATGCCGCTATTTTTTTTGGTATTACCTTCGGAGTTGCAGCTGTCTGAACGATCGGCATTTCCTTGGATTTCCCGTTGATATTTTCTGTTAATACATGCACGGATTGGCTCAGCTTTTCTGCTTGATTGGAAAGCTCTTGAGCGGATGCTGCCGATTCCTCTGAGGTAGCTGCGTTGACTTGAGTCACTTGATCTAATTGATTCATTGCTTTGCCAATTTGCTCAATTCCGCGGGATTGTTCCTCACTGGCGGTAGAAATCTCACTGTTTAAATCGGATACTTTTTTAACGGAATTCAGAATTTCTTCAAGAACCTCTCCGCTTTGTGAAGCTTGCTGGCTGCCAGCTTCGATTTTTTCGACACTTCTTTTGATAAGCTCGGCGATGTCTTTGGCAGCGGAAGCACTTCTTTGGGCTAGATTGCGAACAGCCTCGGCGACCACTGCGAATCCTTTGCCTTGTTCGCCCGCGCGAGCTGCTTCGACAGCAGCGTTCAGAGCCAAAAGGTTTGTTTGAAAGGCGATATCATCGACGACGGTTGTGATCTCAGCGATTTTCTTGGAGTCGGCAGAGATCTCGGTCATAGAGTTCATCAGAAAGCGGATTTCTCGCTCTCCTTTGACAGCGACATCTCGAGTAGCCGTCGCGAGGTGAGCCGCCTCTTTGGCATGGGACGAATTTACTTTTACCATGGAGGTGAGCTCTTCTAGGGTTGCCACGGTTTCTTCCAGGGACGAAGCTTGTTCGGTCGAAGCTTGTGACAGACCTTCAGACGACGATGCAATTTGCTGTGCTGCTTGGGAAACCTGATGGGAGTTGTCCGTCAGGTTTTGAATAACGGTCTGAATGGATCTATGGGTCGCGCGCAAAACTATAAAAGCTAGGGTGATTCCCAAAAGTATAGAAAGACCGGTGATTAATGAGGTCAAAGTCTTTGCCTGGACAAAAGTTTTTTCGGTTTGTGCTTTGGTCTCTGCCATAGATTTGCTTTCTCTATCCGTCATACGTCCCGTGATCTCTTCCCCGGAAATACGAAGTTGACGTCCTTTAGAGAGAATAAGAGCAATCCCTTCTTTTTCATTGCCTCCGTTGATGAGCTTGACCACTTCGCTTTGTGTTGCATGCCAAGTTTCGTAAAGCGTAGAAAATTCTTCGAGGTCTTTTTTGGACTCACCCTCGGTGAAGGTCGCGATGTCTTTTAACAGGACTCTCATTTCTTTATCCCGTTCTTCTAGGAGGCCAAGATTTTTGTGTCGTCCCTCTAAGGTATTGTTAATGATGAAGTTTCGCTCGTTGATGATCTGTATGTGAAACAGGTCTTTCAGCTTTTGTGTGGCTTGAAGATTTCTAACTCTCACATCCGTGATCTCGACCAGGGATTGATTGATTCCATTCATTTGGTAAAGACTCATCCCTGAAATAAGCACGCTTCCCATCATCAATATGCCAATGATGAATGCGATCTTTAAGTTTAAGCTCCATTGACTCATGCGAGGACCCCTTTTCTTTCTTTGACGAGGCTTGATTCGGAGACCTTAGCTAGCTGCTAAAGAGGCAGATATTTAGAATTACAAAAAATAACGAAAAATGGGAATGTCCTAGCTGTCGTTAGGACATGGCGGACACGTTAATTTTTGGTCTAGAATCTTGATATATTTGTTTAGTGTAAATCGTGAGGTGGTTAACATGAATCTATGCTTGAAACATTCTCTCAGATAAATGCAGAAGCTTTGCGCTTTCAGTTGAAGAATCAAAAGATGTCTCAGACTGAACTCGCGACCCGACTGGGAGTTAATATAAAAACTGTTCAAAGATGGGTTAATGGCCATGTGTCGAAGGTAAGGCTTGAAACCGTCGAACAAGTCAGTCAGATGCTTCAGTGCTCGCAGAGTGATATCAGCTGTCCCATAAAAATCGTAAACGTCGGCGCTAAGAACAAGATTTTAGAAGAGCTTTTCTCTCAAGAAATTATTCAAGCGCTGAACTCGAATAAGCAGTGGAGCTCGTACTTGAAGCTCCTTAAAGAGTTCGAAGAGGCTGCACTTCCGACAGATCAAGAGGCTCAGCTGTATTTTCATCTGGGTTACGTTCAGTATCAGTTGGGATTTTATCGCTCAGCGAAGAGGTATTTTTCCCGGGCTGCTTCCAAAGCGGAAGCCTTACAAAGCCCTCATATGATCATCCGGGTGAAGTGTTATTGTAGCTCAAACTTGCTGATGTTAGGTGAAGTGCAACAAGCTCTTCAGATCCTTGAAGAGGCAGAGCAACTCAATACTACAGAAGGTGATTTGTTTCTTTTGTCGGAGATTTTTTATCGCAAGGCAAAGCTGTATTTGACCAACAACGAATTTGATATGGCGAACAATCTTTTGCGCCGGTCAATTCTTTTAGAAATGAAAACTTGTTCCCACAAGTCGCGAGGCCTGTCACTTAAGTATATTCAATTGGCTCGGCTAGAACTTCGTTGCCACCGTTACGATAAGGCTTGGCGTTTTTATGTAAGAGCTGAGTCCCATGCTCATAAGTGGAACTTGCGTACGAATGAAGCGGTAGCGAACTATGGCAAGGCTTTAGTATCTTTGGTGAATCAGAAGTCAGAGGAGGCGTCTCAGTTTCTAAAAAAAGCTCGGCGGCTGGCTGGCGGTGCTTCTGAAATTGAAAAGAGTCAAAAGTTCTTACAGATCGAATTTATGTTTGCGATTTACCAAAAGGATTATGAGCGGTGTGCTGAAATTTTGAGTATCCGTTACATGATGAATCGTCGGTCAAAACTTTTGTTAGTGAATACGGTGAAGATGGCCGTTTTATTGGATCGAGTTTCGAAAGGAGCTTATCCGGTAAGGCCGCAGTGGTCAGCCCGAGCGCAAAAATATTTAAAGGCTCTTTCCGGTCATGTCAATTATGAGCACTTTCGCAAAATTTCGCGAAGCTCGAGTATGTCTTTTGCGAACTTTGCAGACTTGATCGATTGCATGATTCTTTAAAAGAAAATTCAAAGGACCTATTCGCCGATTTGGGTTACTGGAACCAATTGAATGTTTAGGTTGTAAACTTCATCCGTGGGTTCGTCTTTCATAAGGGCGGCGGCTTTTGCCTTAAAGTCCCGAATCAAGCTTTTCAAAGCAGGCATTTTACGTACATTGATGGGTAGGGTCAGCGATGTGACATCGCGTTCAAGAATTCCCACGGTGCTCATTCTTTCAACTCCGCTCAGAATGCAGCTAATGTTGGCCTTTTGCAAAATCTCAGATGGAATGTCTGTGATAGTTGAGAGAGAGTTATGAACGTTGGCAAAGTTGCCGGCTTCGTCTTTTGTAATAAAGTTATGACTTAATAAATGGTCGATAATTTCTCTGGCTCTTTGAACGGAAATACCTAGTTTTTTTGCGATCCAAGGGATCTCGCTTTTAAAAACAGAAGTTTCAATAAGAGCCATAAAGGCGAAATATTCCCAATCACTGATGATTGCGAATTCATCCAAATTTAGTCTTTTTGATTTCCCCGGTAATTTCTTTTGGCGTCTATCAACCTGTTCGTTTTCAACAAGAGCCACAAACAGTTCTTGTTCATGGGCAGGCACAACAAGCTTCTTTGCGATGTTCATAGCAGATTTTACAGCTAAGGGACTGCGCTGGCTTAATATGTCGGTCAAGCGTCCGCTGGATAGGCCTAGTGCATTGGCATATGCTCTCTTTGAAAATCTAGGATTGCGATTCTTTCTGAGCTCATAATCATGGAATAGAATTTCAACGGATTTTTTAAAAGTGTGTTTCATTGAAAATTTTCTTCAAAATTGAAAATAAGACTGAATGAAGTTCTGATTAGAAGGTGCAGAGAATTCATCAGAAGCTACGAGAGCCACCAAGTGTCTTATGTCTTCAGAGTTTTGAGGGGGATTGAGCGGGTTCAGAATAGCAATTGCTCTGTAGATCATTTCATGAAGGTTGAGCAGCGCCTGCTGTGATGGCGGCAATAATCTGTAGAGCCAAGTATTAACAATATAAGTAACGTCGTAAGGCGTTCTAAAATTAACTGCTAATTGGCGTAGCTCACAATGAGGCGATTTCAAAACATAGTGACCTTCATCATCTACATTGCGCATGATCATCGGGGCGATGAAGTAAAATGAATTCTTTTGATCTGACTTTAATTGGCGTAGCAATGCCCCAAATTTGGGATAGTTTTTCTCAATCTTTTGGAAAAGAAGTTCCAGATGTTCTGCCGTAGTATGATTGGTAACCATCTGTGCATCGGGATGGTACGTGTACCGATAAAGCAGTTCGTGCCAATCTAGAAGGTCAATCGAGGCGAATTTATCGGGTGTGGTGCAGATAACGGCATCTCCACCATTGCCACGATCGAACCCAGTTGTATTGCCGGCATAGCTTCCTATGGGCAAAATCAATACCATCAACATCTGCATTAAAACTTTGATAAGCATTCCCGAGAGTTACTATCATAGTCCGATTTTAATCAAATAGGAATGCACCCTGTCTACCAGGCAGATCTCTAAAAAAAATATAAATTAGAGCGTTAAAGCGAATTTATCGAGCTTTGGCTGATAATCCAGCTTCCCATATTCTTTCATCGTATTTCCATGGGTACTCCCTGCTCCTATCCTTGACGGCAATTCGCTCGATTTTTCGGTAAAATGCAGAGCGCTTTAAGATAAAGGTTCATGTTCTTAAATCCGATTAGGACATAGGTAATTTAGGAGCGCCACTTTATGAGGAATGAAAAAGGTCAGATGCTTGTTCAGGCTGTGGTGGCGATCGGGTTGATTTCTATTGCGTCCTATTTTATCGCCCAGATGTTTGTCGATCAACATCGACAAATTCGCACGATCGAGATGAAGCAAGAATCAATTGATTTAAGAAATCTGCTGACGATGACTTTTATGTCCAGCACTTCCTGTTGCCCGATCGGAAATTCCAGTATTGCCGATTTTGATTTTACAGAAGGAAGTACTGTTGATGTCCCTGTTAAGAGCATTTTTAGTTTCTGTACCAGCTCTTCGAATCCCAGTCCTCCGGTTTTGGTTGGTTCCAGCGGTGGAACTGTTTATAAGTATTTTAATATAAAAAATATTTCTTTAATCAACATTACTCGGCCGGATGCGGTGGCTTCTCCGAATAAGTACCTCGCGAACATCAAAGTTGATATCGAGAATAAAGATACAACGGGCAGACCTTTAAATTCCCTTGTGCTGCCAATTTCATTTTTAACATCGACTATTGCAACTGAGCCGGCTGCAAGTACCAAACGCAAAGTGACAGCTTGCTCTAATGTCTCAGGTGCTGGAGGTGGCTCCTCCATGGCTGGTGATTTTACTAGTGGAGCGCAAGTGTATAGTGTGCCCGGTACCTATAACTTTACGATCCCGGCTAATGTGACTCGGGTTAAAGTGGAGTTGTGGGGCGGCGGTACGATGGCGAATGTGAATCTTTCTGGAGGGTTCACGGGAGCATCTGGAGGATATAGTTTGGACTATTTCCAGGTGACTCCGGGGACTTCGTACTCTGTCGTTGTTGGAAAGGCCGGTCCTACGAACTTGCCGACTTCTGGCAATGCAGGTGACAGCTCGTTCGGTTCTTTGTTAATTGCTGGAGGAGCTACATTTGTTGCTGGTGGCACAAAGGGCGGTATTGGAAGCGGTAAATGGGGCGTCAATGGCATAGATGGTGTTACGTCTATAACCAGTTCTTATTATGAAGAAGGCTGGGGGAACCATGAGAGCTGTTTACCAGTTAATGGAACTCAAGCTCCCTTTGGGAGCTATCAATGGGGATCTGGGGAGGGAACCTGTGGAGGAATCCCTAGGGAAGCGCAGCCAGGTCGTGCTGTTATCAGTTGGTGATCCTGAGATCCGAGCAAAAATTATCTTGGCCTATATGTGAGATCGAGGGTGCCATAGTCGTTCTCGACCCCGACAGATAAGTTGAAGAAATCCAAATCAGCTTGTCCATGGAGTTGAATCCATTGAGATGTCGAACTGAACTTAGGGGTTGGCTGATTGCGATCTGTGACCCAATACAAAATTTCTAGGGCTTTTTTGTTAGTCGTTTCTTTTGCGTACTGGCGAACCAAGAAGTGCACTCGATAGATGCGCAACATGTTGGTGCCTTTTCCACAATAAACATCCCAATCCCAAGCATCTGGTTTGTCATAGACATGGGCGCATTTCAGTTGGATTTCTCCGTCGGAACTCGTCCAGCGGAAGGTGACGTCGTCCTCTTTGACTTCTTTTGTGCCAATAGATTTAAAGCCAGGTTGGGGAGTTGCCAAAGAAAGGCTTGAAACAAACAAAAGAGAAATGGTGAAAAGAAGCTTTAGTGTTGTCATACATAAAAGCCTAACAACTCTGATTCAGAATACAAAAGAAAAAGGAAATCGCCAGGTAATTGAGAAAATAAAAAGGGCTTCTGATGAAGCCCTTTTCCCAAAGCGAATTTTGGTTCTGCTTTCCGGAGACTAGTTCCAGAAAAGAGAGAAATTAATCAAAGCGATTTCGATACCCATGTCGACATCACCTTTTTTAACCAAACGGATCTCAGGAGAGTAAGTGATAGAATCCATCAATTGGATGCGTTTACCACCGCCTACGAAAAGACCGAATTTGTTTTCGTAGCCATCATAGTTGTCTTTGATAATTGGGTACAAGCCGATACCAGCTTTAGCGAAGAAAGCATTTTTAAGATCGTTTTGGAAGTTGTAAGTTCCAACACCCACTAGAGTAATCAAAGTTTCGCTGTGTTGTGATGCCGCGTATTCTTTGGAAAGAATTTGCAATTGAGCTTCACCACCAACTTGGAAACCATCTTTCAGATAGTAGTTGTATGCGGCGCCGACATCAATCGCTGTACCTGTGTTACAGCCTTTGCAAACTTTCTCAGAAGTCAAAAAGCCACGAGTTAAGAAAGTCGTGATCTCGTTTTGTGGAGCACCATAGGCAGAATAAGACGGTGCAGTTGAAGAATAGTCAGAACCAGCTCTTGCAGTTTGAGTTCCGAAAGATTTAGTTTTTGCTGATGCAACTGATGTGAATGCTGCTGCGGCAACAACCATGGATACGATGAACTTTTTCATGAAAAGACTCCTTTTTTGTTAATACACCGGAACAATTGTTGGTTATCAAAAAAAAGGAGTCAATACGTAACTAAACGCGCTCAAGACGAGCGTATTTAACGACAAACTTCTTCACTGTGTTATCAGTGAACATAACGCTGACTTTTAGGTTTTCACCTGAACCTTCCGTAGCGTAAACGGTGCCCACACCAAATGTTGGATGGCGAACGCGCATACCCTTGGAATAGCCGCCAGATGCGGAGCTTGGGCCCGAATCATCATAGTCAGGGAAATCCTGTGAATCAAAGTCGTCATTGGAACGAGGCTTGTTGCGCGCACCACCTGATGACCATGAACTTTCAAAGTAGTCCCCTGAAGACCCAGCTGCAGAGCCATATTTGGAAACAAAACGCGGCGCTTCAGCTGCCGACTTAAAGCTTACAAAGTTGGAAGGAATTTCCTTCAGGAACCGTGACGGAGGATTGAACTGCTCTTGTCCCCAAACACGGCGCATTTTTGTGTAAGTTAGCCATAGTTTTTGACGGGCACGAGTCATGCCCACATAGGCCAGGCGGCGTTCTTCTTCGATGTCGTCTTCGGATTCGCTTTCAGCGCTGCGACCACTTGGGAAAAGATTTTCCTCAAGACCCACAACGAAGACATAAGGAAACTCGAGTCCCTTAGAAATGTGCAAAGTCATCATGGTCACAGAGTTCTGTTCTTGATTCAAAGAATCGACGTCGTTCACTAAGGCCATCTCTTCCAGGAAGCTGGTCAGAGTTGATTCTTCGCCACGCTCTTTGGCGAATTGGGCAATGGCATTATCAAGTTCTTCTAAGTTTTCTATGCGCGCCATAGCTTCCGGAGATTCATCTTTCTTCAGAGCCGCCAAGTATTCCGAACGATCTAAAACAATGTGATAAAAGTCCGTCAGTTTAAAGTTGTTGGCATTGGCTTGCAACTCCACCATCAAATCAAAGAAGCGGCGGATTTTACCAGTTGTGCCCGCAGGGAAAAGGCGTTCATTGATCGCTTTTTCTGCCGCTTCGAACATGGTGATGTTTTTAGAGGCCGCAAGCTCTTCGATTTTTTCAACCGTGGTTTTGCCAATACCGCGTGCGGGAACATTGATCACGCGTTTCAAGGCAATGTCATCCGCTGGATTGATGGAAAGCTTCATGTAGCAAATAATGTCTTTGATCTCCATGCGTTCATAGAAACGCACGCCGCCGACAAGGCGGTAAGGAATTCCCGTCGTGCGAAGCTGTTCTTCCAGAACGCGGGATTGAGCATTGGTGCGATAAAACACAGCGTAGTCATTGTAAGTGCCTTCGCCCTCATCAACCATCGTTTGCACAGTCTTTGCCACAAACTTTGCTTCATCATATTCATTGCGCTCTTCACGCACTTGAATCAGATCACCGTCCGTATTGGAGGTGAAAAGTGTTTTGTCTTTTCGTTGCGAATTGTTTTTAATGACGGCGGTCGCGGCATTTACGATGTTGGCCGTCGAACGATAGTTTTCTTCAAGCTTGACGACTTTGGCTTCAGGGAAATCTTTTTCGAAATCCATGATGTTTTTAATATCCGCGCCACGCCAGCTATAGATCGACTGATCTTCGTCACCGACGACGCACAAGTTACGATGAGCTTTCGCCAGCATCTGCACGATCAGATATTGAATGTGATTGGTATCTTGATACTCGTCCACCATGATATAGCGGAATTTTTGCTGATATTGCGCCAAGATGTCTGGATACATGCGGAAGAGTTCATAGGTCTTCATCAGAAGATCATCGAAATCCAGGCTGTTGGCCTTTTTCATTTCCGCTTCATAGGCTCGGTAAACGTCGACAGTTTTTTGATCCATCAAGCGCTTGTTGCCTTTTTCAAATTGCTCTGGAGTCAGGCCCAACATTTTTGCAGAGCTGATACGGCCTTGAAAGTTTTTAGCGGGATAAATTTTGTCGTTGATGTTCAGAGCCGTCATGACCTTTTTGATTTGCGACAAAGAGTCTGAGGAATCATAGATCCCAAAGAACGGCTTATAATCCAAAAGAGTGATGTGTTGGCGCAAAACGCGAACGCAAAAACTATGGAAGGTGCTGACCCAAAGTTGGCTATGTACGGGGACTTGAAGGTCCGTCAGGATCTTATAAATCCTGTGTTCCATCTCTTTGGCGGCCTTATTGGTGAACGTCACGCACAGGATTTCATCGGGGCCCGCAGCGCCTTGGCCAATCATATTTGCCATGCGATGGGTAAGAACACGGGTTTTGCCTGAGCCTGCGCCCGCTAAGATCAATAAAGGGCCTTCCAGGGTCACAATAGCGTCTTTTTGCGGTGGGTTCATATTTTTCGTAACGAATTCAAGTACATCCATGCAATCTCCCGGCGACCCTGATTGAGCTTTTAAGAGAGTTTCCGCGAAAAACCCTGTCGAACTTTTAGTGAGACTGACAAAGTTTGTCTATCTATAAGTTTTTATTGAGTTTTTCGTCGAAGTCCAGTAAAAATATAACGCATAAGGTCGTATACCCAATGGGTATTAGATTTATAGTGCCTAGAGAGGACTTTGTGAAGCTTGTTCTTCCGAAAATCATAGCAGCAGTTTTTGTGGCCACGGCCCTTGGTGCGTGCTCTGGCAAACAAGATACCTCCGATGTTTCGGGGTCGGTCCAGGTATTGGCTCCTATGAACGACTCTGGTGGCGGATATTCCCTTCAGTTTGTGAATCTTTTGGATTTAAACAACCTTCGTGAAGTGTCGGGCCGCTTTGTCCGCTTCTTTATGAGCCCGCGCATTATTTCGGACCATTTGAATGGCTCTGCACCTCAGGGTCGCTTTATTAAGAATGTCGACGGCAAGTACGTTCCTGCCAATGACCTTAGTCAGCAACTTGTGACTGTGTATGCACACATGCAAAAGCTTGCACAGTTGGATGACGAACTGGGTGCGGCAGGAATTAACCATTGGCCTCGCGATATCGGCGTGGCCGTGAAGGTCGTTGGAGGCATGGCGAACAATGCTTTCTATGATGGTAAAACAGATGCGATGCTTTTTGTTCCTTACACAAATGCAAATTTGCCGATTGCCGCTAACGGTGGAATCTTGGCCCATGAGCATTTCCATTCTTTGTTCTATAAAATCGTGGTCAAAAATAAAGGTCTTGCTGCGGAAGCTTCAATTCATGATCGTACTCAGTTTCTAAAATCTCTGAACGCTCAAGAAGACGATGCCGACAACCAACGTATTCGCATCGTGACTGAAGACGTTCCAAGCCCTGAAGTCGAGGAAAGCAAAGTTAGATCTTATTATATGACGACGTTTGTGCGTGGTCTGAATGAAGGCTTGGCAGACTTCTGGGGTTGGATGTATTCCGGCGATCCTGATTTTATTGCGAACTCTTTGCCAAATGAAAAAATCAACCGTTCATTGAAGGTTGAGTCGGGTGTCACTTTGACGGTGGCGGCGATGGAACAGATTCGTAGTGCGGCTTCACTTTATACTCAGTACGATAAGGTTCGTTTTGGCAACTATCTGGTGGGATTGTCTTATAATATTGGAACTCGCTATTCACGCCTTTTGAAGCGCCTTACAGACGTGGCGGCAGAGTCCCGCGGTGTGGATGCTTTGTCGATGCGTAAAGAAGTGGCGAAGTGGATTGTTAAAGCCTTGCCAATCTTCCGTGAGGATTTTTCGAAGACTTCCGCAACGGGCTATTATGCGCCGGCGAAGTTTTTGGAAAACATGGCCTCTGTCATTCCTGATATGTCAGAAAAAGAATGCAACTTCCTTGCTGATTCTATGAACGCGACAGATGCGGATTATAAAAGAATCTGTATTAAAGATAGCAACCACTGGAAATTGATGGCAGGCAAAGAATAATGAAAGTCTTTGTAATCCTGAGCTTCTTATTTTTGTCGTTGAGCGTTCATGCGCAAGAGTTGCGTATGAAACAGCCGCAGCCTGCGCCCGAGCCTCATCAATTGCATTTTTATTTGTTAGACATTGAAATGCGCTATGAAAAAGATGCTGCCGATGAGTGGGTAGATCGCAAGCCCATGAATTTTGGTATTGCCTATCGCGCACCTCGCTGGTCTTTGTTATTTGAATATGCGCAATTTACTGAAGCCTCTGGTAATTCCACATTGAGCATAGATCGCACGCATGAAGAAATGTTGTTCTGGGGGCGTTGGCACCTTTGGAGTATGAAAGCGCAACGTACCCAAGTTTCCGTGTACGGAGCGGGTGGGGCGGGTGTTTACCAGGAAAACGTTAAGACGGCGTTAAACGGCTCCAGTGAAACGAACACCACCGGCTACAAAGTGATGACGGGCTTAGCGGCAGGCGCCGATATGTCGTATCTTTTCACAAGATCATTTGGGGTGGTCGCAGCGCTTGAAGGGCGCGGTTTGATTGCCTCTGAGTTTGATCCAAATCCCACCTGGAGTGCGGTGGTGCGCACGGGGATCCTGTTTCGTTGGTAAGACCTTACAAAATAAAAAAAGCCCGCGGTGTTACGCAGGCTTTTTTGTTTTCTACACTCCGACTTCGTTGGAGTAGGAATTTAGCGGATTTCCGGAAGACTTATTCAGTGATTTTTTGAACTATCGCTGAAGAAACTTTTGCTTTAGCCAAAAGCTCTGTTCTGTAAGAGGCAGCTTCTTTCGGAGTAGCAAATTGACCAACGCTTACACGGAACCAAGTTTTACCTTTGATGTTCGCAGGGATATAGAAAGCACTGTACCCCTTGTCTTTTAATTCAGAGGCCATTTTTTGTGCTTCATCTTCGTTGTTGTAAGAAGCAACTTGCACAGTGAATTTTCCAACAGTGTATTGAGCAACATTCGCTGGTAAAGAAGATGGAATGCGATTTTCTTTAGTAACAGTTTTTGCTTCAGGTGCAGTGTGTGCTGCTGGAGCTTTTCCTGCGGCTAGATCTTTGGCAACAGTGGAAGGTTCTTGAGTCGCTACGGCTTTTGCAGGAGCCGCTTCGTGTTTGGTTTCTGTGTGAGCAACTTCTCCGTGGGCAGCGACGGCTTTTTCGCCGTGGCCGGCTTCTTTAGCTACAGTTTCACCGTGACCTTCAGCTGTTGGAGCTTTTTCGTCAGAAACGAATTCTTCAGCAAGCTTCGCGATTTCTTCATCACTCATCGTGCCGGATTTCTTTTCAGAGTTTTCTTCGTTGTTTACGGACGCCACTTCGCGAGCTGTCTTTTCACCTTTTTGTGGTTCCAATTGAGCCAGGGTGTGTTGGTTGTCACTGTACTTCTTGCCTGCAAAAATACCGACAGAGAATGAAAGCAAAGAGATAAAGAAAACTAATACTAGTTTTACAACCATATCCGATTTAGAAGCCATTTTTTGAATCCTCATAAAGTTAAACCCGCTTTAATGCTTAAGTTTAGGGCCCTTCCTTTGACCCTGCAACCATGGTAGCTTTAAGTCCTGGAATTGGTCAATGACCCAGGAGTCCTGGCATAAGGGGAAAACGTGGAAACAGGCGTAAAATCAATGGATTGGCAGCAGGTCTTAGGTACGGCTATCAAAGCAGTCAGCTTGGGGCGTGAGGTGCTTCTCAATTATTTCGGTAACTTAGAACACATCGAAGAGAAATTTCAAGCGGGGCTTGTGTCTGAAGCCGATAAAGAATCGGAACGCGTTATCTCAGAACACCTCAAGAAAAATTTTCCTGATATCGAGTTCTTGGGCGAGGAATCCTATGCTGCTGGGGCGAAAGTCCAGTGGGAAACCGCAGGAGCGCGCGGGCGTTGGATTCTAGACCCTTTGGATGGAACGACAAATTACATTCATCGCTTTCCGATTTTTTGTATTAGTTTGGGTTTAGAAATTAACGGACAAATTCAAGTGGCAGTCATTGATGTGCCGATGCTGCAAGAAACTTACACCGCGATTCGCGGGCAGGGTGCTTACGTTAACGGTCGTCGTTTATTTATTTCAAAAACTACAGAATTAAAAAAAGCACTGTTAGCGACGGGCTTTGTTGCAGAACACGAACATGTGATTGCAGAACAACTGACGATCTTTAATGACGTTGTTCGTAAGTGCAGAGGTGTTCGTCGTCCTGGAGCTGCGGCTTATGATCTTGCACAAGTTGCGCGTGGTGTTTTCGATGGCTATTGGGAACGCAATATCCAACCTTGGGATGCGGCCGCTGGAATTTTGTTGGTTGAAGAAGCCGGTGGTATCGTCATGACTTATCGAGGTGAAAAATACAATCCCTATAAAAACTCAATTATCGCAGGGAACCCGACCATTGTAGAGGAGCTTCGTGGGGTTTTAACTCCACATATAGTAAACGAAACTCAATAGTGTAAGATTACATAATAGCAATATGGGAATTCTAGTTGATAACTTGACCTCTTATAAGAAACTATTAAGAGGTCAGAAGTTTTTAAGAACAAGGATGTATCTATGAAACTGAATTCACAAACTCAAGGAATTGTTGTCTGTAACGGCTAGGTTCTAGGAACCTGTAGCTTGTCTTGAGAACATAGCAATGATCGAAATTCCCATAATAACCAAGCCAATTCCAATCCACTGGGGCAGTGGCAGGTTTTGTTTTTCTATGGCCATCTCTAGGAATGTACCCCACAAAAACGTTGTCGCATAAACGGGGAAGACCACAGAGACTCGGCCACCTAATTTGTAACCGATGACAAATAAAACCATCACGACACAGAAACTGATCACACCTAAAAAAATATTCCAGTTCAGATAGAGCGGAACCTCTTTCATCTTGAGCGCGCCGGATTTATAAAAATACTGTCCCACAGCGCCAAAAACCGCGGCGATCAGATTCAAAATAATTGGAATTGTTTGTGACGTGTTCATATCAGTCCCTTTAGTGCATCAATTTGATGGCGTAAAAAAATACCATCGAAGTCAAAGCCAGAGAATCCACGCGATCGAGCAAGCCCCCGTGGCCTGGAATTGAAGACCCTAGATCTTTGATGTTCAAATCACGCTTGACGGCTGAAAACGTAATGTCTCCGAAGAAGCCAATAAAAGAAATCAAAAAGCCTAAGATCACTGCGTGAGTTTCAGTCACGCCAATGAAGCTGGCCAGGCTCCATGACAGAGCCATGGAAGAAAGAATGCCGCCGACCAAGCCTTCCACGGTTTTTTTAGGTGAAATCTCTGGAGTGATTTTATGTTTTCCAAATAGTTTTCCCCAAGTGAACTGGAAGATGTCGTTGAGTTCTGTCACTAGCAACAAAAAGAACACCAGGGCGTATTTTCTGTCAGAAGAAATGCCCGGAAAATTGTGGTGATAAAGTAAGGCGATGTGAGAAAATGTAAACACGGTCATCATCAACGACCAATGCACGACACCGATGGATTTGCTGATCTCTTGAGTCTTACCGGTGGCAATGGAACGCAGGCTGAGTGCGAAAAAGCCAAAGACAGGAATGAAGATCAAAAACGTGTCGAACATATCAAAGTAAGCAAGAACGTATTGAATCGGAATTGCGATATAGGAAATACGCAGAACACGGCTATGAGTTTCTGAAAGATTATATTTAGAGATGATTTCTTGAAAGGTAAAAATAGATAAAGCCATCAAGCTGACAGTGGCGACGATATCATTCAGAAACAAGCAGACGGTGGCGATCGTTAAGATGCCCCACCACGAAAGAGTGCGCTGAATGAGCTCTGAGATCATCTTGCCAGGGCCTTTAAGTAATCGGACGATCCCAAAGGCCACCGTGACGATCACCAGGAAAGAATAGACGGAAATCAACGCTCCAGAGATAGATGAGTTCATGTCTTCTCCTCAAGGGCACGGGCTATCCCTGAAAGTCTGCGCCATATCGTTATCGATGTTCCGATCAGCATAACAATCAAAGCCACATAGATAAGGTCAGATTGTAGGAATGCTTCAAGCAAAGTCGCAGCGGTAATGAGGGCCATACGGTGTTGCTTTGCCATAGGACCCAAGAACTTGTGCCCTTGGCCTAAGGAAGCACCCAGAACGCGGATATAGGCCGTCATCGTGGCAAGAAAAACATTGGCCCAGGCGATTTGCATAGCGAAGTCATGGTTCTGACAATAAAGACCGGCACCAATAATGATAATGGCATCGCCAATGCGATCCGGAACTTCATTGTAGAGGTCGCCGACTTTTGATTTCTTGTTAAACTCTATCGCCACTAGGCCATCCATCAGATTGCACAGCAGACGCAATTGGATGCCGGCTACAGCTAAAATAAGATACCAGTGGTTATCGCGGGCCAAAACAAAGGCCGCTAAGGCCAGGGCCGCAAAGACAATGCTTAAAACAGATATCTGATTCGGAGAAATATTCGATTTTGCCAACGCCATCGCAATGGTGCGTGCCCAAGTGGTATTACGTGACTTAAGCTCTCGTCGGCTTTCAGGGGCTTTCTTATCTGCAGATGTCATCAGTTTCTCCAAAATTAGAATTCGGGCATTTTAGAGCAATTCCCTGACCAAGATCCCCCAGGCACCAAATGAAATTTAGGCTCCTTTAGCAAGAATTTCTCAAGAGTAAGATGTCTACGAAATGGACGGAGGGCAAAGAGGGGCACCACGGATAGCCAACATGAGATCTAGTAGATTCAAAGAAGCCTTCGTACCCATACCCCCAAGCCCCGCGCCTCAAAGAGATCTCACGAGTAGGATCCACGCAGCTCCGCAGGCGTAGAGACAAAGAAGGCCCCAATCGAACCGATGATCTTAAGCGAAGCGGAAAAAAAAGAAAAGAGCGAGGAAAGAATGGCCATGATGGCCATTCTTCGCGGAGTCCCGAAGGGATGGGTGACAGGATGTCATCCACACTGTCCGAGTAAGGGGAAGCTCTAAACCCCAAATACCCAGAGACTTGGAGCCGCCCGAGGGGGGGGCGGCTGGCAAGAGCTTATCCTAGTGAGTAAATTTAGATTTGATAGAATCTACCCCGTGTTCGATTTTTTCTTCGAGTTTCGCCATGAAACCTTTGGCCTGATCATCGCTGATATTATACTGGGCCATCATAGCGTGAACTTTTTCAGTCGCAGCTTCTTTAGAGATGCCGGTTTTTTCAGAAACGAGATTGATCAGATCGTCGGGGCTTTTCATTGCATCTTTGATCTGTTGTTCGGAAAGATTCAAGTTTGCGAATTGGCTTTTTAATGCTGATGAAATTTCGGTGAATTTGCCTTCAAAGACTGGCTTTTCCATAACATCTCCTTACTCGACCTTTATCGAGATTCGTAATTGGGTGTGTAATTGGGAACGCACAACTCAGACAGAAATATGTGACTCCTTTTTGGGCACACAGTCAAATTCCCACGCCAATTCTTTGACTCCTGTCATAGAAATTTTGGATGGAAACAATTTCCCGTGGGGAAAAAATTGCCTGAGGTTCAATATGTTAGACTGCAGGGATGTTGACTGGACCTCGGGCGTGTTGGCACTGTGGTTGCTTACATTTTCCGTGAGACCACTCCGTGTGGTTGTTCATCATGGAGGATGAATGGCAGAAGAAAAAGCGGCAGCGCCTGAAGCAGCAGCCCCAAGTAGTAGTTCTGGACAAAAGCCTATACTTCTTATCGCATTAGCAGTGATTAACATGCTTGTTGTCGCTGGCGTTGGATTCATGCTTTATAAAAACCGTCAAAAAGAAGCAGCTGAACCGAAAATTGAAAATGTCATTAAAGGTGAAGCTGAAGCACAACATAAAGAAGCCACTGAAGAAAAAGATGTCATTGGCAAGGTTGTTCCTTTGGAAACCTTTATTGTGAATTTGGCGGGATCAAAAGGTCGCAGAATTGCGAAAGTGAATATCGAGCTTGAGCTGAAAGGCGATCATGCCGCGGAAGAGATCGATAAGCGCAAGGCGCAAATTCGCGACATCATTATCATTATACTTTCTAGCAAAACCTATGAAGAGGTTTCCAGCCGTGAAAGTCGCGATGGTCTTAAAAATGAAATTAAAGACACAATTAATTCTTTCCTAGTTCAAGGCAAGATTTCAAACGTGTTGTTCACTGAGTTTATCTATAACTAAGGCAGGGCTATGAATCAGGTACTCTCACAAAGTGAAGTGGATGCTCTTCTTGCCGCAGTTTCTGACGGCGATGTCGGGTCTTCAGATACGCCCAAATCATCCGATGCCCAGTCCGTGGGTAAGGTCGATGAACGCAAGATTATTTCTTACGATCTGACCAGCCAAGACCGCATCATTCGCGGTCGCTTGCCACAGCTTGAGGTTATCTACGAAAAGTTCATGAGAGCTTTCCGTGTTTCTTTGTCTTCGGCTCTACGCAAGATTGCTTCTATCACTTTGACAGGCACCGAGTTTTTGAAATTCGGGGAATTTATTAATACTCTTCCGATGCCAACTTGTATGTGCGTTCTGCGTTTTGGTAACTTGCGCGGTTCGGCTTTGTTTGTCATCGAAAGTAAGTTGGCTTACGCCCTGGTTGATAGCTTCTTTGGTGGAGCAGATCGTCCTTATACAAAAATTGATGGCAAAGATTTTACCCCAATTGAACTCCAAATTGTCCAAAAGGTCGTGGGTTTGGCGATTAATGATCTTGAGGCAGCGTGGGCTTCGATTGAAAAAATCGGTTGTTCATTTGTTCGTACCGAAGTGAACCCACAGTTCGTAGGTATCGTGCCTCCGACAGATGTGGTTATTGCTTCGACTTTCGACGTTGAACTTGAAAATGCGTCTGGCACGGTTTCTATCGTGATTCCATACGCGACGATCGAACCAATTAAACAAAAACTTTCCACGGGTTTCCAAGTGGAATCAGATCAAACAGATAAAAAGCTTTGGACGTCGACGATCCAAGAGCAACTTTTGGAGACAGATCTAGAGATTAAAGTAAATCTTGGTGAAACCGAGATCAAACTTCGCGACATGATGGGCTTGAAAGTGGGCGATGTGATCCCATTGGATCAAGATGCATCTGGTGAGTTCGAAGTTGAAGTTGAAGGCGTTAAAAAGTTCTTAGGTTATTACGGAATACATCATGGAACCGTGGCTGTCCAAGTGACTCGTCCGGTAGTTAAGTAGGGGGATCGATGACAGACGATAAATTGGACGATTTGGCAGATCAGTTAATGGCAGAGGCAGCGGGGACTCCAGTTAGTGCTCCGACCAAGAAGGCAGAAGAAAATTCTGGTCTCAAAGATAAAAATTTGAACCTGATCTTGGATATTCCTCTGAAAGTAACTGTTGAATTGGGTCGTACAAAAATGCCAGTAAGTGAGTTGTTAAACCTCACGCAGGGTTCAGTGATCGAGCTGAATAAATTGGCCGGTGAACCAATGGAAGTTTATGTGAATGACAAATTGATTGCGCGCGGTGAAGCCGTTGTCGTCAATGAGAAATTCGGTGTTCGTTTGACTGATATTATTTCTCCAGCTGAGCGTGTTGAACAGCTGAGATAGAGGTTTTATATGCGTTGGTTAGTTTCGCTTCTTTTTGTGATGTCTACTGTTTCTGCTTTTGCCGCGGAAGAGGTTCCCTCTGCTGCGACGTCAGCGGCAGCAACGGTAGCTGCTGAGGTTTCAGCAGAGGCAGCACCTGTCAAAGAAGGTACGGTAGCCGCTAAAGAAATTAAAGTGGACAACCGCAAAGAATCAGAGATTCCGTTGAATCTTGATGGCAGCAAAAAAACTGCCAGCGATGGCACGGGATGGTTCCGCATTCTTCTGACCCTTTCGATGTTAGGGGTTGTGGGAACTGGCGCATATATTTTCATTAAAAAACAATCTGTTCCTAAAGAACGCAAGCATCAGACGCAAATCAAAGTTTTGCAGCAGCATTACTTGGGGCCGAAGAAAAGTTTGGCTATCGTTCGTGTTGCGGGCGAGTCTATTCTTATCGGTGTCACGGATCACAATATCTCTATGATTAAGTCCTTGGCATTGCTAGATGACGAAGTTCCCGAAGAAGCACCAAAAAGCTTTGGTAAAGTGATGGGTAGCTTTGGCAACGAATCCGCTGACTTTGTTGATGAGGCGGATATCGAGGAACCTGCGGCTCGTGTCAGTTTCAAAACCCGTTCGAGAAATTCTCAGTCTGCTTCTAAGGAAGTGGATGCTGACGACGAGTTTGCGATCAGTGGGATTAAAGATATTGTTTCTAAGCGTTTGAAAGGCATGAGGTCTTTCCAGTGAGAATGAAAAACTGGGCTCTCTGGAGCCTGATTCTTCTTCCGATCATTTTGTTGGTAAGCTCCAGTGCTTTTGCGCAGGTCACTTTGCCAACAATGAATTTGGGTTTTAAGACAACCGATAATCCAAATGAAGTTGTCAATGCGGTAAAGCTTATTTTGATCATGACGGTGCTGACATTGGCTCCGGCGATTTTGATTATGATGACGGGCTTTACTCGTATCATCATCGTCTTGTCTTTCTTAAGACAAGCGATGGGTGTTCAGCAAATGCCACCAAATCAATTGTTGGTGGGTTTGTCTTTGTTTCTAACATTCTTTGTAATGCAACCGGTGTTCAATGAGGTGAACACCAAGGGGATTCAGCCTTACATCAAGGGAACCATATCTCAGGATGCGGCTATTGAAAATACTTTGGCACCTTTGCGTAAGTTTATGTTCAATCAAACACGCGATTCGGATCTTGCGCTGTTCATTAATCTTTCGAAAATTGAAAAGCCAAAAACCCGTGCCGAAGTTCCAACGATGGTGTTGGTTCCAGCCTTCGTGGTTTCTGAATTGAAAACGGCCTTTCAAATTGGTTTCATTATTTTCCTTCCATTCCTGGTGATCGACATTGTCGCTTCGAGCGTATTGATGGCGATGGGGATGATGATGCTTCCGCCGGTTGTGATTTCATTGCCTTTTAAAATTATGCTGTTTGTCCTGGTTGACGGATGGGGTTTGCTCATCGGTTCCATGGTCAAGAGTTTCGGTTGAGGTGAAAGATGACTGAAGAATTAGTAATCAAATTAGGCCAAGATGCTTTAAGAACTACGGCGATGCTAGCTGCTCCACTTTTGATCAGCACTCTGGTCGTGGGTTTAGCTGTCAGTATTTTTCAAGCGTTGACTCAAATCAATGAGGCAACTTTGACGTTCATTCCAAAGATGATTGTGGTGGCAGTGGTTGTTGTCCTGGCAGGGCCTTGGATGATGGATGTGATGAGTACTTACACCTCGACATTGTTTGATAACATTCCAGCCATGGTCAGGGAATAGTTGATGTTGAACTGGAGTGCGATGACCGAAGCACAGATTCTGCTGTATGCGCTAGTTCTACTGCGTATGCTGGCTTTTATTGTGTCGTCAGCGTTCTTTGGCTCCACGACGGTGAATACGCCAGTGAAGATTTTGCTCTCTTTGGTGTTAAGCACTTTGCTGTATCCGTCAGTTAAAATTGGGCATGTCGATTACTTAGTAATATCTAATGAAATCATTGGTTTGGCTGTGCGGGAGTTGATCGTTGGATTGGTCATCGGCTTTTTAACCCGGTTGTTCTTTTTCGTTGTCTCTATGGTAGGTGACTTGATTGCCATGAGTGTGGGCTTGGGTGCAGGACAGATGTTCAACCCCATGCTCGGCTCAAGCGGAAATGCCATGGAGTCTTTTTATTCGACCCTGGGGACTTTGGTGTTTTTAGCTATCAATGGGCATCATGTCTTGATCCGTGCGATTGCTGAAAGCTACACGCTGGTTCCAGTGAGTTCACTGAGCTTGAATCTGGGCCCGTTTGCTGAAATCGCACTATTCGGGCAAACGGCTTTCATTCTGACAATTAAAATGTGCGCACCAGTGTTGGTCACAATTTTGCTAGTGAATTTATCAATGGGTATTTTGGGTCGTGCCGTGCCCCAGATCAATGTCTTGGTCACAAGTATGCCAGTGACCATCATGATCGGGATGACCGTTGTGTTTATTTGTTTACCGTTGTTGGTGATGGAGATGAATGGACTGGTGGAAGTCACAGCTAGTAATCTATTTAAGGTCATGAAGCACTTGTAGTAAGTTCTAGGAAGGAACGAAGTGTCGGAAGATAACGAGAAGACCGAACAGGCGACGGATGCGAGACGGGAAGAGTTTCGCAAACAAGGAAATGTCGCTCATACAAAGGAACTCGCTTCAGCAGTATTACTACTGGCTGCGGCGGGTAGCGTGTATGCGTTGGGTCGCTTTTTCTTCAAAAACTTCTATGAACTTTTCCATTATTCTTTTGGTCCGGACATGGTGGATACCATTCGTCACGGCGACTTCACAGAAGCTATGCGTATCAATGGCGAAAAAGCCTTAATCCTTATGGCACCAGTTATGGGGATTGCAGCAATTCTGGGCGCGGCTTCATCAATCGTACAAGTTGGCTTTTTACAAGTTGAAGACGCTTTAACTCCTAAATTTGATAAAATGAATCCAGTGGAAGGCTTCAAAAGAGTCTTTAGTTTGCGTGCTGTGGTCGAAGCCCTTAAAGGGATTTTGAAAATGGCAGCCATTGGGATGGTATTGTATTTCCTATTGCGTGGAGAGGTTCATCAAATTCCTTATATGATGAGTTTCTCGATTGAGCAGATTTGCACTTACGTAGGCGCTGTTATCGTGAAGCTTCTGGGTGGTGTCGGTGGCGTGATGTTGGTTCTTGCCGGAGCTGACTATTTTTACCAGCGCTGGGAACTTGAGAAAAAAATGATGATGACCAAACAAGAGGTCAAAGAAGAACACAAGCAACGCGAGGGTGATCCGATGATCAAATCGCGTATTCGTCGTATCCAAAGGGAGATGGCGAGTAAGCGAATGATGGCGGATGTGCCAACAGCGGACGTGGTTATTACCAATCCGACCCATATTGCGGTGGTTCTTAAGTATTCTGACAACCTTCCGGCTCCGCAAATCGTAGCTATGGGGGCAGATCACGTTGCAGAAAAAATTAAAGAAATTGCGAGAGAGAACAACATTCCAATCGTGGAAAATAAGCCTCTAGCGCGCACCATTTTTAAAACCATGAAAATTGGTCAAGTGATTCCAAGAGAGCTTTTCGTCGCTGTGGCGGAAGTTCTTTCGTATGTTTATCGCTTGCGTAGGAAGAGAAGATAATGAACGACATTTTTCAATTTCTTAAGAGATTCGAAAAGTACACTAAGAATACTGACCTCTTTATTGCGTTTGGTATCTTGGCAATTTTGGCGGTAATGATTATTCCACTGCCTCCGATGCTGTTGGATATTTCTCTTACTTTTTCGTTGGCGATCAGTATCTTGATCTTGCTCGTAAGTATCTATACAGAGCGCGCGTTGGATTTTACATCCTTCCCATCGCTCTTATTAATGACGACCCTGTTTCGTTTGTCCTTGAACGTGGCGACGACACGTTTGATCCTGACTCATGGTCACGAAGGGGAAAAAGCAGCCGGTGATGTGATCGCCTCGTTTGCCAACTTCGTCGTCGGTGGCAACTATGTCATCGGTTTCATCATGTTTGCGATCCTGATCGTTATCAATTTCATGGTTATCACCAAGGGTTCTGGGCGCGTAGCCGAAGTCGCTGCACGTTTCACTTTGGATGCGATGCCAGGTAAGCAAATGTCGATCGATGCCGAGTTGAACTCTGGGCACATCACGGAAGCGGAAGCTCGCAAACGCCGTAAGCAGATCGAACAGGAAGCAGACTTTTACGGAGCGATGGACGGTGCTTCCAAGTTCGTACGTGGTGATGCGATTGCCGGTATCATTATTACGATTATTAATATCTTGGGTGGTTTGGGTATTGGCGTAATCCAAAAAGGTTTGGATGTCGGCACAGCGGCGAAGTACTACACGATGTTGACGATCGGTGATGGATTGTTGGCGCAGATTCCAGCTTTAATCATTTCAACGGCTGCCGGTATGATTGTCACTCGTACTTCGAACTCTGATAAAGACATGGGTGAAGAAGTCACGAGTCAACTTTTGGTCAACCCACGTGCCGTTATGGTCTCTGGTGGCGTATTGATTCTTATGGGTGTGATTCCGGGGCTTCCAACAGTTCCATTCTTAACGATGGGTGGTGGTTTGTGTGGTCTATCTTGGGTCTTGAGACGCTACAAAGTTGAAAAAGCTGACAATGAAAAGAAACAGTTGGAAGCGGCTTCGAATGTTCCGAAAAAAGAAAATATCGAAAGCATGCTGCCAGTCGATATGGTCGAGTTGGAAGTTGGTTATGGTTTGATCAGTATTGTGGAATCTGACCAAAGTGGCGACTTACTCGAGCGTATTGTTAGTATTCGTAAGCAGTTTGCGTTGGATCTGGGAATCGTTGTTCCAAGTATTCATATCCGTGATAACTTGCAACTGGCACCGGGTGAATACCGCTTGATGATCAAGGGCAATAAAGTGGGCGGCGGGGTTCTGCGTCCTGATTCTTTATTGGCGATGGATCCGGGCAATGTCAGTGATTCTGTCGATGGTATTAAAACGAAAGAGCCGGCCTTTGGGTTGGATGCCCTTTGGATTTCACCGAATCGTAAAGAAGATGCGGAATTTGCTGGTTACACGGTGGTGGACTTGCCAACAGTTATGGCGACTCACTTGACGGAAATTATTCGCACTCATGCTCATGAGTTGTTGGGCCGCCAAGAGGCGTCTACGCTTATTGAGAACTTCAAAAAATCTCATCCGAAAGTTGTCGAAGAGCTTATCCCAGATATGTTGCCACTGGGATCGGTGGTTCGTGTTATGCAAAGCTTATTGAAAGAGCAAGTGTCGATTCGTAATTTACTGACGATCTTTGAGACCTTAGCTGACGAAGCGCCAAGAACAAAAGATACCGAAGTATTAACGGAATCTGTTCGTCGTGGCCTGGCTCGCGGTATCACTGCCAAGTATACGACGGATCAAGGCAATATCCCGGTGATGACACTTCACCCAGTTATTGAAGAGCTCATTGCAAACTCCCTGTTGCAAACAGAGCAAGGCGTGCAGTTAGTGATGGACCCTAATACGGCTCATCGTTTGATCAATGAAATCGCGCGTGCGGTGGAAAGCCACCCTGAAGTTGCCAGTCAGCCGATCTTGCTGACAAGCCCAACTTCACGCCGTCATTTATATAAATTAACATCAAGATTTATTCCTCAGCTGGTTGTGCTTTCGCACAATGAGCTGACTTCTGATGCAGACGTTCAATCAGTTGCGCTAGTGGAGATGAGCCATGCAGGTTAAGAAATTTGAAGCCCGTACTATGAAGGAAGCTTTGGAGATGGTGAAGACCCAGCTGGGTCCTGATGCCATTATCCTTTCCGCGCGCGACAACAACAAAAGCTTCGGCTTGGTTGGTGAAGGTAGCGTGGAAATCACCGCTGCGGTTTCAGATGAAACTCTGCAAAAGAAAAAATTTGCAGAATCCCGATTGCGTGAGCAAGATCGCGAAAAGTTTTTGGGCAGTTCTGCGCGCGCGCAAAAAGAACTTATCCAAAAAATGGTGGATAAGCACACGCAAAAGAATCAAGCTCCGGCGCCCATTACGCAACGTCGCTATATCGAAATCGAAGATGAGAACCAATATGCGCGCCAGCAAAAAATGTCTGAAGAGCGTGTAAAAACAGCAGCGCAACGAGCTCTGAATGCATTTCAAGAACAAGAAAGTAACTTTGCACCTCGCAAGGCGGCTCCGGTTCAGGCCCCAGTGAAGATCACGCCAACGGCCGAGCCTGAAGAAATTCGCGCTTTGAAAAGTGAAATTGCCAGCCTTAAGCAGGTCATCACACAGTTTCAACAAATGCCTCAGTCATTCATCAGTTCGCACCCGGGTGCAGACTACGGTCTTAATTATGATTTGAGTTTTGTTTTTGAAAAGCTAACGACTGCAGGTTTGGCTCCGGAAATTGCGGCCGACATCTTGTTGAAAGCCCAAGAAAGTCTTCCGGCGATAAAACTTAAAAATAAGTCTTTGCTTGAAGCCTGGGTAGCTCGTCATGTGCTTGATGCAACGAAGGTAGCGGCAAGTCCTACTGCAGGAAAGATTCACTGCTTTGTAGGCCCAGCGGGCGGCGGAAAAACATCTACGCTGATAAAAATGGCCAGTCATATGGTTGTGCGCGAACGTAAGAAAGTGGCTTTGTTTACAACTGACACTTTCAAGGTGGGCGCTGCCGATCAGATGAAGATCTATGCTCAGATTCTAAACGTACCGTTCTCTGTCATTCGTAATCAGAATGATTGGCACAATTTGATGCGCTATTTGGCAAATGTTGATTGTGTGTTGGTGGACTTCACAGGATTAAGTCTGAAAAGCAATGAAGAGATTCAAATGCTGCGCAATCTTTTGCCGCCGCAAGCTTTGAATGCCCAGATTCACTTAACGATGTCCGCAAATACCAAAGATGCGGATGCGACAGAGTTGGGCCGTCGTTATTCAGTCCTTGGTTATAAGGATGTGGTGTTCTCAGGCTTGGATGAATCCACTCAGCACGGGACTATTTACAACTTTATGAAGCGTTTTGATATTCCTTTACACTCTTTTGGTATCGGTTCCCGAGTTCCAGAGGACTTTGAGTTCGCTACGAAGGAACGCCTTCTGGATTTGATTTTTAAAATTACAAAACTCAAACAGCAGGATGCTGAAGCCGTATGAATAACTTGAATGCTTTCAATATGTATCGCACGCGTACTATCAGTATCACTTCTGGAAAAGGTGGCGTCGGTAAGTCCACACTGGTAGCGAATATCGCATTAAGCCTGGCTCAGAAGGGCAAGAAGGTTTTGATCCTTGATGGCGACTTGGGCATGGCCAATGTTGATATTATGTTTGGGGTTAAATCTCAAGGAAACATGCATGATATCATCTCTGGGCAAAAGGAAATGAAGGATATCTTGATGGAAGTTTCCAAAGATGTGTTTCTGATCCCTGGCGGCAGTGGTGTCGTTGAATTCAATCACATGAATCATTTCGAACGTCGTGCCATGGTGGAAGCTGTTAGTGGATTGCCTATGGGCTTTGATTACTTATTGATTGATACCGCACCAGGCATTGCGGAAAATGTTTTGTTTCTAAATTCTGCGGTTCAAACGGTGAGTGTGGTTATCACACCGGATCCTTCGAGTTTCGCAGACGCTTACGCGTTGATCAAAGTTCTGCACAAGCAGTACAAGGTTAACCATTTCTCGATCATCTGCAATCAAGTGCGTGATGAAGAGGAAGGCCTTGGCTTGTATAAGAGATTCAATGATGTCGTAAGCAAGTTCCTCTACATTGGTCTTGATTACTGGGGTTCAGTTCCCAACGATGTGGTGTTGAGAAAAGCAAATCAAATGCAGCGTCTCATAGTGAGACAGGATTTGGGTGCTGAATCAGCCAAGGCAATTCGTCAAATTGCTGCACAAATCGATAAGACATCTAAGCATATTGAAGCTGGCGGAGGTATGCAGATGTTTTGGGAGCAGGTAGTTGGTTTTGCCTAAGAATAGAATCCTAGGCCGGCACAGATTTGGACTTTCAGCGCACTGGTCTGTTTGTTAACATAGACTTCAAGAGGGATAAATATGGGGAAAAATGCGGCATTGTTGAAGAAGTACAAAGATGAGCCACGTCAGCTCGCGCCGACAAAAAAAGACGACCTTATTAAAGAATATGCTCCGCTTATTAAATTTATCGCTCAAAAAATCGCCGTAAGGCTGCCATCTAATATTGAATTAGATGATTTGATTTCAGCAGGCGTTATCGGCTTGATGGATGCTATCGAGAAATATGATTCCACTCGCGATAACAAATTTAAAACTTACGCTGAATTCCGCGTCCGTGGTGCGATCCTGGATGAACTTCGTGCTCAAGACTGGGTGCCGCGTTCGATCCGTGACAAAGCAAAGCTGCTAGATAAAACGATGGTTCAATTGGAAGCTGATTTGGGCCGTACGGCAACCGACGAAGAGGTTGCGAAGGCTTTGAATGTTTCGATTGATGAGTTCCATGATTTGGTTAACCAAGTCCGCCCGGTGAGCTTGTTGCCAATCGATCAGGCAACGACCTTCAGTAATACAGATAAAAAATCTATTATGGATATTTTGGAAGGTTCCCGCACGAACTCTCCATTTAACCAATTGAATGTTAAGAATATTAAGGAAGTGGTCGCGCAAGCGATCGAAGATCTTCCAGAGCGTCAACGCTTGGTTCTTTCTTTGTACTATTACGAAGATTTGAATTTGAAAGAGATCGGGCAAGTTCTGCGCGTTACGGAATCCCGTGTTTCCCAGCTGCATGCGCAAGCCGTTACTAGATTGCGTGCGAAGTTGGCAGCATCTATTGGTGCTGGTGAATTAGAAGTCGCATAGTTCGTTATAGTTTAATCGACCACCTATCGTTTAAATCAGAAAATCGCCATGAGCTTTAACTCATGGCGATTTTGTTATTTGAGGATTAGAGATTGTGTTTCACTCCAAGGGGAGGCCTGGTTGGGGTTTCTGCCCCGAAGCCTGTAGAACCACTGTCCCTCGCTGAGACCCTGCCTAAGTAAGAAATCACGAGCTTCGACTTTGTAAGTTTTGCTGTCACTGAAGGATTTCGTTTTCGAAAACTCGAGGTCATACCAACCAGCCCCTAAAGTTTGTCCCCAACGGAATTGAATTCGGTAATTACCTTTGTTAAAGGCGAAGGACTCGCCGTCTCGTGGGGAATCGAATTTGGCTGCGCTGAGTGCATCTAGTTTTTTATATTCAACCGCAAATACGGTGGTCGGAGTATAAATGAAGTCTGCATTGTCGGACTCAGGACGAACACGGAAGTAGTACCACCCGGGTTCAGGAACCGGAGTATAAAATTCGATATTCCGAGTTTCGTGGATAGAGGTCTTTTTTAAATCTTCGGTGCGAGAGATCTCTACAAAGTACTTTTGGGTGTTCTTACGATGATCCCATATAATGTGGAGCTTATCGGTGTCTTGCTTTTTATCCAGATCAGCAAAAGCAATTTCATACTTTTCAATAGAGGGGCCGGGCAAGAGGCCCTTGAGTTTAAAGATATTCGAAGATTGCGAGCGTTCACCTTCTGCAGAAATTGCAGTCACTCTAAGATATGAAATTTGCTTTTCACTATGTTCAATAGTGTAGGTATTGGCCGGAACCTTGACGGTTTTTTTGATATTTCCGAATTTAGGGGTGTCCGCAATATCCACGTTATACTGAGCAGCGTATTTCACATCGCTCCAGGCAAGTTTGATACTGATGACTTCAGGGGACGCAAGGACCTCTTCCTGGCGCGCCAGGACGGGAGTCTCCAATGGCGGACGTACGAATAAAGTGACCACGTTTGACCAATTTTGGTTTTTAGCGGAACCAAAATTGCGGCGAGCTCTAACAAAATAGGAACCGGGTTTTGAAATGATAATTTTCTTACCGAGTGTTCCCGCAAGCTCATATTCTACTTTTTGGAAGTTGGAATCGAGACTTGCTTGAAAGATGAATTCTTCCTGTTCTTTAGAATCTTTGATTTTAAAATTAAGTTCCCATTTATTACGATCCATGAATCTCAAGGTCAGCTTTTCAATTTGAGTTGAGATTGCTTCGCTAACAGTGAAAGTTTGGGTCTTGGTCAGTTGAGGTTTACCTTCATAGCTGTAAGCCAGACGCCAGTAATATTTTCCAAGGCGATTCGTTGTTGAAATGTTAAGGCTTGTTGTTCCTTTTGCATCAAAGCGTTCGACGTCTTGAGAGAAGTTTTGCACCTTCGAAACTTCCAAAGAGGAGTTCAAAAAGAATGGATCCCATTCAAAGTGAATTTTATCACCGACGTAAAAGATGGTTCCATCTAAAGGAATCAGAAGCTTTGCATTGATGTCGTCCGTACTCAGGTTTTTTATGGAGCCGGATGCAGTTAGTTGTTTATTTGCCGTGTCTTCTTGTGCCGCCAGCTTGGAAACTGAAGACCCTTCGATTACGAGAATATTTGATGGTGGTGAAATCTCGCCTTCAGCAGATTTCGCAAAAACACGGTAGTAGTATTTTTGGCTGCCACTTTGTTTAGTGAAGGTCGACAGATCCTTGACTGACTTCTGATTCGAGGGCTTTTTAAATTCCGGGGAGTCGGAACTTTGAAGCGTATATTCAATTGAATTGGGTACCTGGTTCCAACGGACTTGCGCAATTACGTTTCCTACCGTGTCTTCTTTGCGATCAGCAAGCTCTAATTGTGGTACCGAAAGTTCTGGGCGAATAGTTACTTTATCTGTGGCCGACCATCCTGAGAATAAGCCTTTGCCGTAACTTTTTCGGACGCGAACATAGAAATCTCCAGGGGTATCTAGTAGGGAAGAAAAAGGAGGTTGGCCCACGAATGCGTCAAAAATATCACTGAATTCAGAATTGCGACTTACTTGAAATTCATAGTTGGTGCCAGTTTCTTTGTTCAGGACTTCAGCCTCATATTTCCAATGACCCTTGCGAACAAAGATTAGGGGTGAAGATTGAAGAGTCACCGTTTCCGAATCACCGAACTTAAAGAAGGAGATCTTGGAAAAGTGTGGCACGCCATCTATATAAGCAACCAAACGCCAGAACGTATCTTTTCTAAGGTCCTTGGGCAGGACAGGGAAGAAATTTTGGCTGGTGACATCGACTTCTTTAAAGTTTTCAGTGAAATCAGGATCTGAGGAGTATTGAAGATGCAAAGTGTTTTGCTGATCAGTGACCCATTTGAGGAGTATAGGCTCTTCTTTAGAACGGATGATTTCTCCATCGCCAGGTGCGAGGAGTTTCATTGCTGCTGCAGGAAGTTCTTCAACAAAGAGTTCAACTTTTTTGCCATTTTCAGTTTGAGATAATTGTTTTTCTTTGACGATCACTGACTTTCCAGCTTCGAGATCTTTGACTCCGCGGACGCCTTCAAGATTTATTTTTCCTGATGCCAATGCCAGAGAAAGCTTCCCACTGTTTTTTTGAATGTGAAGATCGTAGGCATTTTTTCCATCAACTTTAAAGCTACCGTCTTCTAAGTTTAAGACAATAGGGCTTGTCGATGAACTTCCGTTCTTTAAATTAAATCCGCCGTCATTCAAGCTCAGCGTGATCAAGTTCGGCACTTCGTTATTTCTAGAAATTCGAATTAAGGTTTCGGCCTTCAATCGTGCTTTATAATTTTCTGTAAATACCAAAAGTGACGAGGACTTTGGACCTACGAAAATTTGAGATCCTTCGTATACTTTTTTACCCTCTGCAGACGTTTTCCAAAAGAAATCACCGCTGTTTTTGTGACGGACTTCATTTTGTATCTCTCGAATGACTGCAAGCGGTCTGCCTAAAGATTCTGAATCTTCTTCGGAGAACAGGAGATATTTTTTTGAAACGAAAATTGTGCCACCCAGAAGTGTTGCAACGATGAATCCTACGACAATCTTTTTCATACTTTAGACGATAATGTATTAAATCTTTGTGAGCCATGATGTTCTGGGTAGTGGTCCTGGTTTTCATTATATGTTCCGTGGTGTTCGGATATTCATGTTCCAAGTTGTTCCATTTCTGGATCTTGGCAACTCATTAAACAATTAATGCGTTTTGACAGGGCAAGTGTTGCGAATTGATTCGATCTTAAGCCGGTTTTTAAAGCTGTATCTTGGTACAGTCGTGGAATGAGATTAATTCCAATTGGCATTTCGTGAATATAAACTGAAGGCTATGAGATATTTTCACAGCTTCTTGTTGTTCGTCATTTTGGTGACCCTGACCTCGTGTAATAACGCAGGTTTGCAAGGTACATCGATTCCATCAAAGTTTGATGGCGTTCAACAAGCAATTGCAATCTCTCCAACCACTGTAAGGTTATCTTGGCCCTTGCAAGCTCGCTTTAGTGAGTATCGCATTTATCAGCGTGGGTTCAGTGTACCACGGCAGACAGAGACCTTTGCAACTGCAAACGTAACCGGCTTAGATTCTGAAACTTTTTACGACTTCTCTGTCAGCGGAGTCACAGCCGTGGGCGCCGATGAAATCGGTTTTGATAAGTTTCTTACCGTGAAAACGATGGGGCACTTTACCGGAATTTCTAACGGAGGAGTGAGTGCTCAGGCGAATGGATCGGTAGAAGTTTCGTGGATCAAAAATGGTGAGGGTGTCACTTACAAAGTGTTTTCTAAAAAGGAATCAGAGACCTGGGATCTAACAACCCCGGCGGCAACTGCCATTAATAAAGGCAGTGCTATTGTGACGAATCTTCCAACGGGTGCGAAATATTGCTTTTGGGCGATGGCATTTTATGGGGATGATACGTTTGAACCTTTAAATATGAGTGAAGCCTATCTGAACTCAAAAGCACAGTGTGTTCTTGTTCAGTCTCAGCTCGCCAATCTGCCGACCGTAAAAATGCAAATGGCCTCTGTCGGGAATTTTCCATGGTTTTGGACTTCCGGGGGAGACTCTTCCTATACCACTGAAATTTTTGAAAAGTTCACCGATATCCGTTTGGCGACGGTGACTGGGAACGACTATTTTCGATCGATTATTCCCATCTCTCCGGGGTTAAAAAATATCTATGCAAAAGTTACTGCACCTTCTGGAGCCGTGACGATCGTAGAAGTTGGGATGGATGGAGTTGGAAATCTTAAGAAGCCATTAGTCCGGGCATTGGAAGGTTCGGGTGCTGTTCCGCCGTTAACTCCGCGCCTTGTAAATAATGGCTTGGGAATACAAGAACTGGGTCGACAGGTTGTAGTTGGTGATTTTAATTGTGACGGCTTGCCTGATGTAGCAATTAGCGCTCCGGGTGCGACTCCGATCGTTACTGATCAGCATTTTCAATCTTTTGGCGCCATAGTTGTTTATTATGGTTATGATGCGCCTCCGGGCTATGACTCTAACGGTAATCCTGTGGATCCTGCTCCGGCTTTGAAGCTGGATGGAACTCCTAATGCCGATGCCTCTTTCCCGGATCCTCAATTAATTTATTACCCTGGGATGACTTCTAATTCCCGTCTTGGACAGGCTTTGGCTGTCGGAAATGTAAATGGTGATTGTTTTAGCCGTTATACAGATCTTGCAGATCCTAAGGCTAATCGTATTGGGCTGTGTGATGATTTATATACTCCGGCTGTTCCGCCAGCGAATATCAATAAAATTAAAAATATCTATAAATGTGATGATCTAGCAATTGCAGCGAATGATGGATCTGTTTATGTTGTCTTTGGAGATCCAGTACGCGGTCTTGTGACTGGTTCAGGTGGTTCTTCCAACGGCCTAAATGAAACGACCTGTGATCCAGGATCGTTTAAATGTCGTCCAGTCAAAATTAAAGATGCTGGGACGAAACTCGTGAACTCCATCACTTTTGGAGACTATAATAACGACGGCTTCGATGACTTGGCGATAGGAATTACGACAAACACGAATCCCGTAACACGCGAGGTGCAAGTCCTTCGTGGTTCGCGAATGGGAATTTTTCCAAAAAATAGCGCTTATGCGTTCCCTCCAATTGTAGCCGAAACACTGGTCTCTGATGTGAACGCCACTTTGACGGACGGAACATTTGCGGGAAAAAGTAACGCTGAAAACTTTGGCGGGGCCCTGGGAACCGCATTTAACTCTCGCGTTTGTGTGAACGGTACTTATACATTCCGTGCCACACCTTATCCTGGAGAAACATCCCCGGCGCCTCTTTCGAAAGGGTATGATTTTACAAAATGTGATGATTTGGTCATCGGGGTCTCGGCCCGCGCTTCGGGGCGCGGATCCGTCATTAGTTGTAAAGCACAAATGCCCACGGTGGGTGACTTACAAAAAATTTCTGCGTGGACCTGCCAAGAATCCTATCCAACTTTATCTGCTGAGGGTTCTTACATCACGGTGGCGGGGTATGGCTTTAGTATCTTAGGGGTGCCCAACCAAAATGGATATCCTTTAACTAACATTATCGGCGTCGCCAATACGACACCGAATGTGAATGGCGCTTTATTCGTTGGTGCACCGACGTCGACAGTGAATGGCAATGCGAATGCCGGAGTGGTGTTCGGCTACTATGTCACGCCTCGTTCGAATGATTATACGACGGGTGGTATAAGTGCGATTTTAGCTCCCTCAGAGGTTGTAACAGCGATCAATCGCGTTGCATGTGATTCTCGAAATACAAATGCGACCACAGGAGCTCTGAAGCACTGTGAAAACCAAGTGATACATACGAACCCTGCGGAATATGCAGTTCAATTTGGATATGCTTTGGGGACGATCGCCGATATCGAGACCATTTCTCGAGGCTTGCCATCTTTGGGCGTTTCTGCCCCGTTCCGCCAGGTCACGGGTGTCAACGGACAGACTGTGACAAATGGTGGAGTCGTTTATCTTTTTAAACCGGATGTGTCGGCGTTGGGGTATGAGGGCGCAACCCGTATCGACAGTCCTCAGTTGTCAGATAATGATGCCACGAACTGTTCTTCAAATTGTACTTGGTACAGCGGTGGAGTGAATCCATTCGGGGCTTCGATCATTTACGCGAAGGATCTTTCACCATCGGCAAACTTTGGTTTGGGTGGTGTTGCGGGCGCTGATTTCAATGGTGATGGATCGGGTGATTTGATTGCGGGCGCTCCATTTAATTCTATAGCGACATATTATAATGGTGCCGCTTACGTTTATCACTCCACGGGAAATTTTGCATCAGCGGTATCGGAGCCAAATAAGACGATCAATGTGAACTTTAGTAAAGAACTCAACTATCACTTTGAACGTGCGAAAGTCATCGGCGATCTAAATGGTGACGGATATCAAGATGTCGTCACACAAATTTCAGTCGGTACAACCATTGAATTGGCAATTTTCTACGGCAGCGCGAACGGCTTGATCACTACACCTGCTCCATCTCGCAACCCGGCCTTTGCACTAGCGCCATTAAAACTTGTCGTAGATTTGGATCCTGGGTTTGGCACTGAGTTCTATAGGCTGGGATCTGTCAATGGCGATGCCTACGATGACATAATGATCATAGGCAGCAAGGGGACTTACATTTATTACGGATCTTCAGGTGGATTAGTATATTCTAGTGTCCCATCCGTGTCGCCAGTTGGTCAAAATGCTTTGAGTTTTGCCCGAGGTGGAGATCCATATGGTATCTCTTTCCACAACACGAATATGGCTGGAAAAAGTCCGACGTCATCTTTGTCTATTTCTTCGTTTGACCCGTCAAACCGCTCTGTCACTTACGGTGATTTTAATGGAGACGGATATTCCGACTTTGCAGTGGCCACAGATACTAAAGACATTCCGTCCATCGATGTTCAGGTTGGATCAATTCTTTATACCACAGCCAACAGAGGTCGAGTGTTTGTATTCTACGGATCTAGCGACGGTCCTCAAACAAATCGAATTAACGGAAGAACTCTATTGCAGGATAGTGGGGGGGCTGCGGCTGATATCGTCGTGCAAAATCCTTGTACAGCAACGACTCCCGCAGTTTGTAAGGTTCAAATGTTGCTTTCAACGGAACCAGCCGGCGGAACGCTGTTTGGGTGGAGCCTTGCGGGTTTGAAATCGCTGGATAGTCCAAGCAGTGAATTTATGGATGAGTTGGTTGTGGCGGATCCCGAATATAACTCCACCAAAGGTCGAGTTTATTTATATAAAGGAAGCACGCGAGGACTTAAGTACACTCCCGATCAAAAAATAGAAGGAGCTAAAGCTGGTGAAGCATTTGGCTATAGCGTAGTGGCTCCAGGTGATATCAATGGCGATGGCGTGTCTGATTTAGTTGTATCTGCCCCTCGTCCGGTCACAATTTCTGGGGTGACCACTTATGGAACTGTCTATGCCTTCTATGGAGGACAAGTTGGTGCCACCTATGCTTTTGCAGGTGCCGCGAATATTGCCTCAACGGATTTCTTTGGTGCTGGCGTTGGTGGTTTGCCTAACAATGCCATGCATGCGACGGCTGCAAGTTTGAAAGCCCAAAGAGCAGCGCCCGATATATTTTCCGCGCCTTTGACTGGTGTAGTTGATGGCTTTGGATATGGCCTAGGAGCTGTTGGCGATCTCAATTCTGATGGTTATGCAGATGTGATCGTCAATGTGCCGGGCAAGCAATACGATCTTGATGAAGTTTTAAATAGCACAGGTGCTTTTGTTGTTTTCTATGGAGGCCCCTTAGGCTTAAGAATCGACTCCACACCGACGACAACACCGAGATGTTATGGTGGTTCAGCGGCGACTTGCGAGCCGGCTTTAATTTATTTACCTCAGCGTGAACAGTACGAGTATTCGTATCTTTCCGGTTCTCCAGCAGGAGATATTAATGGTGATGGGATACAGGATGTGCTGTTAGCTTCACCAGGACGCAGTCACCCTTCGGGTAAGGCTTTTTCGACAGGAGTCGTTTATGTTCTTTACTAGATTTTTAAAAGGGATCATTGCGGGATGCATTTTGATCTCTTTAGCTGCCTGTACAGAAAAGGTTGAAACAGGAAGTATTTTAAAAGACTTCACGGGGATTAGTGAGGTGGAGGCAATATCGCCAACAGCCATTAAAATTTCGTGGAATTTACATGATCGCTATAAAATGTATAAGGTTTATAGCAGCAACTCGACGACGCCTCTTACAGAGACTTCTTTTGGCAGCGTGATCATTCGTAATTTGACGGCATCGACGAGCTATACTTTTAAAGTTGTTGCATCGGACGGATCAAAGTCAGTCGGCGGGAATAAAGAATTAACAGTCTCAACTTTGTCTCCTTTCGAAGGAGTCGACAAAGTAATCAAGGATGCAGATGGCAATCTTGTTCTCTCTTGGGTTTATGCGCCCCATGTTTTGGGCTATCAAATTTTTTATAAAAAATATGAAGATCCCACGGCCGCAAACACCAATAATTGGGCATTGGCAGATTACACAACCAGCGATACGAAGTATATCTTTCGCGGCTTAGAGGGTTCGACTCGTTATCATTTTGTAGTTCAAGTTCAGTATCTTGATGAAACTTATGGGCGTCCTACGAAGGCCGTTAATATTTTTACAAACTCGACGTTCCCGACCCCGCTTTATCAGTTGAGCGCCATTTCAATTGGTTCCTTACCTTCGGTGAAGGTCACGCCTATTGTTAATTCGACTTACAAAAATGAAAACTATGTATCTCGAATGTATTCTGGAAATACACCAATCTCGGATCCTTTGACGGGAGCTGGGACGATCGTATTTTCTCCAGGTGGTGGCGTTACGAATGGTAAAGTTGAAAATTTGTCTTTGAAGGTGACCTATAGCGAAAGTGGTACGACGGAGACATTGATATTTGATAAACTGACCACGTACATCAAAGGAATTTTGGGAGTTAAGGAGTCTTTACCAGTTTCTGCATTGGGTGCTGGTGTATCCTTTATGGGCGAATCCATGACCTCAGGTGATTTCAACTGTGATGGCTATCCAGACCTTGCAGTTGGTATGCCGAAGATTTCGTTGTCGTCTTTGGGCGTGACGCAGGCGGAAGCAGGTGCGGTTTACGTTTATTACTCGACAAAAAATATTGCAACGGGGGTTTTCTCTCTAAATACATCCGGAACACCAAGCCGTAATCCCCTTCGACCGGGTGTTGACCCGCAGATTTTGACCTTCAATGATCTTACGGAAACTTCGCAATTCGGTAAGTCCTTATCGGGAAATGGAAATCTAAACGGAGATACACTGTTAGGTAAGGAGTGCCAGGATCTTATTGTGGGCGCCCCAACCTATGTTACGCCAAACGGTCGACAAGATGGTGCCGCCTTTGTTTTCTTCGGTAGTGGAAAAGGATTATCAACGCCATCGCAAATCAAAGATATTCAACAGAACATTGAAACTTGTAACGGTCTGGTTGAAGGTGCGACTTGTTCTGCGGTTATGCTATGGCCGAATATGAAGCTATACCCATCTTCATCATTTGATCCTTCATTGATTGTTCCGAGCCATGCAAGTCAATTTGGTTACTCCGTTTCATTTATCGGGGATTTCAATGCTGATGGATATGACGATTTAGCAGTTGGAGCTCCATGGGCTTCGTTTGATGGAGCGATTGCTCCTCAGACGACGGGTGAGGCCAGATATGCATATGATGCTGGGTATGTAGCAGTCTTTTTTGGTTCAA
The DNA here is from genome assembly GCA_046070625.1 of Bdellovibrio sp. Taxonomy (GTDB): domain Bacteria; phylum Bdellovibrionota; class Bdellovibrionia; order Bdellovibrionales; family Bdellovibrionaceae; genus Bdellovibrio. Next base: position 1,162 of record JBJTMR010000260.1, on the reverse strand, counting down.
AAAGTGGTTTGGGCTATGAAACCCCTAAGGCAACCGGTATTCCAAGTGCCAGTGATGAAAAATTTAGATTCTTAAAGATCTTTGCGCCGATTCCACACGGTGGACAGCTATTTGGCTACTCTGTAGCGGGCGGTGTGGATGTTGATGGTAAATATAAAATTCGCAATTCCAACGATAAGCTAGTGGGTGGTGCCGACATGATTGTTGGTGCTCCAGGTGAGCGTTATGCAAACATTGGGACGCTCAAAAAGCCTCTGGGTGGTAATGGGACTTGTCCTCTAAACTGCCTTTATATTACGCCATTCACAGAGGGTGGTTGGGGTGGCACAGTGGGCACGAACTATTACGGCTTGCCTCTTGATGGTGGAAGCATTGGCGTGGGGTCTACACCTGGTGCCGCCTATATTTATTTTGGTCGTGGAGCGGTGGCTGGCCCACCGGCTGCGGGTGTTCAAGAGACTCCAAGCCGCAGTACCTTTTGGCAGTGTGGTGGTCGCAACATGAGCGCTGGGGAGCACTACTCTTGCGCGATAAATAAAGATTCTTTCAGAGTTCTTTTTCCGCGGAGTTACTACAAATCGGGTGGCACAAATGCACTGAAAAGTCCTGGATTTGGCACGGCAGTGGCCTTGGTTGGCGATCCGTCTCGCTATGATTCCAATAATAACCCACGGTCTTCTTTTTCAGATACGAATGGTGACGGATACGGCGATGCTGTTGTCGTTGCCAGTTATTTCCAAAATGATACGTTACTTAATTCGGGAGCCTTGTGGACTTTTTATGGCAACCCATTCCGCTATTACGAATTTAATCCGTTCTATCAAATCGATGCGACGACACCAACTAATAAGGACTTAGATTGGAATGACAGTCTGCCTCGATGTACTTCCTTTACCGTTAATAATAATCCAACGAAGCAGGCGTGTGCGCCGACATTACTTCGTTCAAACTCCGTTGGCTCGAACTATTTTATGGGTCTCTATCCGGAAAGCATTGCTGTCGCGGATGTCAGCGGGGATGGGTTAAAAGACGTTATTATTGGCGCTGTAGGGGACTCAACTAAAGGAGCCAATGCCGGAGCAGTGTACGCATTTACAAGCTTGGCAAATGCAGGTCTTACTACAAACTTTTTGAAGTTCTATAATACATATGGAAAACCAAG